>NZ_JAFLRJ010000816.1 GCF_017315755.1 Streptomyces beijiangensis
GGTGCGGTGATCAGGGACGTCCACGAACACAGGCGGCTCACAGCCCGCCCACACCGTGGTCGGGAGCCGGTTGGCGACATGGACGATGATCAGGCCGGAGCCGGACCTGAGTGCCATGCCGATGGCGTAGGCGAGCGCACGCTCGCTGGAGGTCGACCCGTCGAAGCCGACGACGACTCCGTGCCTGAAGGCAGGGTCGCAGGCGTGACGTGTCTCTTCTGCCGCCTGGAGGTCCGACGAGGGGTCGGCAACCTGCTTGCGGTCCGCGGGTTCGGAGTATTCGTAACCGGCCATCGGCGTCTCGGCGAAGGAGATCCTCTGAGGAGGGAACGGGGAGAGCAAAACCTATCTGGCAGTGGAGTTGTGTCCGGGAATCATCTTCCCAACCCCATACCCCCAAGGGTACGGCGACACTCCTCTCCTGCCCAGAGCCAGCCGAACCACTCCGGCGTTCCAGGGAGCATGCACGAGCGGGCCCCCCTTAGGCAATGCCTGTTGGCATTTACAGCTTTGTCCCACAGTCTTCGCGGGCCCCGGCGCGGCGGCCCACGCGGCCCACAGTGACCGGAGATGCCCTCTCCCCGTTATGTACAGGGTTGTACCAACGCCACCCAGGGAGTCCAGGGAGTCCATCGTGCCGACGAAGCCGACCGTCCCCGCCCCGCAGCGCGGCCGCCGCAGGG
>NZ_JAFLRJ010000817.1 GCF_017315755.1 Streptomyces beijiangensis
CCCTTATGTGTAGTTGCCCGAACGAAGAAACGGGTCCCCGGCCGAAGCCGCGGACCCGTTTCTATTTCCGTACGAACTAGTTGCGTACGAACTAGTCGCGCGCCTCGCCCAGCAGCTTCTGCAGCCGCGAGACGCCCTCGATCAGGTCCTCGTCGCCCAGGGCGTACGAGAGCCGCAGGTAGCCAGGGGTCCCGAAGGCCTCACCCGGCACCACGGCGACCTCGACCGAGCTCGCCGC
>NZ_JAFLRJ010000818.1 GCF_017315755.1 Streptomyces beijiangensis
GACGCCGAGGGCCACCGCGAGCTGCTCCTCTGTCAGGGATTTCGCCTCGCGCAGCCTGCGCCGCTCCTTGGGGGACGGCAGTTCGGTCATGAGGGACTCACCGCGATCGAACGGCGGGCAGAAAAGTACATAACCGTATATTGGGTGACACGACGGCTCTTTGCCTGTTGCGCCATGAATGTGTCGGTCATTGGGAGCATGACCGTGTGACCCAAGTGACCGATCGCAGCCCTTTGTTGCCGCCCGCCGC
>NZ_JAFLRJ010000083.1 GCF_017315755.1 Streptomyces beijiangensis
GGCGGGCGAGGTCGTCGCAGACGGTACGTACCGCTTCGGCGAACTCCGCCTTGTCCGGGGTGATCCCGGACGCGCCGGAGCCGAGCAGCAGCACGGTGTCGTTGGTGGACATGCAGCCGTCGGAGTCGATCCGGTCGAAGGTGCGGCGGGTGGCGTCCCGCAGCGCCATGTCCAGGGCCGCGCTGTCCACGGCGGCGTCCGTGGTGAGGACGACGAGCATGGTGGCGAGCCCGGGGGCGAGCATGCCCGCGCCCTTGGCCATCCCGCCGACGGTCCACCCGCCCCGGGTGACGGCGGCCGTCTTGGGCACCGTGTCGGTGGTCATGACGGCGAGGGCCGCGTCGCCGCCGCCGTACCCGGACAGCAGGGCGGCGGCGCCGCGGACGCCGGCCAGCAGGCGGTCCATGGGCAGCGGCACGCCGATGAGTCCGGTGGAGCAGACCGCCACGTCGCCCGGGTCGAGGCCGAGCAGCCCTGCGGCCTCCCCGGCGGTGGAGTACGTGTCCTGGTGGCCCTGCGGTCCGGTACAGGCGTTGGCGCCGCCGGAGTTGAGCACGACCGCGCGGATCCTGCCGTCCGCGAGGGCGCGGCGCGACCACTGGACGGGAGCGGCCTGCACACGGTTGGAGGTGAAGACGCCCGCCGCGGCCCCTTCCGGCCCGTGGTTGACGACGAGAGCCAGGTCCCGGTCGCCGTTCTCCTTGATCCCCGCGGCGACGCCCGCCGCCGTGAAGCCTCGTGCGGCTGTGACGCTCACGGTGCGACTCCGTTCGTGGAAAGACCCAGCCCCTCGGGCAGCCCGAGGGCGGTGTTCATGCTCTGGACGGCGCCGCCCGCGGTGCCCTTGGTGAGGTTGTCGATGGCGCTGACCGCGATGATCCGGCCGACCGACGCATCAAGGGTCACCTGGATGTGGGCGGCGTTCGAGCCGTACACGGCCGAGGTGCTGGGCCACTGGCCCTCGGGCAGCAGCCTGGCGAACGGCTCGTCGGACAGGGCCTTCTCGTACGCGGCCCGTACGTCGTGCGCGCCGACCCCGGGCAGCGCCGCGGCGGAACAGGTGGCGAGGATGCCCCGCGGCATGGGGGCCAGGGTCGGGGTGAAGGAGACGGCGACCCGGCGGCCCGCCACGGCGCTGAGGTTCTGCACCATCTCGGGCGTGTGCCGGTGGCCGCCCCCGACGCCGTACGGCCGCATGGATCCCATGACCTCCGCGCCGAGCAGGTCCGCCCTGGGCGTGCGCCCGGCGCCGGACGTGCCGGACGCCGCGACGACCACCGCCTCGGGCCCGGCCAGCCCCGCCGCGTACGCGGGGAAGAGCGCCAGCGTCACGGCCGTCGGGTAGCAGCCCGGCACCGCGATGCGCCGGGCGCCCGCCAGCAGGGCGCGCGCGCCCGGCAGTTCGGGCAGGCCGTAGGGCCAGGTGCCCGCGTGCGGCGAGCCGTAGAACGTCTCCCAGTCGCCCGCGTCCGCTAGGCGGAAGTCCGCGCCGCAGTCGATGACGAGCGTCTCCTCGCCCAGCTGCCGCGCGACGGCGGCAGACCTGCCGTGCGGCAGGGCCAGGAAGACGACGTCGTGCCCTCGCAGGGCGTCGGCGGTGGTGGGTCGCACCTCCCGCTCGGCCAGTGCGGCCAGGTGCGGCTGCACTGTGCCCAGTGGCTGTCCCGCGCTGGAGTGCCCGGTCAGGGCACCTATCTCCACTTCGGGGTGGGCCAGGAGCAGGCGGAGGAGTTCGCCCCCCGCATAACCGCTCGCTCCGGCCACGGCCGCTCGCACTGTCATGAACCCTCCAGGTCAGCCGGACGTCGGATCGCAGAACTCGGCGTCGAGGACGGGGATGATCCCCGATGCGTCCCAGTCGCCGTTGTAGTTGAACGTGAGCTGGTGGCGGCCGTCCTTGGTGAAGGCGGACAGCGTGAGCCAGCCGACCATGCCGCCGTCGTGGTACCAGATGGTCGTGCCGCAGCCCAGCGCGAGCTGCTCGACGCCGAGGCCGTAGGACGAGATCGGGAAGTCGGGGTTGACGACGGTCGTCGTCAGCTCCGCGAGCTGCCTGGCCGGGAGCAGCCGTCCGCCCATCAGCGCCCCGTAGAAACGGTTCAGGTCGGCCGCGCTGGAGATGATGTCGCCGTCGCCCCAGCCCTGCGAACCGTTCAGCTCGGTGACGTCGTCGAGCCGGTCGGGCTGGGTGTTGTAGAAGAGCTTGGAGTAGCCGCGGCTGCTCGGCTGGGGCAGACCGGTGGCCGTGCCGGGGTTGGAGGTCGCGGTCAGGGCCAGGGGTTCGATGATGCGCCTGCGGACCTCGCTCTCGTACGACCGGCCGCCCACCTTCTGGAGGATGAGCGCGGCCAGGATGTCGTTGGTGTGGGAGAACGCGTGCCGGGCGCCGGGCTGGAACAGCGGCGCGCGGGAGAAGGCCACCGTGAGGCGCTGCGCGGGCGTGAGGGTGTCGTACCGGTGCTGGAGGAAGCCGTTGCCCAGGGTGTACGTCGTGTAGTACGTCTCGTCGGCGAGGTAGTCGGGCAGGCCGCTGGTGTGGTTGAGCAGCTGCCGTACGGTGACCGCGCGGCCGTCGTTGCCGTTGCCCGTGACGACGCCGGGCAGCCAGCGCTCCACGGTGTCGTCGAGGCTGAGCTTCTTCTCGGCCTCCATCTGGAGGAGGACCGTCGCCACGAAGGTGTTGGTGATGCTGCCGGTGCGGAACCGGTCGTTCACGCCGCGCGGCGCACCCGTCTTCAGATTGCCCACGCCCGTTGCGGACTTCCAGACTCCGCTCGCGTCCCGGGCCTCGGCGGTGACGCCGGGGACACCGGCGGCGACCGCCGCCTCGATCGCGTGCTGCGTGGCCTGGTGGCCGGTCGCCTTCGTGGCCGGGTCCCCGGCTGCCCGCGCGGGACCCGTGAGGACGGTGGCCGTGAGTGCCGCCGCCGCCAGACCGACCACGCAGGCCCTTGGTCTCTTCCATGCCGCCATCGTCATTTCCCGCTCCTGGGGTCCGTCCGCACATGGCTGATTCCGTACTTGTGCGGTGCGTGGGTGGAGAGTAGGTCAGCTTCGCCGCGTACGGAGAGCTTGGGCGGCAACAGGCGGGCGAGGAGTCAACTCAGCTCACAGGTTGGGCAGTTGGCTTTACATGCGTCGTTTCGCGCGCCGTTGCACGGGCCGTTTCGAGCGCGGCCGTCGCGTCCCGCTCGATCTGCCGCAGCAGCGGGGCGGGATCGTCCTGGAAGTAGAAGTGGCCGCCGTCGAAGACCCGCAGGCCCAGGAAGTCCTCCGTGTGCTCCGCCCAGCCGGCCATCCGCCGCGGTGAGGCGGTGTGGTCCCCGCCGCCCGCGTAGGCGGAGAGCGGCACGGGCAGCGGACCGGCGCCGGGATCGGGGCGCCAGTTCTCCACCAGGCGCAGGTCGGCCCGGATGACCGGGGCGTACAGGGCCCACAGCCCGGGGTCGTCGAAGATCCCGTGGGGCGTGCCGTCGAGCTCTTCCAGCCGGGTGCGCAGCTCGGCGTCGGGCAGCTCGTGGTAGCGCTGCCCGGGTCCCGCGGGCTGCGGCGCGGTCCGTGCGGAGACACCGACCCACACCGGCGGCCGCAGGCCCAGGGCCGGGGCCCGCCGCGTCATCTCGTACGCGACGAGGGCTCCCATGCTGTGCCCGAACAGGGCGTAGGGCACGTCGGGTCCGGGCTCGATGCCGCGCAGCAGGAAGTCGGCGAGCAGGCCCGCGTCGCTGATCTGCGGCAGGTCGAGGAGCAGACCGTGGCCCGGGGCGTCGAGCAGGGTCACGTCCCACGTCTGCGGCAGCGCGGCCGGCCAGTGCCGGTAGAGCATGTGGGAGCCCCCGGCGTGGTGCAGGACGAACAGGCGCAAGTCAGGTCGGGTGCTGTCCATCGCTCTCCCTGGGGTCGGTGCTTCTCGGGTGCCCGGCAGACCCGCGAGCGCGGCATCGTGGCACAGGAAACCGGTGCGGTACAGAGGATCCGGGCGGGGTGCAGACGCGGGTGGCGGGCGGGGCGGCCGGTGGACGCGCCGCCTTGTAGCGCCGGCGGCCGGATCCCTACGGTGACGTCGGATCGCCGGGGCCGCCACCGGCACCGGGTGTCCTGTCGACCGGACACCGGAGTGTCCCGGCGGACCCGGACGGACGCCGGGCGGCGGATCCGCGCCCGGCGCCTTCCCGTACCCGGCCCGGCGGTTTCCCATCCTGGGTCACCCCATGACGTACAAGGACGGTGCCAGTTGAGCACGAACCCCTTCGATGACACGGACGGCCGCTTCCACGTGGTGGTCAACGACGAGGAGCAGCACTCCCTGTGGCCGGTTTTCGCCGAGGTGCCCGCCGGCTGGCGGGTGGTCTTCGGCGAGGCGGCCAGGGCCGAGTGCCTGGAGTACGTCGAGCAGAACTGGACCGACCTGCGCCCCAAGAGCCTGCAGGACGCCATGGCGGCGGACTGACCGGCGGCGCTCTCACGGAAACGGGCCGGCAGGACACCAGGACACTCTGAGTGGGGAGATGAAGGCGGTGACGGGCGCTGTGAGGACCGCGAGCAGGCAGAAGGCGGGACCGGCGGAGAACAGCGGTGAGCCGGCGCAGCGCGGTGTGCACCTGTCCTTCGTAGGGTCTCAGGCCACCGTGCGGAAGTCGGGGATGGTCTTCCCGCAGAACCTCTCGGAGCGGTCCTGGGAAGAGATCGGGACCAGCCTGCGCGAGCTCGTGAACTCCTCGGCGTGGTGGCTCGCCGACTGGCTGATCTTCGGCGAGACCACCTACGGGTGGCGTCGGTACAAGGAGGCGATCGAGCGCACGGGGCTCGATTACCAGACCTTGCGCAACTACGCGTGGGTGGCCCGGCGTTTCGAGCACCACCGAAGGCACGACACCCTCAGCTTCGCCCACCACGCCGAGGTGACCCGCCTCGCGCCGCCGGAGCAGGACTACTGGCTGCGCAAGGCCGAACAGCAGAAGTGGTCGCGCAACGAACTGCGCAGGGCGCTCCGTGCCGCTCTGGCCGTGCAGAGCGAGCAGGACGGGGCGCCCGCGGACAGCGGCGGCGCGGCGCGGGAGACACCCCGGCCGGCCGGGACGGCGGCCGTCGGGGAAGGCCCGCGGAAGGTCACCACCCTCACCATCGAGCTCTCCGCCGGGCGGCTGGAGTCCTACGCGGAAACCGCTGCCGCGCACGGTCTGTCCCTGGACCAGTGGGTGGCCCAGGCGCTCGAAACCGTCGGCCGGCAGATCGTCGGACGGCAGATCGTCTAGAGGCCCCGAAAAGCCTCGGAGGCCCCCGAGGCTGCGGGCCCCAGGCCTCAAGGACCCAAGGCCCTTCGCCCGGCCCGGCCGACCGGACACCCTTCACATCGGAGTCAGTTGATGATCCTTCAGGGAAAGCGGGTCGCCCTGCCCGCGGCGCCCGTCGTCCACCACCAGTTCGAGGCGAACGCGCGGGCCACTCCCGATGCCGTCGCCGTCGTCCGGGCCGGTCAGCAGGTGACGTACGCGGAACTGGACGCGAGGGCGAACAGGTTCGCGCACTACCTCGTCGCGCGCGGACACGGCCGGGGCGCCAAGGTCGGCGTCTGCCTCGACTACTCCGTCGACCTGCTCGTCGCCATCCTCGGCACGCTGAAGGCGGGCGCGGCCTACGTACCGTTCGACCCGGCCTACCCGGCGGAGAGGCTCCAGCTGCTGCTGGGCCAGGTCCCCGGACTCGCCCTGATCGTGGCCTCCCCCGCGACGGCCCCGATGGTCGCATCGGCCTCCGTCGACGTCGTCGACCTCGAACAGCTCTCCGGCCGGCTGGCAGCCCTTCCCGAGGACTCTCCCGGCGTCGCCGTCACGGGCGACGACGTCTGCTACGCCGTCTTCACCTCCGGTTCGACCGGCACCCCGAAGCTGACCGCGGTCAGGCACGAGGGCTGGTTCAACCTCATGAACTGGCTGAAGCTCGAGTACGGCCTGCACAGCGGGTCGCACAACCTGGTCGTCAGCGCGTTCGGCTTCGACCTCTCCCAGCGCGCCCTGATGACACCGCTGTTCTGCGGCGCCACCCAGTACCTGCTGGCCAGCCGGAACTTCGACGCGATGATGGCCTACCGCATCCTGACCGACCACGACATCCGCGTGGTGCACTGCGCCTCCAGCACGCTGTACGTACTGGTGGACTGGGAGACCGCGCGGGGCGGCGACGCGCTCACCCGCCTCGACTACGTGCTCTTCGGCGGTGAGGCGCTGAAAGCCGAACGGCTCACCGAGTGGGCGCGGCGCGAGGGCAACACCTGCACCCTGCTGCACCAGTACGGCGTCGCCGAGTGCACGGACGTGGCGACCTCGTACGACCTCGCCGCGTACCGGCCAGGCGAGCACGACATCGCGCCGGTCGGCAGGCCCGCGTACAACACCGACATCCACCTCCTCGACGAGCACCTGCGCGGTGTCGGTCCGGGGGAGGACGGCGAGATCTGCATCGCCGGGGCCGGCGTCGGCGCCGGATACCTGGGCGCCGCGGGCCCCGAGAACGCGAAGTTCACGACCGTCGAGGTCGACGGCGCGCCGGTGCGGCTGTACCGCACGGGCGACCGCGGCCGGGTGAACGCCGCCGGCGAACTCGTCGTCGCCGGACGGATGGACGCGCAGGTCAAGGTACGGGGCATGCGCATCGACCCCACCGACATCGAGCGCGCGCTCGGCAGGCTGGACGTCGTCAAGGAGGCCGCCGTGGCGGTCACGTACACCGACGCGGGCGAGACCGAACTGACCGCGTTCACCGTTCCCGCCGGGGACGCCCCCACCGAGGACGACCTGCGCACCCGCCTCCTGGCGGTCCTGCCGCGGAACATGGTCCCGGCCAGATTTGTGAACGTCCCGCACATTCCGCTGAGCCCGCACGGGAAAGTCGACCGCGCGGCCCTCGTCGAATCGCTCAAGAGAGGACTGTGATGATTTCCGACAGCGTGCGTGCCATCTGGTGCCGTGAACTCCAGCGCGACGATATCGCTTTGGACGACGATTTCTTCGCCCTGGGCGGCCAGTCCGTCATCATGGTGAAAATCCAGGGCGCTTTCCTGGAGGAGCTGGGCGCCGAGGTCCCCATGGACCAGATGTTCCTCAATCCGACGGTGGCGGCGGTCTCCGCGTACATCGAATCCCTGGGTGTGCCGGCCCCTTAGTGTCCGGTTTCCCTCGTGCAAGGCATTTCCGGCCGCGGCCGAGCTGTGTCGAAAAACCATCTGGCAAGAAAGGCGCGCCATGTACGACGTGATTGTCATCGGTGCCCGTTGTGCGGGCTCGCCGACAGCCATGCTTTTCGCCCGGCAGGGCTATCGGGTCCTGCTCCTGGAGAAAGCGCAATTCCCGCAGGACACGCTGTCCTCGCACTACATCCATATGCAGGGAATGTCGCTGCTGAACCGGTGGGGGCTGCTCGACAAGCTCCGCGACGCGGGCTGCAGGCCGATCACCCGGCAGAGTTACGAGGGGCCCGGCGTCCGTATCGAAGGCTTCTCCCTGCCGCTCGACGACCTGCGGTACACGTACGCGCCGAGGCGTTACGTGCTCGACCCCCTCCTCGCGGAAGGGGCCGTCGAGGCAGGCGTGGAGTTCCAGCAGGGCTGCGCCGTCAAGGACCTGCTCTGGGAGGGCGACCGGGTCGCCGGGGTGCGGTACACGACACCCGGCGGCACCGAGACGACGGAACACGCGCGCCTGGTCGTCGGCGCCGACGGCATGCGCTCGCTGGTGGCCCGCAAGGCCGGCGCGCAGAACGTCATCGAGCACGCGCGGGTGAGCTGCACCTACTACAGCTACTGGTCCGGGGTCCCCTCGCACTTCGAGCTGTACGAGCGGCCGGGCCGCTGGATCGGCGTCATCCCCACCAACGACGACCTCACGCTCCTCATGACCTACTTCCCGCAGGACGAGTACAACAACGTCCGCAAGGGAGTGGAGCCCTTCTACCTCGACAGCTTCCGCTCGACGGCCCCCGAGCTGTACGAGCGGATGCAGGCGGGCGAGCGCGTGGAACAGCTCTACGGCACGGGCCACCAGGAGAACTACTTCCGCAAAGCCTACGGACCCGGCTGGGTGCTGGTCGGCGACGCGGTGAACCACAAGGACTCCATCACCGCCCGCGGCATCACCGAAGCCTTCGCCCAGGCCCAGTCGCTCACCGGCTTCGTGGGGGAGCGGCTGCACGACGACGCCGCGCTCGCCGCGGCACTGCGGCGGTACGAGAACAACCTGAGCGGCGAGGCCCTCAGCCACTACCAGGGCGCGCTCAACGTGGCCGAGCTCAAGCCTCAGGGGCGGGTCGACATGCTGCAGAAGCTGGTCGGCCACCAGGAGCACATCGACCGGTACTTCTCGACCCTCTCGGGGGCGTGCTCCATCGACGACTTCTACAACGACGAACTCCTGACCCTGCTCGACCTGAGCTGAGCGGCGACTTGCTCCCTCGTGGTTCTTCCGATTTGGAGAAACAATGATCCCGTTGTCGTTCGCGCAGCGCCGGCTGTGGTTCGTGGACCGGTTCGAAGGCCCTTCCCCGACCTACAACGGCGCTTTCGCCCTGCGGCTGACCGGTGAACTGAACACGGGGGCGCTGGAGTCGGCGCTCCGTGACGTCATCGACCGCCACGAGGTCCTGCGCACGGTGATCGCCGAGGGCGACGACGGGGTCCCGCACCAGCGGGTCCTCGCGCCGGGGGAGCAGCCGTTCGCCCTGCCGGCCGCCGACGTCACGCAGGACGGGCTGGCGGCGGCGGTCGACGAGGTGGCCACCCGGACCTTCGACCTGGCCGCCGACGCGCCGATCCGCGCCACGCTCCTGCGGTGCGGACCGGACGAGCACACCCTCGTCGTGGTGGCCCACCACATCGCTGTCGACGGGGAGTCCTTCGGGCCGCTCTTCCACGATCTGACCACGGCGTACGCGGCCCGCACCGAGGGCAGGGCCCCGGCGTGGGAGCCGCTCCCGGTGCAGTACGCGGACTACACCCTGTGGCAGCTGGACGTCCTCGGTGACGAGAGCGACCCCGAGAGCGTGTCGGCCCGTCAGCTGGCGTACTGGCGCGAGGCACTGGACGGTCTGCCGCAGCCGCTGGCCATCCCGACGGACCGCCCGCGCCCCAGGACCATCAGCTCCGGCGGCGACCGGATCCCGTTCTCGATCGGCCCGGAACTGCTCACCGCGGTGGAGAAACTGGCCGCCGACCAGGACACCACGGTGTCGATGGTCATGCACTCGGCGCTCGCGGTGCTCCTGCACCACCTCGGGTGCGGCGACGACGTGTCCATCGGGGCGCCGATCACGGACCGCACCGACGAGGAACTGCGCGACCTCGTCGGGTTCTTCGTCAACACCTGGGTGCTGCGCGTCGACCTCTCCGGGACCCCGACCTTCCGCGAACTGCTCGGGCGGGTACGGGACCGGTCGCTGGCCGCGTACGACAACCAGGACATGCCGTTCGAGCGGCTCGTGGAGCTGCTCAACCCCGACCGGTCCACCGCGTACAACCCGTACTTCCAGGTCATGCTCTCCTGGCAGCCGCCCGTGCCGCCCATGGAGCTCCCCGGCCTCGGTGTCAGGGCCGAGCGCCTGGAGACCGGCACGGCCAAGTTCGACCTCTTCTTCGACCTGCTCCCCAACAGCTCGGGCGGCGGGGCGCAGTGCCGTCTCGAGTACGCCACCAGTCTCTTCGACCGGGACACCGCCACGGCCATCGCGGACCGGTTCGTACGGGTGCTGGGCCGGCTCGTGGCAGGACCGGAGCGCGCGATCGGCACCGTCGACGTCCTCGACGGGGCCGAACGGGACCTGCTGCTCAACCGGTTCGACGCCGGCACCCCGGGGGAGAGCGGGCTGACGGTCCCCGAGCTGTTCGAGAGCCAGGTGGCCAGGACGCCCGACGCCCCGGCGGTCGCCTTCGGCGCGACGACGCTGACCTACCGGGAGCTCGACGACCGGGCGAACGCCGTCGCGTGGGAACTCCTGCGGCTCGGCGCCGGCCCCGAGGACCTGGTGGTTCTCGCGCTGCCGCGCACCGAGGACCTGGTCGCGGGGCTGCTCGGCATCCTCAAGTCCGGTGCCGGATACGTACCCCTGGACCCGCAGTACCTCAGCGGCCGCGCGGAGAGCGTGCTCTGTGAAGCCGCGCCGCGGTTCGCCGTCACCGACACCGCGACCTGGCAGGACCTGCCGGAGAACACCCTTCGCTGCGTCGACCTCGACCGCCGCGCGCAGTGGGACACGCCCGCAGGGGCGCCCGGCGACACGGACCGCAGCGCGCCGCTCGGCCCGGACAACCTGGCGTACGTGATGTACACCTCCGGCTCCACCGGCAAGCCGAAGGGTGCGGCGATCACCCACCGGGGCGTCGTCAACGGCGTACGGGAGCTGGTACGCGTCCTCGACACGCCCCCCGGCTGGCGGATGCTGGCCGGCACCTCGGTCAACTTCGACGTCTCGGTCTTCGAGCTGCTGACCACCCTGACCACCGGCGGCACCGCCGAGGTGGTGGCGAACGCGCTGGCACTCGGCGAGCGGGACAGCTGGGACGGCCAGGTGATCAGCGGGGTCCCCTCGGTGCTCGGGGAGCTCGCGGGCAGTCTGCGCAACGCGCCCGGCGTGCGCACGGTCGTCTTCGCGGGCGACGTGCTCCCGGGCCGGCTGGTGCGCCAGGTGCGCGACGCCCTGCCCGGCGTACGCGTCGTGAACTGCTACGGGCAGAGCGAGAGTTTCTACGCCACCACGTTCTCCCTCGCCCCGTCCGAGGAGTGGCAGGACGGCGATGTCGCGCCCATCGGCACCCCGCTGGGCAACATGCGCGCCTACGTGCTCGGTCCGGGCCTCGCCCCGGCACCGCAGGGCGTGATCGGTGAGCTGTACGTCGCCGGGGACTGCCTGGGCCGCGGCTACCACGGCCGCCCGGGCCTGACCGCCGAGCGCTTCGTGGCGAGCCCCTTCGGCCCGGCCGGCGAGCGGATGTACCGCACGGGCGACCTGGCCCGCTGGAACGCGCAGGGGCAGCTGGAGTGCGTCGGCCGTACGGACGGCCAGGTCAAGGTGCGCGGTTTCCGCATCGAGACGGCCGAGGTCGAAGCGGCGATCACCTGCCACCCGGGGATCAGCGAGGCGGTGGTGGTCAGCCGGGAGGTGCCCCAGGGCGGGCGCCGGCTCGTCGCGTACGTGGTGCACACCGGTGAAGGAGCCGTCGGCGACGACGGCGCCGGCGGCATCGGCGACGTGGACGTGCTGGCCGGGGCCTCGGCCGCCGAGCTCCGCAAGTTCACCGCCGCGCGGCTGCCCGACTACATGGTGCCCTCCGCGTTCGTGGCGCTGGGCAGACTGCCGCTCGGGCCGACCGGCAAACTGGACCGCCAGGCGCTGCCCGAACCGGAGTTCTTCGGCGAGGCCTACCGGGAGCCGCGCACCGAGGCCGAGTCGGTCATCACCGCGGCGTACGCGGACGTGCTCGGCGTGGACCGGGTCGGAGTCGACGACGACTTCTTCGCGGTCGGCGGCGACAGCCTGCGCTCCATCCAGGTCGTCGCCCGGGCCCGCGCCCGTGGCCTGGAGCTCTCCACCCGCGAGATATTCGAGTGCCGCACAGCGGCACGCCTCGCCGAGGTGGCGTCCACCCGCCAGGGCCGGACGCCCGTACTCGAAGAGGACGAGAGCGGCGGTGTCGGCTCCCTGCCGCTCCAGCCGGTGGCCCGGCAGGTGTTCGCAAACGGCGGTGCGACCAACCGGTTCGCCATGTCGATGGTCCTCGAACTGCCCGCGGGCATCGACGAGGACGGCCTCGCCGCGACGCTGGACGCCGTACTCGACCGGCACGACCTCCTGCGCGCGCAACTGGTGCCCGGCGACGAACCCTCCCTCCTCGTGCACCCCACGGGCACCGTGCGGGCCGCGGACCTGATCCGCCGGGCCGACTGCGACGGCCGCTGGGACGAGGCGTCCTCGCTGGAGGCGGCGAAGGCGGAGCTGTACGGAGCGACCGGCCGGCTCGACCCCGAAGCCGGGACCATGGCGGCCTTCGTCTGGTTCGCGGCCCCCTCCGGCGAGGGCAGGCTGCTGGTGGTGCTGCACCACCTGGTGGTCGACGGTGTCTCCTGGCGGATCCTCATGTCGGACTTCGCCGAAGCCTGGCAGCAGGTCCGCCTCGGCAGGGCGCCCGAGCTGCCCGCGGTCGGCACCTCGGCCCGCCGCTGGGCGGCGGCACTCCAGGACGAGGCCCTCTCCGAGGAGCGGGAAGCGGAACTGGCCTACTGGCGCGACCTCCTTGAGGCGCCCGACCTCCCGCTGGGCACCCGGGCGTTCGACCCGGCGGTCGACGTGTGGTCCACGGTGGAGACCGTACGGGTGCAACTGCCCGCCGCGGTCACCGAAGCGGTGCTCACCACGCTCCCCGCCGCGTTCCGGGGCACCGGGACCGACGTGCTGCTCGCCGCCCTCGCCCTGGCCGTCAACCGGTGGCGCGGCGCGGACGCCCCGGCCCTGGTCCGGCTGGAGGGGCACGGCCGCGAGGAGGACGTCGTCCCCGGCGCCGACCTCTCGCGTACCGTCGGATGGTTCACCACCATGTACCCGGCCAGGGTCGAGGTCCCCGGAGTGGACCTCGACGACGTGCTGGCCGGCGGCCCCGCCGCAGGCCAGGCCGTGAAACTGGTCAAGGAGCAGCTGCGCTCCGTCCCCGACAAGGGCCTGGGCTACGGGCTGCTGAGCTGCCTGAACCCGGAGACCGCCGAACAGCTCGCCGGCCTGGCGGTACCGCAGATCGGCTTCAACTACCTCGGCCGGATCTCCGGCACCGACGTGCCCGAGCACCTGCGCAGGGACGGGTGGGGGCCGGCGTCCTGGTCCTCCGAGCTGATCGCGGAACCCGACCCCGACCTGCCCGCGCTCTCCGCCCTGGAGGTCAACTCGGTCGCCACGGACACCCCGGAGGGCACCCGGCTGCAGGCCGCCTTCATGTTCCCGACCGGGGTGCTGTCCCGCGAGCGGACCACTGAACTGGCCGAGCTGTGGGTCGAGGTGCTGCACGGCATGGCCGCGTACGCCGCCCGCCCGCACACCGGCGGCCTCACCCCCTCCGACGCGCCGCTGGTCACCGTCGGCCAGGACGACATCGAGACGTGGGAGGAGCGCTACGGCCCGCTGGCCGAGGTGTGGCCGCAGGCCCCTGGCCAGTCCGGCATCCAGTTCCAGGCGGCGCTCGCCGACGGCGCGTTCGACGTCTACCACATGCAGTTCGTCCTGCACCTGTCCGGGCCCGTGGACCCGGCGCGCATGCGGGCGGCCGGACAGGCACTGCTCGACCGGTACCCCAACCTGCGCTCCGCGTTCCTCACCACCGCCGACGGCGACCCCGTACAGGTCGTGGCCGAAGACGTCGCCCTGCCCTGGCAGCACCTCGATCTCACCGGTCGCAGCGAGGCCGCACAGGACGCGGCGCTCGACCGGGCCCTCGCCGACGACCGGGCCGCCCCGCTCGACCCGGCACGGCCGCCACTGCTGCGCCTGGCGCTGCTGACCTGCGGGCCGCTGCAGTCGAAGCTCATCCTCACGGCGCACCACACCCTCTTCGACGGCTGGTCGTCGCCGCTGGTGATCACCGATCTGGTGCGGCTGTACGCGGGGACCGGCCAACTCCCCCCGATCCGCAGCTACGGCGACTACCTGGCCTGGCTGTCCCGGCAGGACAGGGACGCCTCGGCCGCCCGCTGGAAGGCCGAACTCGACGGCCTCGACCAGCCCACCCTCGTCGCCGCGGACCTGGTGGCGCAGGGCGAGTCGTCCTCCCTGGGACGGGTCGAGGTGCCCCTCTCGATCGACAAGGGACGGGAACTCGCCCGGCGCGCCGCGGAGCTCGGGGTCACGCTGAACACGCTCCTCCAGGGTGCGTGGGCGATCCTGCTCTCCAAGCTGACCGGACAGCACGACGTGGTGTTCGGGGCCGCCGTCAACGGCCGCCCCGCGGACGTGACCGGCTCGGACGAAATGGTCGGCCTGTTCATCAACACCCTGCCGACCAGGACGCTCTGCCGGCCCGGCCTCAGCGTGGGCGACGTCATCACCGGTCTGCAGAACCGGCAGATCGCCCTGCTCGACCACCACTACTACGGGCTCGCCGACATCCAGCGCGGCGTCGGACTGCCCTCCCTCTTCGACACGATCGTCGTCTTCGAGAACTACCCCGTCGACCGCGAGGGCATCGTCGACGCGAACACCTCGGCGGGCTTCTCGATCGACGCCATCCGCCCGTTCGCGGGCTCGCACTACCCGCTCACCCTCAACGCCTCCGACCCCTACCTGCGGCTCTCCCTCGACTACCAGACCAGCCTCTTCGACCACGACGCGGCCGGGACGATCGCCGCCCGCCTCGTCCGCGTACTCGAACAGGTGCTCAAGGACCCGTCGGTGCCGGTCGGTGCCGTGGAGGTGCTGGGGGAGGACGAGCGGGACCGGCTGCTGCGCCGGGTCAACGACACGGCCCACCCGGTGGCCGCCGATACGCTGCCGGGCGCCTTCGAGGCCCAGGTGGCCAGGACCCCCGGGTCCGTGGCGCTGATCGGTGAGCACGAGACGCTCACCTACGGGGAGTTCAACCGCCGCGCCAACCGACTGGCGCACTGGCTCATCGCCAGGGGCGCGGGCCCCGAGCAGCTCGTCGCGGTGAAGATCCCCCGCTCCGTGGAGCTGATGGTGGCGATCTACGCGGTGGTCAAGGCGGGCGCGGCCTACGTGCCGGTCGACCCGGAGCTGCCCGAGGACCGCGTACGGCATGTGCTGAACAGTGCGAAGCCGCTGCTGATGCTCGACGGGGAACTCCCCGACGTCTCCGGGTGCGCGGACACGGACCCGGTCCGCACGCTGTCGCCGGACAACGCCGCGTACGCCATCTACACCTCGGGCTCCACCGGCGGCCCCAAGGGCGTGCCCGTGGCGCACCGCTCGATCATGAACCGGCTCAAGTGGGGTCTGTCGCACTTCGGCGTCGGCGCCGAGGACCGGGTGCTGCTGAGCACCACGGCCAGCTTCGACGTATCGGTACCGGAGCTGTTCGCACCCCTGCAGGTGGGGGCCGCCGTCGTCATCGCACGCCCCGACGGGCGGCGGGACCCGGCCTATCTGGCGGAGCTGATACGGCGGGAGAAGGTGACCGGCGCGGACTTCGTCCCCTCTCTCCTGGAGGCGTTCGTCGCCGAGCCCACGGCCAAGGAGTGCACCGGCCTGCGCTGGATCGAGGTCGCCGGCGAGGCGTTCCCCGCCGCACTGGCCAACCGGTTCACCGAACTGCTGCCCGGCTGCTCCGCGAACAACGTCTACGGCCCCACCGAGGCCTCGGTGGAGGTCACGGCCTGGCAGCACGTGCCGGGCGCGGACCGGGTGCCGATCGGCGCGCCGATCTGGAACACCCAGGTGTACGTACTGGATTCGGCGCTGCGCCCGGTCGCGCCCGGCGTCACCGGCGAGCTCTACCTCGCCGGGGTCCAGCTGGCCCGGGGCTATCTCGGGCAGACCGCGCTGACCGCGAACCGCTTCGTCGCCTGCCCCTACGGCGAGCCGGGCACCCGGATGTACCGCACCGGTGACGTCGTGCGGTGGAACGCGGACGGCCAGGTCGAGTACATCGGGCGCTCCGACTTCCAGGTCAAGATCCGCGGGTTCCGCATCGAACTCGGCGAGATCGAGCAGGCGCTGACCGCGCACCCGTACGTCGACAGTGCGGTGGCCCTGGTGCGGGAGGACCGCGCCGACGACCAGCGGCTCGTCGCCTACGTGGTGCCGGGCGACGGCACCGGGGAACTGAGCGAGCAGGACATCAGGGACCTGACCGAACTGGCCAGGGAGCACCTGCCCGCGTACATGGTCCCCTCGGCGATCGTGCCGCTCGCCGAGTTCCCCAAGACACCCAGCGGGAAGCTCGACCGCAACGCGCTGCCCGCACCGGACCAGGACGGGGCCGCGGCCGGGCGGGGGCCGCGCGACGAGAAGGAAGAGGTCCTCTGCCGGCTCTTCGCCGAGCTGCTCGGGGCCCGGGAGGTCGGCATCGACGTCGACTTCTTCGACAACGGCGGGCACTCCCTGCTGGCCACCCGCCTCGTCGGCCGCATCCGCAAGGAGCTCGGCGTCGATGTGAAGGTCACGACCGTGTTCCGCAGCCCGACCGTCGCCGAGCTGGCACCCCGTATCGATAAGTCGGCCAAGTCGAACCGCCTCCAGCTGCGACAGATGAACGTTTAGGAGCAGAACGATGATCCCGTTGTCCTTCGCCCAGCGGCGGCTGTGGTTCCTCCACCGGCTGGAGGGTCCGTCCGCGACCTACAACATCCCGTTCGTGCTGCGCCTGGACGGGCCGCTGGACACGGCGGCCCTGGCCGCGGCGGTGACGGACGTCGTCACCCGGCACGAGAGCCTGCGCACGCTGCTGGTGGAGAGCGCGGACGGCACGCCGGAGCAGCGCATCCTGCCCGCCGCCGAGGCGCAGGTGCCGTTCCGGGTGGTGGACGTGGCCGCGGACGCGGTGGACGAGGCGATGGCCGCGGTGGTGGGCGCCGGGTTCGAACTGGACACGGACCTGCCCCTGCGGACGACCGTGTTCCGGGTCTCGGCGACGGAGCACGTGCTGGTGTTCGTGTTCCACCACATCGCCGCGGACGGGGCGTCGATGGCACCGTTCATGCGGGATCTGCTCTCCGCGTACGCGGCCCGCCGGCAGGGCGGCGCCCCGCACTGGGTGCCGCTTCCCGTGCAGTACAAGGACTACACCGTCTGGCAGCGGCAGATGCTGGGCGAGGTGGAGGACCTCGACTCCGTCGCCGCCGAGCAGCTGGAGTACTGGCGCCAGGAGCTGGCCGGGGTGCCGCAGCCGGTGCAGCTGCCGCTGGACCGGCCGCGGCCGACGCTGGCGGGACACCGGGGCGGCCATGTCGACTTCGAGCTGGAGCCGGAACTGCTCGCCGGGGTCGGGAAGCTGGCCGCGAACCACGGGGCCACGGCGCCGATGGTCGCCCAGGCCGTCCTGGCGGTCCTCCTGCACCACGCCGGGGCGGGCAACGACCTCACGATCGGCTCCCCGATCGAGGGGCGCGCCGACGAGCAGCTGGAAGAGCTGATCGGATTCTTCGCCAACACCTGGGTGCTGCGCGTCGACCTGTCGGGGAACCCGTCGTTCGACGACCTGCTGGACCAGGTACGGGACCGGGCGCTCGCCGCGTACGACAACCAGGACGTTCCCTTCGAGCACCTGGTGGAGCTCCTCAACCCGGAGCGCACCACCGCCTACCAGCCGCTGTTCCAGACCATGCTGGCCTGGCAGTTCGCGTGGTCCGAGATCGAGGTACCGGACCTGCGGGTCACCCCGGTCCCGGCGGGCACCGACACCGCGAAGTTCGACCTGTTCTTCAACATCGTGCCGGGCCCTTCCGGGCGCGGTTACGGCCGCCTGGAGTACGCGACAGAGCTGTTCGACCACGCCACCGCCCAGAACCTGGTGGACCGCTATGTGCGCGTACTCGCGCAGGTGGTCGCCGATCCCGCGACGCGCCTCGGCGCGGTGGACGTGCTCACCGCCACCGAACGGGAGTGGCTGGCGGGGCTGAACGAGACGGCCCAGGCCCTGCCGGCGGCGACGGTGCCCGAGCTGGTCGCCGCCCAGGCGGCGCGCACGCCGGAGGCGACGGCCGTGGTGTGCGGGCACACCTCGCTCTCGTACGGCGAACTGGACGCCAGGGCCGGGCGGCTCGCCGCGGTCCTGCGCGAACAGGGGGTGGGACCGGACGTCGTGGTGGCGGTGGCGCTGCCGCGGTCGGCGGACCTGGTCCTCGCCCTCCTCGGCGTCCTCAAGGCCGGCGGCGCGTACCTGCCCATCGACCCCGGCTACCCGGCCTCCCGCGTCGGGCTCCTGCTCGACGCGGCAGCCCCGGCACTGATCCTCACCGACCACGACACGGCGCGGACCGTGGCCGGATGCCGCCCGCCGGTGCTGCACCTCGACGACCTCGACCTGGACCTCGGCCTGGACGGCCCCGTCGTCGCGGCCTCGGAGCTCGGCATCGGCCCCGGCAACCTGGCCTACGTCATGTTCACCTCCGGCTCCACCGGAACCCCCAAGGGCGTGGCCCTCACCCATGCCTCGGTGGTCAACGGCGTACGGGACCTGAGCCGGCGCGTCCACGCCGGCCCCGGCTCCCGGATGCTCGCGGCGACCTCGGTCAACTTCGACGTCTCCGTCTTCGAGATATTCACCGCCCTGACCTGCGGAGCGAGCGTCGAGGTCGTCCGCGACGTACTCGAACTCGCGGAGCGCGACAGCTGGACGGGCACCACCCTCAGCGCCGTGCCCGCCGTCTTCTCCGCCCTGCTCGACCAGATCGCCGCCGACGGTCCCACCGGCCTGCGGCTCGACGTCGAGACCGTCGTCTTCGCCGGAGAGGCGCTCTCCTGCGACTTCGTCCGCAAGGTGCACCACGCCCTGCCCGGCGTCCGGGTCATCAACGCCTACGGACAGACCGAGAGTTTCTACGCCTCCACCTTCACGGTGCCGCGGGAGTGGACCGAGAGCGGCGCCGTACCGGTCGGGTCGCCGCTCGCCAACATGCGCGCCCACGTACTGGGCCCCGAACTGGCCCCCGTACCCCAGGGCGTGATCGGCGAACTGTACGTGGCGGGCCAGGTCGCCCGCGGCTACCACCGGAGCACCGGTGCCACCGCGGAACGCTTCGTGGCCTGCCCCTTCGGCCCTCCCGGCACGCGGATGTACCGCACCGGAGACCTGGCGCAGTGGGACGGCGACGGACAGCTGAAGTACGCGGGACGCGCCGACAACCAGGTCAAGGTGAACGGCATCCGCGTCGAGCCGACCGAGATCGAGACGGTCCTCGCCCGGCACCCCGCCGTCAGCCGGGCCGTCGTCACGGTCTGCGAGGACCCCGCCGGCAGGACCCGGCTCATCGGTTACGTGGCGCAGGCGGGCGCCGGCGCGCACGGCGGCGACGTGGACATGAACGCCACCGTCTCGGCGGCGGACCTGCGGCGCTTCGCCGCCAAGCGGCTGCCGGACTACATGGTCCCCGCCCAGCTGGTGATCCTCGACCGGCTGCCGCTGACCGCGAGCGGAAAGCTGGACCGGGCGGCGCTGCCCGCACCGGAGTTCAGGGGCGGCGAGTACCGGGCGCCCCGCACCGGCGCGGAGCAGGTCCTGGCCGAGGTGTACGCCGATGTGCTCGGCGCCGGACAGGTGGGCGTCGACGACGACTTCTTCGCGAGCGGCGGCGACAGCATCCGCTCCATCCAGGTCGTGGCGCGGGCCAAGACGCGCGGTGTGGTGGTCAGTACGCGGGAGATCTTCGAGCACCGTACGGTCGCCCGGCTCGCGGAACTGGTCGAGGGCCGGGCCGAGGAGGAGCGGGTCACCCTCGCCGAGCTGCCGGGCGGCGGCGTCGGCTGGTCCCCGCTGCCGACGACGGCCGCGCACGTGCTCGCCCTGGGCGGTGGCCTCGGCCGGTTCTGCATGTCCGCGATGCTGACCCTGCCCGGGAACATCGACCGTGCGGGACTCGCCGCCACCCTCCAGTCCGTACTGGACCGGCACGACGTGCTGCGCTCCAGGCTCGACCGGGACCGGCCGGGCCTGTGGATCGAGCCGGCCGGCAGCGTCGACGCCGGCGCGCTCGTCACCGAAGTCGCTCACGAAGGGGCCGACGCGCAGGCCGAGCTGGACGCGGCGGCCGACCGGCTCGACCCGGACGCGGGCGTCATGGCGCAGTTCGTCCGGTTCACCTCCGCCACGGAGGCGGACCGGCTGCTGATCGTGCTGCACCACCTGGTCGTCGACGGGGTGTCGTGGCGCATCCTCGTACCCGACCTCGTCTCCGCCTGGCAGCAGGTCAAGGGCGGTCACAGCCCGCAGCCCGCCCAGCCGGGCACCTCGCTGCGCCGGTGGACGCACGCCCTGGCGGAGGAGGCGCTCGCCCCCGGGCGGGTGGCGGAACTGCCCCTGTGGCAGGAGATCCTGCGCGGCGGCGAACCGGTGCTGGGAGCACGGGAACTGGACGCGGCGCGCGATGTCACCGCCACCGTGGAGACGGTACGGATCCAGGTGCCCGCCGACGTCACGCGGACCCTGCTCGACACGGTGCCCGCGGTGTTCCGCGGCGGCGTCGACGACGGACTGCTGGCCGGTCTCGCCCTGGCGCTGGCGCGCTGGCGCGAGCGGCGCGGCCTGTCCGGGGACTCGGCGCTCGTCCGTCTGGAGGGCCACGGCCGCGAGGAGCACCTGGTGCCCGGCGCGGACCTGTCGGGCACGGTCGGCTGGTTCACCGCCATGTACCCCGTCTGCCTCGACCTGTCCGGCATCGACGTGGCGGACGCGTTCGCCGGCGGCAAGGCCGCGGGCCGGGCCGTCAAGGCCGTCAAGGAGCAGCTGCGGGCGGTGCCCGACCACGGCCTGGGCTACGGGCTGCTGCGCCACCTCAACCCGGAGACCGCCGGCGCGCTGGCCGGACTGCGACAGCCGCAGATCGGGTTCAACTACCTGGGCAAGTCGTCGAGTGCGGACATCCCCGAGGAGCTGCGCGGGCTGGGCTTCGCCCCGGACACCACGCACCGGGACCTGATCGCCGCACCCGACGCGGACATGCCGGTCCTCTCGGCACTGGAGATCAACGCGGTGGCCTCCGACACCGGCGCGGGCGACGAACTCACCGCGTACTTCGGCTTCCCCACCGGGGTGCTCACCGCCGAGGACGTGCGCGAACTGGCCGGGCTCTGGGTCGAGGCGCTCACCGCGCTGGCCCAGCACACCACCACCTCCGGCGCCGGCGGGCTCACCCCCACCGACGCGCCCCTGGTCGCGGTCGGCCAGCGGGAGATCGACGCCTGGGAGGACCGCTTCGGCAAGCTCGCCCAGGTGTGGCCCGCGACCCCGGCCCAGTCAGGGATCCTCTTCCAGGCGATGCTGGCCGGCGCGTCCTTCGACCCGTACCACATCCAGCTCGTCTTCCACCTGTCGGGAAGGGTCGACCCCGCGCGGATGCACCGGGCCGGCCAGGCGCTCCTGGACCGCTACCCCGCGCTGCGCGCGGCGTTCGTGAACCGGGCGGACGGCGATCTCGTACAAGTGGTGCCGGAGTCGGTGACCCTGCCGTGGCAGCACCTCGACCTGACCGCGGCCGGCGAGACGGAAGGCACCGGGAAGTTCGAGGAGTTCCTCGACCAGGACCGGACCACCTACTTCGACGCGGACACCCCGCCGCTGATGCGCCTGGCCCTCGTCGTCCTCGATCCCGAACGTCCCGAACTGGTCCTGACGGCCCATCACACGCTCTACGACGGCTGGTCCACCCCCATCCTCATGCGGGACCTGCTGCTGCTCTACGCCTCCGACGGCGACCCGGCCTCCCTGCCCGCCACCCGCGACTACGGCGACTTCCTCGCCTGGCTCACCCGGCAGGACCAGGACGAGGCCGCACAGGCCTGGGCCGCCGAGCTCGAAGGGGTCGAGGAGCCGGCCCTGCTCGCCCCCGACTCCGTGAACTCGGACGACGGAACCCGCGACCAGGTCGAGGTCGCGCTGGCGCCCGACGAGGCACGCGAACTCGTCACGCGCGCATCCGAGCTGGGCATCACCGTCAACACCCTGGTCCAGGGCGCCTGGGCGCTGCTGCTCTGCCAGCTCACCGGACGCCAGGACGTGGTGTTCGGCGCGACCGTCTCCGGGCGCCCGGCCGCCGTGACGGACGTCGAGTCGATGGTCGGCATGTTCATCAACACCGTTCCCGTACGGGTCGCCTGCGCGCCCGGCGACACCGTCGGCGACGTCCTGGGCGGGCTCCAGAGCCGGCAGGCCGCCCTGGTGGAGCACCACTACTACGGGCTCACCGAGATCCAGAAGGCCGCCGGCGTACGGTCCCTCTTCGACACGCTCGTCGTCTTCGAGTCGTACCCGGTCGACCGGGAGGGCCTGGAGGACGCCAGCGACGCCGCGGACGGGATCACCTTCACCGGTCTGCGCCCCTCCGCGGGCAACCACTACGCGCTCTGCCTGACGGCGGCGGCCGACTCGCACCTCCAGCTCGTCATCCAGTACGCGCCGGGTGTCTTCGACCGGTCCACGGTGGAGACGTACGGGGCGCGCCTCGTCCGCTTCCTGCGGCAGCTGACGGGCGACCCCGCCCTGAAGGTCGCGCAGGCCGACGCACTGGAGCCGGCCGAACGCGACCGGATCCTGGCCGGGTTCGACCAGCCCGACCCGGCCAGGCACCTCACGCTCACCGCGCTCGTCGAGGCACAGGTGGCGCGGACCCCGGAGGCCCCCGCCGTCGTCGCCGGCGGCGAGTCGCTCACGTACACCGAGCTGAACGCCCGCGCCGAGCGGCTCGCGGACGCCCTGGTGGCATGCGGGGTCGGCCCGGAGACCGTGGTGAGCGTGGTCCTGCCGCGCACGGCGAACACGGTCGTGGCGCTCCTGGGCGTGCTCAAGGCGGGCGGCGCCTATCTGCCCGTCGACCCCGCCTACGCCACCGCCCGCCTCCCGCACATCCTGCCCACCGCCCGGCCGCACCTGATCCTGGCCGACGCGGGCACCCGCCCGCTGGTCCCCGCCACGGACATCCCCGTCCTCGTCCTCGACGACGTCGATCTCCTGGCAGCCGGCACCGCCGGGGCCGCCGTACGGACCAGGGCCCGCCCCGAGAACCTCGCCTACGTCATCTACACCTCCGGTTCCACCGGCGTCCCCAAGGGCGTGGGCGTCACCCAGTCCACCGTCGTCAACGCGGTGGACGCCCTGGTCGCGCACGCCGGAATGGAGTCGGGACGCCGCGTCCTGCTCGCCGCCTCGTTCGGGTTCGACGTCGCCACCTTCGAGACGTTCTCCGCGCTCACCACGGGCGGCAGCGTCGAGATCGTGCGCGACGTGCTGGAACTGGCCGACCGCGACAGCTGGGACACCGACGTCATCTGCTCGGTCCCCTCCGCCTTCGCCGAACTCCTCGACCAGATCGGCGGACGCGTCAGCCCCACGGCCCTGAACATCTCCGGTGAAGTGCTGACCCCCGTGCTGGTGGAGCGGGTGCGCGCGTGCTGGCCGCAGGCCCGCATCATCAACAGCTACGGCCCCAGCGAGACCTTCTACGCCACCGGCCATCTCCTCGACCCGGGCGAGACGTACACCACCGGGGTGCCCATCGGCCGCCCCTTCCCGGGCGTTCGCGCCTACATCCTCAGCCCCGGTCTGGCCCTGCTGCCGCCCGGCTCACCCGGCGAGCTCTACCTGGCCGGGGCGGGACGCGGCTACCACGGCCAGCCGGGACTGACCGCCGACCGGTTCCTCCCCGACCCGTACGGGCCTCCCGGCTCGCGCATGTACCGCACCGGCGACCTCGCCCGCCTCACCGGCGACGGCGAGCTGCAGCACCTGGGACGCATCGACACCCAGGTCAAGATCCGCGGCTACCGCGTCGAACCCGGCGAGGTGGAAGCCGCCCTGACGGCCCATCCGCACATCGCCCAGGCCGCCGTCGTGACCCAGCGGCCCGGGGACACCACCCCCTACCTGGCCGCCTACCTCGTACCCGTCCCCGGCGAGAAGGTCCCCGACCCGGCAGCGGTCCAGGCCCACCTGGACGGGCGGCTGCCCGACTACATGGTCCCCGCCGTCTGCGTCACCCTGGACCGGCTGCCGCTGTCCCCCAACGGCAAGCTCGACCTCAAGGCGCTGCCCACACCCGAACTCACCGCCACCACGCCCTTCCGGGCACCCCGCACCACCCGCGAGGGGACCCTGGCCAGGCTGTTCGCCGAGGTGCTCGGCGTGGAGACGGTCGGCATCGACGACGGCTTCTTCGAACTCGGCGGGCACTCCCTGCTCGCCACCCGCCTGATCACCCGTGCCCGCGCCGAGATGGGCACGGAGATCCCCATCCGCAAGCTCTTCGACCTGCCGACGGTGGCCGCGCTCGCCGCGTGGTCGGAGGAATCGGCCGTGCCCCTTCGCCCCGCTCTCCGCAGGATGATCGTAGAGGAGTAGAACCAGTGATTCCGCTTTCGTTCGCACAACGCCGCATGTGGCTCACGCAGCAACTGGAGGGCGGGGCAGAGACCTACAACATCTCCCCGGCGTTCCGGCTCACGGGGCCGCTCGACGAGGCGGCCCTCGTCGCCGCGGTCCGTGACGTCGTCGTCCGGCACGAGCCCCTGCGCACCACTTTCGTGACGGACGACAACGACGAGCCCCACCAGCGGATCCTGCCGGCGGCGCAGGCGTCGGTGGAGGTGCCGGTCGTCGACGTGGCGCCCGGCGCGCTGGACGGCGAGGTCGAGGCGTTCATCGCGCACCGCTTCGACCTGACGGCCGAGATCCCCCTGCGGGTACGGCTGTTCCGCTGCGCCCCCCAGGAGCACGTCCTGGTCCTCCTCATCCACCACATCGCGTCGGACGGCGTCTCCGGCGGGCCGCTGGCCCGCGACCTGAGAGCCGCCTACACCGCGCGCCTGGACGGCAGGGCCCCGGAGTTCGAGCCGCTGCCCGTGACGTACAAGGACTACGCGCTCTGGCAGCGCGAACTGCTGGGCGACGTGAACGAGCCCGGCTCGCTGGCCGCCGCCCAGACCGAGTACTGGCGCAAGGAACTGGGCGGGGTGCCGCAGCCGCTGAGCCTGCCGCTGGACCGCCCGCGGCCCGCGACCCGCAATTCGCAGGGCGACTCCCTCGGCCTCGAAGTGGGGGCCAAGGCGGCGGCCGGGCTGCAGAAGCTCGCCGACGAGCGCGGAATGACCATGTCGATGGTCGTGCAGACCGCGCTGGGCGTGCTGCTGAGCAAGCTCGGCGGCGGCGAGGACGTGACGATCGGCAACCCGATCGCGGGCCGGACCGACGAGGCGCTGGCCGACCTGGTCGGGCTCTTCGTCAACACCCAGGTGCTGCGGGTGGATCTCGCCGGCAACCCCTCGTTCCTCGATCTGCTCCCGCAGGTGCGGGACAAGGCCCTGGCGGCCTACGAGCACCAGGACGTCCCGTTCGAGACGCTGGTCGAGCTGATCAACCCCGACCGCTCCACCTCGTACCAGCCGCTGTTCCAGGTGATGTTCGCCTGGCAGAGCTTCGAGAAGGCGGAGTTCGAACTGCCCGGCCTCAAGGCGCAGTTCGAGCAGTACCTCACCCAGACCTCCCTCGCCGACCTCTTCTTCAGCCTCGCCGTGACCGGCGAGGGGACGCTGCGCGGCGACCTCATGTACGCCACCCAGCTCTTCGACCGGGACACGGCCGAGGACATCGCCGCCCGGTTCGTACGCGTCCTGGAGCAGGTGGCAGCCGACCCGGCGGCCCCGCTCTCCACGATCGAGGTGCTGGGGGCCGACGAGCGCGACTGGCTCGTGCGGCGGGTCAACGACACCGCGCACCCGGTCGCCGCCGGCACCCTGCCCGAGGCGTTCGAGGCACAGGTGCGGCGCGACCCCGAGCGGGTCGCGGTGATCGGCGAGCAGGAGACGCTGAGCTACGGCGAGTTCAACCGGCGCGCCAACCGCCTCGCACACTGGCTCATCGAGCAGGGAGCGGGCCCCGAGCAGCTCGTCGCGGTCAAGATCCCGCGCTCGGTCGAGCTGCTGGTCGCCGTGTACGGCGTGGTCAAGGCCGGTGCCGCGTACGTACCGCTGGACACCGAGCTGCCCGAGGACCGGGTACGCCACGTGCTTGCCGGAGCCAAGCCGCTGCTGCTCCTCGACGGCGTGCTGCCCGACGTCTCCGGCTACCCGGACACGGACCCGGTCCGCACGCTGTCGCCGGACAACGCCGCGTACGTCATCTTCACCTCCGGCTCCACCGGCGGCCCCAAGGGCGTGCCGGTGGCCCACCGGTCCATCATGAACCGGATCAAGTGGGGCCTGGAGCACTTCGACGTCACCGTCGACGACCGGATGCTGATGAGCACCTCGGCGAGCTTCGACGCATCGGTGCCGGAGATGTTCTCCAACCTCCAGATGGGCGCGTCCGTCGTCGTCGCGAGCGCCGAGGGCCGGCGCGATCCGGCCTATCTGGCGGAGCTGATCCAGCGGGAGCGGGTGACCGGCGCGTTCTTCGTGCCGTCCCTGCTCTCCGCGTTCGTCACCGAGCCCTCGGCCGGTGCCTGCACGAGCCTGCGCTGGATCGAGGTGGCGGCCGAGGCGTTCCCCGCCGCGCTCGCCAACCGCTTCACCGACCTGCTGCCCGGCTGCTCCGCGAACAACCTCTACGGACCCACCGAGGCCACCGTCGAGATCACCGGCTGGCAGCACGTGCCGGGCGCCGACCGGGTGCCGATCGGCGCACCGATCTGGAACAACCAGGTGTACGTACTGGACGCGGCGCTGCGCCCGGTCGCACCGGGCGTGGCCGGCGAGCTGTACCTCGCCGGAGCCTGCCTGGCCCGGGGCTACCTGGGGCAGACCGGGCTGACCTCGGAGCGGTTCGTCGCCTGCCCCTTCGGCCCGGCGGGCGCGCGGATGTACCGCTCCGGGGACCTGGTGAAGTGGAACAAGGACGGCCAGGTCGAGTACCTCGGGCGCACCGACTCGCAGGTCAAGGTCCGCGGGTTCCGTATCGAACTGGGCGAGATCGAGCACGTGCTGAGCGGGCACCCCTCGGTGGCGCAGGCCGCCGTCGTGGTCCGCGAGGACCAGAAGGGCGACCAGCGCCTCGTCGCCTACGTGGAGCCCGACCCGGACGCCGCGGTGGCCGACACCGAGGCCCAGGTCGAGCAGTGGCGTCTGCGGTACGAGGAGAGCTACGCCGAGTCCGGCGACGAGGCGTGGGGCGAGGACTTCCGGCAGTGGGCGTCGGTGTACGACGGCGAGCCGGTCCCGCTGCAGCAGCTGCGGGAGTGGCAGGACGCGGCGGTGGCACAGGTGCTGCGGTTCGCGCCGCGGCGGGTGCTGGAGATCGGTGCGGGCTCCGGTCTGCTGCTCGCGAAGATCGCCGGTGAGGTCGACACGTACTGGGGCACCGACCTCTCGGCCACGGCCGTGGACCGCCTCCGCGCCCAGGCCGCCCAGGCCGGCTGCGGCGACCGGGTGCGGCTCAGCGTCCAGGCGGCCCACGACGTCTCCGGGCTCCCCCTGGGCGGATTCGACACGGTGGTGCTCAACTCGGTGGTGCAGTGCTTCCCGAGCGTCGAGTACCTGGCCCAGGTCCTCGACCAGGTCATGGAACTCCTCGCGCCCGGCGGCCGGGTGATCGTCGGCGACGTACGCAACGCCGCGACCCTGCGCATCCTGGCGACCGCAAGGAGCCAGGCGGCGCAGCCCTACGCCTCGCACGAAGAGGTGCGCGCGGCGGTGGAGGCGGCGCTGCTCTCCGAGCGGGAACTGGCGGTCGCCCCCGAGTGGTTCGCCGACTGGGCGTCCGGCCGCCGGGCCGGGGCCGACATCCGGCTGAAGGAGGGACAGGCGCACAACGCGCTGACCCGCCACCGCTACGAGGTCGTCCTGCACAAGGAGCCGGCTCTCGTACTCGACCTGGCGGGTGTGCCCGCCGTGCTCTGGGGCAAGGACGTCTCCGACCTGGCCGCGCTGAGCGGCCACGCGCAGCGGGCGGGCGGCCCGGTCCGGGTGAGCGGCATACCGAACGCCCGGCTGGCGGACGAGGCCGCCGCGGCGACCTTCGCCGGTGTGCTGAAGACGGACGCCCCCGCCGGAAAGCCGGTCGATCCGGAGGAACTCGCCGCCTGGGCGCGGCAGCAGGGCCTGGACGCGGTCATCACCTGGTCGGGCGAGAGCGTCGCCGCCTTCGACGCGGTACTGCTGCCCGGCCGGCGGAGCGTCCGCGGAGGCTTCGTTCCCAGCGGGGTGGCCGGACGGATCCGGGCGAACACGCCCGCTCTCGCCCAGGCGATCGGCCCGCTGGTGGAGGAACTCCCCGAGTACCTGCGCGGGCGCCTTCCCGACTACATGGTCCCGGCCGCGGTCGTCCCTCTCTCCCAGCTCCCGCTGAACCCGGCGGGCAAGATCGACCGCGGGGCGCTGCCCTCCGAGCACACCAGCATCGTGAGCAGCGGAGAGCCCCGCAACTCCCATGAAGAGCAGCTCTGCGCCTTCTTCAGCGACCTGCTCGGCCTGGAGAGGGTCGGCATCAACGACGACTTCTTCGCGCTCGGCGGTCACTCGCTGCTGGCCACCCGGCTCGGCGCGCGTATCCGCAAGCACTTCGGCGTCGACATGCCGCTGCGGACCCTCATCCAGTACCCGACGGTCGCGGAGCTGGCGGCCCTGCTGCTCATCGGCAGCATTCCCGGCGAGCACGCCGACTCGTTCGGGGTCGTCCTGCCGCTGAACAGGGACCCCGGCACCGGCAAGCCGCCGGTCTGGTTCGTGCACGGCGGGGGCGGCCTCGGCTGGGCGTTCTTCACCTTCGCGCCGCACGTGCCCGACCGGCCGTCCTACGCCCTGCAGTCCCGCGGCTCCAACGGCACGGACCCGATGGCCGGTTCGGTGCAGGAGATGGTCGACGACTACCTCGCCCAGATCCTCGCCACCCAGCCGGAAGGACCGTACTACCTGGTCGGCTGGTCCTACGGCGGCCCGATCGCGCACGCCCTCGCGGCAGCGCTCGACGCCCTCGGGCACCAGGTCGAACTGGTGGCCATCCTGGACACCCAGCCGGCGACCGGCACCTCGGACAACGGGTTCCAGCAGGTGTCGGGCAGGACGCAGGAGCTCTACCGGGCGGACATCGAGGAAGTCTTCGGCAAGTTCATGAACACCGGCAACATGGACAGCTTCCTCGACACCATGTCGAAGGTGGGTGCCAACAACCTGCAGAAGATGGGCGGCTTCGTCTCGCCGGTCTACCGCGGCGACGTGCTGTATTTCAACGCGACGCTGGACAAGGTCGACGGGCTGTCGTCGTACGGGCCCGAATGGCGTCCTTACGTCCTCGGTTCGTACGAGGAGTACGACGTGGACGCCACGCACCACGATCTGCACATGCCGAAACCGGCGGGCCAGATCATGAAGGTCATCGCCCGCAAGCTGGCGCAGTGACGGGGAACCGTCGTAGGGACGAGAGGGGCTGGTAGGGGTGGGAGAGCCGGGGAAGTCCGTGGAATCCGTTGAGGACGGAGGAAGGCCCGCGCTGCTGTGCGTGCCGTTCGCCGGAGCAGGTCCTTCGTTCTTCCACCCGTGGCGGGAGCTGGCCGGGGACCGGTGGCGTGTGGTGCCGGTCGAACTGCCGGGCAGGGAGCGGCGGTTCCTGGAGACGCCGTACCGCAATGTCGTCGAGGCGGCCAGGAAGGAAGCCGACTCCATCGCCGCCGAGCTCGGCGAAGGGACCAGGACCGTCCTGTTCGGGCACAGCCTGGGCGCGGTGCTCGCCTACGAGCTGGTCCCCCTGCTGAGCGCGCGCGGCGTGCGGGTCGAGCGGCTGATCGTCAGCGGTTCGCCCGGTCCCTGGACCCAGCGCGAACGGCGGGCGGCCGGCCTCCCGGACGAGGAATTCCTCGCCAGGGTCGAGGAGTTCGCGGGGTTCAGGCACGAGGCGCTCGACCACCCGGAGATGCGGGAGCTGATCCTTCCCGCGCTGCAGGCGGACTGCGAGATGCACGAGGCGTACGTCCCGAGCTCCGGCGCACCCGTGCCGGTGCCGGTCTGCTCGCTGCGGGGCGACTGTGACGGTCTGGTCACCGCGGACGAGGCCCGGCAGTGGCGGGACGCGACCACGGGCGCGTTCCGCTATGCGGAGTTCCCCGGCGACCACATGTACCTGGTCGACCACGGCCGGGAGCTGCTGGACGTCATCGGGGAGGAATCGGCCCGCGGGGCACTGGCGCTGTGACCGCGTAGGTCCGGCCCGCGGTGAGAAGGGCGTCCGCTCCGGCGGGCGCCCTTCTCGCGCTTTCCCGCTTTCCCGCGCCGCTCCGCTTCTCGCTTTCCCGCGCCGCTCCGCTTCTCGCTTTCCCGCTGGTGGCGGGCCGGTCGAGAGGGACTCAGGGGGCACGTCAGGTGCGTGAGGGGCCGGTGTCAGGCCCGCTGGGGAGAGTAGCGGTATGACGAGTTCCGCGATCGCAGTCTCAGGGCTGCGCAAGGCATACGGCGACAAAGCCGTGCTCGACGGCATCGACTTCGAAGTTGCCGCGGGATCGGTTTTCTCCCTGCTCGGCCCGAACGGGGCCGGCAAGACAACGACGGTCAACATCCTGACGACGCTGCTGACGGCGGACGCCGGGACCGTGCGCGTGGCCGGGCACGACCTGGCGACCGCGACCAAGCAGGTGCGCGCGGCCATCGGCGTGACCGGCCAGTTCGCCGCGGTGGACGATCTGCTGTCCGGCCGGGAGAACCTGCAGCTGATGGCGGACCTGAAACGGGTGCGCTCCGGCGGCCAGGTGGTCGGCGGACTGCTGGAGCGGTTCGATCTGGTGGAGTCGGCGGACAAGCTGGCCTCGACCTACTCCGGCGGCATGCGCCGGAAGCTGGACCTGGCGATGACGCTGGTCGGCAGCCCGCAGATCATCTTCCTGGACGAGCCGACGACGGGTCTCGACCCGCGCAGCCGGCGCACCATGTGGAGCATCGTCCGCGAGCTGGTGGCCGAGGGCACGACCATCTTCCTCACCACCCAGTACCTGGAGGAGGCCGACCAGCTCGCCGACCGGATCGCGGTGCTCGACGGGGGCCGCCTGGTCGCCCAGGGCACCTCCGACGAGCTCAAGCGCCAGATCCCCGGCACCCACGTCCGGCTCCGGTTCACCGACGCCGGCGAACTCGACGCGGCGACGCGGCTCCTGGACGGGGCCCTGCGGGACGACGAGGAGCTGACCCTGCGGGTTCCCAGCGACGGCGAGTCCAAGTCGCTGCGGGCCCTGCTCGACCGGCTCGACGAGCACACGATCAACGCCCAGGAGTTTTCCGTGCACACACCGGACCTCGACGATGTCTTCCTGGCCCTGACCGGCCGCACCAGCGAGGAGGCGATCGCCAAGTGAGCACCGTCTCGCTGCCGCTGGCCGACTCGGCCATCATGCTGCGCCGCAACCTCAAGCACACCCTGCGTAACCCGGTCACGGTGTTCAACGCGGTGCTCTTCCCGATCGTCCTCATGCTCATGTTCGTCAAGGTGCTCGGCGGCGGATTCGACGTCGGCGTCGCCTACATCGACTACGTGACACCCGGCCTGCTCGTCATGGCCATCAGTTACGGGCTCGGGGCCACCGCGACGGAGGTGAACTCCGACATGACCACGGGCGTCATCAACCGCCTCAAGGTCATGGACGTCTCCCGCGGAGCCATGCTCAGCGGGCACGTCATCATCACCACCGTCCGCGCCCTGGTCGCCTGCGCGGCCATCATCGGGGTCGCCTTCCTCATGGGATTCGACCCGGGCGCGAGCGCCCTGGACTGGCTCGGCGTGGTCGGCGTCCTCGTGCTGCTGGGCTTCGCGGCGAGCTGGCTCACCGTCGCCATGGGTCTGTCCGCCAAGACCGTGGAGTCGGCGGGCATGGCCACGGTGCCGCTGATCATGCTGCCGTTCCTGAGCAGCGCGTTCGTCCCCGCGGACACGATGGGGGCCGGTGTGCGCCAGTTCGTCGAGTACCAGCCGTTCACCCCGATCATCGAGACGCTGCGCGGGCTGCTCGCGGGCAACCCGTCGGGCAGCGACGCGATCGCGGCCGTCGCCTGGTGCGCCGCCTTCGCCGTCCTCGGTTACGTGTGGGCGGTGTCCACCTTCAAGAAGCGGGCGTGACGCCGGCCGGCGTGCTCGAGCTGGGCTCCGGCCCCGCTGTGTGAACACCTCCGAGACTGAAGCGGCTCCTGAAAATCCGTCAGGGGCCGCATCGATCCCGGAGGTTTTCGTGAACCGTCAGGTCGCAAGAGGCATCGGCGTCTCGGCCGCCGCGCTGTTCGCCGTCACAGCGTTCGGCTCCCCCGCCAGTGCGGCCCCCGCCGACAAGCCGCAGGTGTTCTCGTCGTGGACCCAGACCAGTGTCGCCAGCTACAACGCCTTCATAGCCGCCCGCAACAACCAGGGCGCCTGGGCGTCCTACGGGTTCAGCTGGAGCACCGACCTCTGCTCCAGCTCGCCGGACAACCCGCTGGGATTCACGTTCGAACTCCCTTGTGCGCGCCATGACTTCGGCTACCGCAACTCCAAGGCGATGGGTGTCTTCGACGCCGGCAAGGCACGGATCGACAGCGCGTTCTACGAGGACCTGAAGCGTGTCTGCGCCCCGCAGAGCACCGTGAAGAAGGCCGCGTGCAACTCGCTGGCGTGGACGTACTACGAGGCGGTCAAGAACCTCGGCTGACCGGCGGCGCCCGAACGCCCGTGCGGCCAGGTCCCCTCGCTCCGGGGTCCTGGCCGCACGGGCGTGGTGCGTCTCAGGAGTGCGCGACGCCGACGAGGTGCCGTGCGCGCTGGTCCTGGACGAGTGCGCCCAGCCGCCCCACCCCCAGGGTGATCTGCTCGGGGGTGAGCACGCTGAAGGAGAGCCGGGCCTGGCGGAAGCCGGCGGTGCCCTCGTAGAAGTGGTGCATGGGGGTCCACAGGACGCCGAACTTCGAGGCCGAGTACTCCAGCATCGCGTCGTCCGCCGTGAACGGCAGGGTGACGACGACGAACATCCCGCCCTGCGGGGTGTTCCACGAGACGTCCTGCGAGAGGCCGGGCAGGGTTCCGAAGACGGACTTCAGGCTGTCCAGCACGGTGGCCAGGTTCTGGCGGTAGACCGCGGCCTCCCGGGCGGTGGCGCGCTTGAGGCTGCACCCGTTCTCCAGGAGGTACCCGCCGATGACCGCCTGGGCGACGGACGAGGTGTTCAGCGTGACCATGCTCTTGAGCTTGGCGAGATGGTCGGCGAGGAGCAGGGGGCCCGCACCGGAGGCCCCGTCCGGAGTCACGGGCTGGTCCGCGATGACGTAACCCACGCGGGCGCCGGCGAACGCGGACTTCGCGAACGAGCCGAGATGGATGACCTGGTGCTGTTCGTCCAGGGTCTTGAGCATGGGAAGCTGCGGGCCGCCGGCCCGGAAGAGGGTGTACGGGTTGTCCTCGATGACGAGGATCTGCTCCCGTTCCGCCAGTTCCAGCAGGGCGATCCGGTCCACCAGCGACATGCTCGCGCCGCTCGGGTTGGCGAAGTCGGGGACGACGTAACACGCGCGGGGCCGGAGCCCCTCGCGCCTGGCCGCCGCTATCTGCCGCTCCAGGTCCTCCAGGTCGATGCCGCCCTCGTGTTCCCTTACGGAACGCAGCGGGGCGCCCGCCACCCGTGCCGCACCGATGAACCCGACGTAGTTGGGGGTCGCGGCCAGGATGACATCGCGGGCGTCCCGTACGAGCGCGCGCAGCAGGAGCACCATCGCCTCCTGGCAGCCGGTGGTCACCACGATGCTCTCCGGGTCCACGATGAGACCCTCGTCGACCTCGAGCTGGCGCGCTATGAGCTCGTGGATGAAGCCTTTGGTGCGGCCGTACTGGAAGAAGGTGCGCCGCACCTGCTCCGCGGGAAGGCCCTTCTCGTCCTCGAGATAACTCTTGAACGTCATGAGGTGACGTGACAGGTCCTCGACGTCGTAGAAGCCCTCGAACGGGCGGCCCGCCGAGAAGGAGACGGCATCGGGGTACCTGCCCGCGAGCTCGTTGAGCAGCGTCATGGACGTGAGCGCGGGATCGTCGACCGACTCGTGCAGGTCGGTGACTCTCAGCCGAATTGGCCCTGGTTTTATGGACATAGTCACGTCATCCTCATCCGCCGGACAACTCAGCGCTGAGCTGGTGTCGGTTATGTACCTCGTCGGGGGATCTCCAGAATATATGTCCCTGCCCTCCCGGCGTGAAGACCATTGCTGCCCGGCGGCCTGATATTCCTGTGCAGGGCCCGGCAGTTCGGGGCGGGCTATTGACATACGGCAGGGGCGCACCATGCGGCTGTCCTGTCGGCGGGACAGGGCGGCTCCTCTATTTCCATGGCCAAAGGCCCCCGGGCCCCTGGGACGTTGACACTCTCCTGGCAGGCGGACAGAGTATTGGATTGCTGGAGAATGACGTGAGGGCCGTACGAGAAAATCCTCCGGTATTTCGCGGGGTTTCGCGGGCCTCCGTCCGGGCTTTCTGTCCGGCCACGGCGGCGGCTTATCAGGGCAATGCCGCGCCGGCACTCCGGTTCGACCACTCCCCATTGCCGCCGTGGCGGCGAACCCGTTCCGCGGGGCAATCGGTATCTGACACCTGAGAAGGAGCTGAGGCATGACCACAATGGTTGGCGATGCCGTTCTCGAGAAGGCTGCGGCGGACTACGCCGAGCAGGGCTTCTCCATCATCCGTAACGTCGTGCCGCAGGACCTCATCGAGGAGGCGCGCACCCACGTCGCCTGGCTCACCCGCAAGTATCCGGACCTGCGCCCGGAGCACTTCCACCACCCGCTGATCCGCAATGACGCCTTCTGGGCACGGCTGGTCTCGGACCGGCGTCTGCTGGACATAGCGGAGTTCTTCCTCGGCCCGGACCTGGCGTGCTTCACCGCCCACTACATCTGCAAGCCCCCGTACAACGGGCAGCCGGTGCTGTGGCACCAGGACGGCGCGTACTGGTCGCTGAGCCCCATGAAGGCGCTGACGGTGTGGCTGGCCGTCGACGAGAGCACCACGGAGAACGGCTGCCTGCGCATGATTCCCGGCAGCCACGTACTGCCCCTGCACAAGCCGTCGCTCCGTAACGACACGGACAACATGCTCTTCTCCGCCTCCGACGAGGACCTGGTGCGGGAGTGGGCCCAGGAGCACGGGGTCGTCGACATCGAGCTCCAGCCGGGCGACGTCTCGATCCACCACCCCAACCTGCTGCACTGCTCGGAGCCGAACACCTCCGCCAAGCGGCGGTGCGGGCTCGACATGGGGTACATCTCCACGTCCACGCGGATCCACAGCGACGGGATCTACCTCGACCCCTTGCTCGTCCGCGGCTCCGACTCCGAGGGCCTCAACAGCTACCGTCCGTTCCCCACCTGCGAGGAGGGCGAGACGATTCCGTTCGACGGCCAGGACGAGTGGGGCGACAAGGTGGCCAAGCTCAACGCGGCGCTGCCGGCGCGTTCGAGGGACCTCCCCGAGGAGAGCCCCATCGAGACGACCCGCCACATGATCGAGCGGCTGCGCGCGGGCACCACGAAGAACTGACCGCGGCCGTACCCGACGATGGCCCGCCGCGCACGCGCGGCGGGCCATCGGCGCTCTGGCGGCGGTTGCTTCACCAGTTGAAGGCCTCGCCGTCGCCCCGCTTCTCGATGCAGTACGTACGGAACGTCTCGGCCGTGGTGACCATGTCCGCGTTGCCGGTGCGCCGCACCGCCTCCACGTACCAGTCGAACGCGGCGGTGGCGTGCGCGCTCCGCTCGAAGTGGACCTCGGCGAACCGGCGGAAGCCGGCCCGCAGGGTCGCCGGGGTCAGCTCGGCGCCCGAGGCGATGAGTTCCTCGAGTTCCGTGTCGCTCAGCTCGGGCCGGTCCATGATGCGGACCGGCTGGGTCGCCGGTATGTCGCCGCGGATCTCCAGGGGTTCCCCGGTGTCCGAGAAGTCGAGGCAGAGGGAGAGCCGGGGCGTCTCGGCGGTGCTGCGCGCGGAGTGCGGGTCGGTCGAGTGGATGCTCCACACCTCGCCGCGGCGGATGTGATAGACGGTGTCGTTCTCGGAATGGAGGGATTCCTCGCCGGTGCGCAGCGGGACCTGCAGCCTGATACCCGGCTTGGCCCATTCGAGAAAGTCCACGTGCGGGGCGAGGAGCCCGTCACGGAGGCTGAAGATACGCACCCACTGCAGCCGGTCCACCGGGAAATGGGCGGCCACCAGGGACATGATGTTCGGCAGCTGTTTGCCCAGTTCGGTGAGGGCGAGACGGCCCTCGTGCGGGCGGAACGAGTCGTCGGACTCGGCCCCGCTGCCGTTGGCCAGCACATGCGAGGACCACGATCCAAAAGTGAAGGCATCGTATTCGCCGCCGTACTCGTGGCGGTCCACGACGGGCAATTCGGAAGCCAGGTCGTACGAGTCGATGGGCAGCACCGCAAGCCGTTGCGACTTCAGCAAGAAAATCCCCTCCATCACATGATTGCTTTTCTTCAGAACGTCACCCTAATTCTTCCGAGATACGGATGGCAATGACTTGCTGCCTTATGCTCGGGGGAGTGCGACGGTTGCCCGCCGGGTCCTGACGACCCCCTGGACACCGCCCTCCACGGTGCGCCCGGCGGGGCGCCGATGACGCCGTCCCGCCGCGCCGGCACCCGGTCCGAGCAGGACCGGAAGGGTCCGGCATTGTCCTGTCGGCGGGACAGTGCCGGACCCGTCGGGGTGTTCGCGCTGTCATCCCTTGCCCGGGGTTTCCCCGGCCCTCTACCGTGACGTCGACGCCGCTTTTCCCAATGAGCGGCCGAGCTCTGGTGTCAGTACTCCCGGTAATTCAGGAAAAGGAAAGGCTGGCAATGGAGTCGTCAGAAGGACAGGTCGCGCTGTCGAGCGCGCCGGCATCGCTCGTACAGGAAATCTCGGCGCTGTGGGGGGAACAGCTCGGAGCGCGCGAAGTCGGTCCTGAAGACGACTTCTTCGCGCTCGGCGGCAATTCCCTCACCGGAATCAAAATCATCGACCGCGTGGCGCAGGACTACGGCGTCAAGCTGTCCGTGCGCGACTTCTACCTGGCGCAGACCCCCACCCGCGTCGCCGAGCTGATCGAGCAGGGGAGGGCCGGTAGGTGAGGCTGACGCCGGGTCCCGCGCGCGCCGTCGACCTCGGCGGCGTCGACCTGTTCGACCTGGACCTGTACGGCTCCGGGGATCCGCATCCCGTCTGGGACGCGATGCGGGCGAAGGCGCCCCTGCACCACCAAGTCCTCCCCGACGGACGGGAGTTCTGGTCGGTGACCCGCCACGAGGACGTCTGCCGCGTCCTGGGGGACCACCGGGAGTTCACCTCGGAGCGCGGCACGGTCCCCACCCACCTCGGGCAGGACGACGTCGCGGCCGGTGTGCTGATGACATCCACCGACCCGCCCCGGCACACCGAGGTCCGCAGGCCGCTCGGCTCCAAGCTCACGGCGCGCGCGGTGAAGTCCTGGGAGGACAGCATCCGCGGGACGATCCGGCGCTTCCTCGAGCCGGCGCTCGACGGCGAGCCCTTCGACCTGGCCGAACGGGCGCTGCTCCTGCCCGCGATGGTCACCGGCCCGCTCCTGGGCATCCCGGAGAAGGACTGGGCCGAACTCGTCCAGCTGACCGCGATGGTGACGGCCCCCTCCGACCCGCACTTCCGGCTCGGCAGCGAAGCCGCGACGCTGGCCATCTCCCACCACGAGCTGGTCACCTACGTCAAGGAGTGGGTCAACCACCGCCGGGCGACCGGCGACGAGGACGACAGCCTGCTCCACCACCTCATGAGCGTGCGTCCCGGCGGCGCGCCGCTGACCGACGAGGAGATCGCCCTCGACGGCTACAGCATTCTCCTGGGTGCCAACGTGACGACGCCGCACACCGTCTCCGGCACCGTGCAGGCCCTCATCGAGCGGCCCGAACAGTTCGCGAAGGCGCAGGCAGACCCGGGCCTGATCCCGAACCTCGTCGAGGAAGGGCTGCGCTGGACCTCGGCCGCGTGCAATTTCATGCGGTACGCGGTGGACGACGTACAGATCGGCGGAGGCACCATCCCGGCCCGCGGAGCCGTCGTCGCGTGGATCGGATCGGCCAACCGGGACGAGTCCCTGTTTCCCGATCCGCACACGTTCGACATCACGCGCGCCAACGCCAAGCGCCAGGTCGCGTTCGGGTTCGGCCCGCACTTCTGCATCGGGGCCCCGCTGGCGCGGCTCACCCTGCGCGTCTTCTTCGAGGAACTGCTCCAGACGTTCGGATCGATCGAGCTCGCCGGCGAACCGGAGCACCTGCGGTCGTACTTCATCGCCGGGATGACCCACCTCCCCATCGCCGCGCAGAAACGACTGACGCCATGACCTCCGGCTCCATCACCGCCGCGTCGCCGTGGTTCGTCCGGCCGCCGTCCACCGACCACTCCGCCCGGCTGTTCTGCTTCCCCTTCTCCGGGTCCGGGGCGTCCGCCTTCAGCGCCTGGCCCACCGTGCTCGACGACGTCGAGATCTGCCCGGTGCAGTTCCCCGGCCGGGAGAACCGGCTGGGCCATCCGCACTACGGCACGTACGAGAAACTCGCCGACGACCTGGTCGGACCCCTGACGCCGCTGCTCGACCGGCCGTTCGCGTTCTTCGCGCACTGTGCGGGCGCACTGCCCGCGTACGAGACCGTGCTCAGGCTCGCCGCGCTCGGCCTGCCCACACCCGACTGCCTGTTCGTATCGGGCCAGCCGGCCCCGCACGACGCCTCGCGCGACCGGATGCTCTCCATGACCGAGTCCGAACTGAGCGCCGAGGTCGAGGCGTTCGTACGCGGCCGGGGGATCGAGCCCCGCCCCGACATGATCGAACTGGGCCTCATGGTGCTGCTGCGCGACCACGCGGCGGCGGGCGCCTACCGGCGCAGCGAGCCCGTAGCGGTGGACTGCCCCGTCGTCGTCGTGCACTGGCGGGACGACCCGGACGTGCGCCTCGCCGACCTCCAGGGGTGGCGCAGGTACGCGGACTCGGTCGAGTTCCGGGTGGTCGAGGGCGGTCACTACGACTTCATGAACGCACCGGACGAGCTGCGGAAGCTGCTGACCCGTTGGCTCTGAGCGCCGGCCGGCCGTCCGCGGCGGCCGTACACCGAGGGAACCGGAAGGAAGACGTATGAGTGGCGCAGCCACCGGTATCGCCGTCATCGGGATGTCGTGCCGCTTTCCCGGTGTACGGGGGCCGGACGAGTTCTGGCGCCTGCTGCTCGACGGGAAGTCGACCGTCGGAACGTTTCCCCCGCAGCGGGCGGCCGACGCGAACACGCACCACCTGTCCCACCCGGACGCCGCCACCCTGGACTCGGGTTCGTATCTCGACTCCGTCGACGGGTTCGACGCCGGGTTCTTCGGGACGCCCGCGGCGGAGGCCGCCGCGATGGACCCCGTGCAGCGGCTCGGCCTCGAACTCGCCTGGGAGGCCGTCGAGGACGCCGGTATCCCGGCCGCCGCGCTCGCGGGCCAGGAGATCGACGTCGTGGTCGGCGCCGGACCTTCCGGGTACGAGCTGCTGCGCAAGCTGTCCGGCAGCGACCAGGACGACCACTACGCCGCGCTCGGCTCCAGCGGTGCTCTGATCGCCAATCGCATCTCGAACCTGTTCGACGTACGGGGTATGAGCTTCTGCGCGGACTCGGGCCAGTCCTCCTCACTCGTCTCGCTCGCGCTGACCTGCGAACGGATCCGCTCCGGCGCCGTCGACCTGGCCCTCGCCGGCGGCGTGCACCTGATCATCGACCCGGAGGCGGGAAGCGGCCTGGCGAATCTGGGCGCCCTGTCGCCCGATGGCCGCTGCTTCCCCTTCGACGAACGGGCCAACGGCTTCATCCGGGGAGAGGGCGGCGCGTTCGTCCTGCTGAAGCGGCTCGACCTGGCCGTCGCCGACGGCGATCACATCTACGCGGTGGTGCGCGGCTGGGGTGTCGGAAGCGGCGGCGCGACGTCCCGGATGCCGGACCCCAGCCCCGCCGGGCAGGCGGCGGTGGTGCTGTCCGCGCTGAAGCGTGCGGACGTCGATTTCGGCGACGTCGACTACATCGAGGCCCACGGCACCGGCACCCGGCTCGGCGACCCGGCCGAACTGGCGGGTCTGCGCGAGGTGTTCAGGGAGACCGGGCGCGACCGCCCTCTGGTGGTCGGCTCGGCGAAGGCGAACGTCGGGCACCTGGAGCCGGCCGCGGGAATGGTCGGCTTCGTGAAGGCCGCGCTCTGCGTGGACCGCGCCCACCTGGTCCCGAACCCCAACTTCCGCTCCCCGAACCCCGCCGTCGCGGACTTCGCGGACGACTTCGAGGTGCTCCGGGCCGCGCGTCCCTGGCCGGGCGGCCCCGGTCGGCCCAGGAGGGCCGGGGTGTCGTCGATCGGCATGGGCGGCACCAACGCGCACGTCATCCTTGAGCAGGCCCCCGAAACACGTACCGAACCACCTGCCGCAGACGCCGAGTCGGGCTCCGCCGGCGTGTCCGGCACGGTGCCGTGGGTGCTGTCGGCGCGCTCCGGGCCGGCCCTGCGCGAGCAGGCGGCACGGCTGCGGGAGTTCGTGGCCGCCGACGCGTCGCTCTCGGCGGCCGACGTGGGCCATGCGCTCGTATCGGCGCGGCCGGCGTTCGAGCACCGGGCGGTCGTCCTCTCCGACGGCTTGGACGAGGCCCTGGCGGGCCTCGACCTTCTCGCGGCGGGCGGCGGCGCGGCGCGGGCGGTCCGCGGCGTGGCCGCGCGCCCCACGGGCCCGGTCGTCTTCGTCTTCCCCGGCCAGGGCTCGCAGTGGCTGGGCATGGGACGGCAGCTGTACGCCGAGTCGGAGGTGTTCGCGCGCGCGATCGACGACTGCGCGCGCGCTCTGGAGCCGTGGCTGGACTGGTCGCTCCTGGACCTGGTGACCGGTGCGGAGTCGGCGCCTTCGCTGGAGCGCGGCGACGCCGTGGTGCAGCCCGCGCTGTTCGCGATGATGGTGTCCCTGGCGGAGCTGTGGCGGTCGCTGGGCGTGGTGCCCGACGCGGTGGTGGGGCACTCGCAGGGAGAGCTCGCAGCGGCGTGCGCGTCCGGTGCGCTCTCCCTGGAGGACGCGGCACGCGTCGTCGCCCTGCGCAGCCGGGCACTGACCGAACTGGCCGGACTGGGCGGACTGAACGCGGTGGCCGCGCCCCTTTCCTGGGTCGAGGAACGTCTCGTCAGGTGGCCCGGGCGGCTCTCCGTCGCCGCGGTCAACGGGCCGGCCTCCGTGGTCGTCTCCGGGGACCTCGGGGCACTGGAGGAGTTCGCCGCACTGGCGGCCGGGGACGGCGTACGGGTGCGCCGGGTCAGGATCGAGTACGCGTCCCACTCCCACCAGGTCGAACGCATCCGTGACCAGGTGCTCGAAGCCGCCGCGGGCATCACCCCGCGACAGACGCCGGTGGAGTTCCACTCCACGGTCACCGCGGGACTGCTCGACACCCGGTCGCTCGACGCCTCGTACTGGTACGACAACCTGCGCTCCACGGTCCGTTTCGGCGAGGTCGTCGAGAAGCTGATGCGCGAGCGCGGTGGCGTGTTCGTCGAGGTCAGCCCGCATCCCGTACTCCAGGTCGCGATGGAGGAGGCCGCCGACGCGCTGGCGGAGCCGCCCCTGGTGGTGTCCACGCTGAGCCGGCACGACGGGGGCGCGGGCAAGGTCCTGGCGTCGCTCGCCGCGCTGCATGTGCGCGGTGTGCCCGTGGAGTGGAAGGCGCTGTTCCCCGCCGGCCGGCCGCGCCGGATCGCCCTGCCCGCCTACCCGTTCCAGCGGCAGAGGTACTGGCTGACCGCCGCCGCGGACCTCCCCGCCGCGGACCTCCCCGCCGCCCCGGCGGACGGACCTGGCGCGCACACCGCGACAGCGGACCTCGACTCGCCGTCCGCGGTCCTCGCACTCGTATGCGCCGAAACGGCGGCACTGCTGAGCACGAGGGGCGCGGCCCTGACGGCCACCGGTCTCGAAGCGCGCGCGGCCGACACCTTCAAGGTGCTGGGCTTCGACTCCTCGATGGCGGTCGAGCTGCGCAACCGGCTCAACGCGGTGGCCTCGGTACGGCTGCCCGCCACCGTCGCGTTCACCTACCCCACCCCGGACAGGCTCGCCCTCCACCTCTTCTCCCTCGTCGGGCCCCAGATGCCCGACGCCCCCGCGGCGGTGGAGGAAGCGGGCACCGGGAGCCGCAGTGACGACGATCTCTACGCGTTGATCGACCGCGGATACGTGTAGCCGCACCCGTACTTCCCAGCAACCGTGGAGAGAGGCCCCTGATGGAGGAAGTCGACAAGCTCCGGTCCTACTTGCGACGCGCCGTCGGCGACGCGCAGGAGCTGCGCGAGCGCGTGCGCGAGCTGGAGGAGTCCGCCCGCGAGCCCATCGCCGTCGTGGGCGTGGGGTGCCGCTTCCCCGGCGGCGTGACGTCCCCCGAGGCGCTGTGGTCGGTCGTGTCCGAGGGCGTGGACGCGATGGGCGACTTCCCGCGGGACCGTGGCTGGGACCTGGAGGCGCTCTACGACCCGGATCCCGAGGCGCACGGGAAGACGTACACGCGTACGGGCGGATTCCTGCCCGATCTCGCGGAGTTCGACGCGCCCTTCTTCGGCATCAGCCCGCGCGAGGCCCTCGCCATGGACCCGCAGCAGCGGCTGATGCTGGAGACGTCGTGGGAGGCGCTGGAGCGGGCGGGCATCGATCCGGCCGCGCTGCGGGGATCGTCGACCGGGGTGTTCACCGGGCTCTACGGCGTCGACTACGGCCCGCGGATGGGCGGCGGGGCAGCCGGCGAGGTGGAGGGCTTCTCGCTCACCGGGACCTACCTCAGCGTGGCCTCGGGCCGGGTGGCGTACGTACTGGGCCTGCACGGCCCCGCGGTGTCGACCGACACCGCGTGCTCGGCGTCGCTCGTCGCCGTCCACCAGGCCGTACGGTCGCTGCGGTCGGGGGAGACCACGCTGGCGCTGGCCGGCGGGGTGTCGACGCTGCCGACGCCGGGGATGTTCGTCGAACTCGCCCGCCAGCGCGGTCTGTCGCAGGACGGCCGGTGCAAGGCGTTCGCGGACGCGGCGGACGGCACCGGGTTCTCCGAGGGTGCGGGTGTACTGGTTCTTGAGCGTCTCTCGGACGCGCGGCGCAACGGCCACCGCGTCTGGGCGGTGATCCGGGGCTCGGCGATCAACCAGGACGGTGCGTCCAACGGGCTGACCGCGCCGAACGAACTGGCGCAGCAGCGCGTCATCCGGGCGGCCCTTGCCGATGCCGGTCTCGCGGTCGGCGACGTGGACGCGGTGGAGGCGCACGGCACCGGCACCAGGCTGGGCGACCCCATGGAGGCGGAGGCTCTCCTTGCCACGTACGGACAGGAGCGGGATCCCCACCACCCGCTCTGGCTGGGGTCGCTGAAGTCGAACATCGGCCACACACAGGCGGCCGCGGGCGTCGGCGGCATCATCAAGATGATCATGGCGATGCGCCACGGCGTACTCCCGAAGACGCTGCACGTGGACCGTCCCTCGACGCACGTGGACTGGTCGGCGGGGTCGGTGGAACTGCTGACCGAGGCACGCGAGTGGACCACGGAAGCGGGCCGCCCCCGGCGCGCGGGCATCTCCTCCTTCGGCATCAGCGGCACCAACGCCCACCTGATCCTCGAACAGGCACCCGAGGCTCCGGACCCCGAGGAAGTCCCGCCGGGTGATACCGCGGACTCCGCCGCCCGCCTGGTGTCCGCCGGCACCCCCGTGGCGGTGCCGTGGGTGCTCTCCGCACGCTCGGATCAGGCACTGCGGGAGCAGGCACGGCGGTTGCACGACAGCGTGGCCTCGGCCGCCGGCGCGGATCTGCCGGTCGCGGACGTAGGACATGCGCTGGTGACGGCACGCTCGCTGTTCGAGCACCGTCAGGTGGTGATCGGCGCCGACCGCGACGCACTGCTCGACGCCCTGGCCGCTGTCGCCGCGGGCGACGGGGCAGGAGCCGCCGGTGCGGTGTCCGGGGTCGCGAAGCCGGTGGGCAGGACCGTGTTCGTCTTCCCCGGCCAGGGTGGCCAGTGGATCGCGATGGGCAGGGAACTCAATGAGACCTCCCCGGTCTTCGCCGAGGAACTGCGCGCGTGTGCGCGGGCGCTGGAACCCTGGGTGTCCTGGTCGTTGATCGACACCGTGTGCGCAGGACCGGAGGCGGCGGACCTGGAGGACATCGACGTCGTCCAGCCGGTGCTCTTCGCGGTGATGGTCTCCCTGGCGAAGGTGTGGGGTGCGCTGGGGGTGACCCCGGACGCGGTGATCGGCCACTCCCAGGGCGAGATCGCCGCCGCGTACGTCGCGGGCGCGCTCAGCCTCCAGGACGCGGCCAAGATCGTGGCCCTGCGGTCCCGGCTGCTCGCCACGGTCACCGGGCAGGGCAGCATGGCCGGCATCCTGCTGCCCGAACAGCGCGTACGGGAGCTGCTGGTGCGGTGGGAGTCCCGCGTCGGGATCGCCGCCGTGAACGGACCGAACTCGACGACGGTCTCCGGTGAGACCGAGGCGGTCGAGGAGCTCGTCGCGGCCTGCCAGGCGGAGGGCGCCCGCGCACGGCTGATCAAGTCCAGCGTGCCCGGTCACTCGCCCCTGATGGACCGGTTCGACGGCCGGCTCCAGGAGGAGCTGGGGCGGATCACCCCGCTGCCCTCGAAGGTGGCGATCCACTCGACCGTGACCGGCGGGCCGATCGACCCCATGGACCTCGGCACGGCGTACTGGTACCGCAACCTGCGTGAACCGGTTCAGTTCGCGGGCGCCATGAGCCGCCTCATCGAACGGGAGCGCAACAGCGCCGTCATCGAGATCGGCCCGCACCCGCTGCTCGTGATGACCATCCAGGAGATGTTCGACTCCACCCCCGGCGCCACCGGCTTCGTGGCGGGTTCGCTCCGCCGCGACGAGGGCGGCCTCGCACGGCTCTACCAGTCGGCGGCCGAGGTCTTCGTGGCCGGCGTCGCGGTGTCGTGGGAGGCGGCGTTCCCCGGCTCGGACGGCCGGCGCGCCGAACTTCCCACGTACGCCTTCCAGCGGCAGCGCTACTGGCTGAACGCACCCGGAGAGACGAACGGCGCGAGCACGTCGGACCACCCGCTGCTCGACGCCGTGATCGACCTGCCCGGCGACGGCGACGGCAAGGGCGGGTGCGGCGGTGTCGTGGGCAGCGGACGCCTCTCGCTGGAACGCCACCCGTGGCTCGCCGACCACGTGGTCCACGGCGCCGTCCTGGTACCGGCCACCGTGCCGGCGGAACTGGCGCTGTGGGCGGCCCACAGGACCGGGTACGACGCCGTCGCCGAACTCGCCTTCGAGACACCGCTGGTGCTCTCCCGTACGGCCGACCGCGAGATCCGTGTCGTGGCCGACGGCAAGGGCGCGATCAGCGTGCACTCACGCGGCGAGGGCGACACCGGATGGACGCGGAACGCCGTCGGGACCGCCGGGACCGACACGGGGACCGGCGCCGGAGACAGCCGCCGGACAGAAGGCCTCGCCGTATGGCCCCCCGCGGGCGCGGTCGGCGTGCCTTTCGAGGACGAGTACACGAGGCTGGCCGCTCTCGGCTTCGGCCACGGGCCCCTGCTGCGCGGCGTGAAGGAGGCGTGGCGCCTCGGCGACACCCTCTTCGCCGAGGTGGAGCTGCCCGCGCCCGACCGCGCGGATCAGGGCCGGTACCTCGTCCACCCGGCGCTGCTCCACGCCGCGCTGCTCCCCGTCGGCCTGGGGCGGTTCGTCGACAACTCCCGGCCCGGGGGCTGGCTGCCGTTCCGTTGCACGGGCCTGCGTATCGACTCCGCCCGGCCCGCAGTGCTGCGCGTACGCATCGCCCCCGCGGGCGAGAACGCGCTGTCCGTGACCCTCGCGGACCACGACGGAACACCGGTCGGCACCATCGCCTCGCTGAGCCTGCGGCCCGCCGACGTCGGGCAGCTGACCGAGCTGGGCTTCGACCACCAGGACTCGCTGTTCCGGGTGGACTGGGCCCCCCTCGCCGTGCCACCGGTCCGTACCGCAGGCCGGTACATGGTCCTGGCAGCGTCCGGCGCGCACGCGACGTCCCTGGAACAGGGCGCCGCAGGGGTCTTCGCCGGACCGGGCGAACTCGCCGCGTCCGGCGGGGAGATCCCCCCGGTCGTCGTCGCCCGCATCGATCGCGCGGACGCCGGTGACCCACCCGGCGCCACCGGGCACCACCTCCACCGCGTCCTGCGGTGGACCCAGGACTGGCTCGGCGACGAGCGGTTCTCCGCATCACGCCTCGTCTTCGTGACGCGGGACGCGTTCCACGACGACCAGGTCCCGCACCCCGATCCCGCCGCGGCCGCGGTCTGGGGCTTCGTACGCACCGCGCAGACCGAGAACCCGGACCGGTTCACGCTTCTGGACACGGACGGCCAACAGGATTCGCTCTCCCTCGTCACGGCGGCGGCCGCCACCGGAGAGGCCCAGCTCAAGATCCGGGCGGGCAGAGTGACCACGCCCCGGCTGGCCCGCGCCACCGGCGCCACGTCACCCGACCGGGGTCAGGAGGCGTCCGCTCTCGGCTCCGGCTCGGTGCTGATCACGGGCGGCACCAGCGGCCTGGGCGCGATCCTGGCCCGCCACCTCGTCGCACGGCACGGGGTGCGCCGCCTCGTACTGACCAGCAGGCGCGGTCCTGCCGCTCCCGCGGCGGCAGCGCTGCGGGAGGAGCTGACCGCGGCCGGGGCCCAGGTCGAGGTCGTGGCCTGCGACGTCACGAGCCGCGACGCCGTCGCCGCACTGCTCGCCGCGATACCGGCCGCACACCCGCTGACGGCGGTGATCCACTGCGCGGGCGTGCTGGACGACGGCGTCGTCGAGGCGCTGACCGAGGAGCGCGTGGACGCGGTCCTCGCACCGAAGGTGCGCGGCGCCTGGCACCTGCACGAGCTGACCAGGCAGCTGGACCTGTCCGCGTTCGTGCTCTTCTCGTCCGTCGCCAGTGTGCTCGGCACGGCGGGACAGGCCAACTACGCGGCGGCCAACGCGTTCCTCAACGGCCTCGCCGAAACCCGCAGGTCCGAGGGGCTCGCCGCCGCCGCGCTCTGCTGGGGCTTCTGGGCGGAGCGCAGCGAGATGAGCGCCGCCCTCGGCGACGCGGACGTCGTCCGCATGCAACGGCAGGGCGTACAGCCGCTGTCGTCGCAGGAAGGGCTCGCGCTCTTCGACGCGGCGCTCCAGGTGGACGAGCCGGTGCTGGTACCCGTACGGCTGAACCTCGCGGGCCTGGACACACCGCAGCCCGGCCGGATGGCCTCGCCGCTCCTGCGCACCCTGGCAGGTGCGCCCGGCGGACCCGGCGGACCCGGCGGACCCGGCGGACCCGGCGGTCCGGCGGGCCGCGAGTCCACGGACCCCGCACTCGCGCAGCGCCTGGGATCCCTGTCGCCGGCCGAGGCGGAGGCGGTGCTGCTCGACGCCGTACGGACGCAGACCGCGATCGTCCTCGGACACGCGGACACCGGGCGGATCGGTCCCGCGGCGACGTTCAGGAAGCTCGGGATCGATTCCCTCACGGCGCTGGAGCTACGGAACAAACTGGCGGCGGTGACCGGCCTGAAGCTGCCCGCCACGCTCGTCTTCGACCACCCGAACCCGGCCGCCCTCGCGCAGTTCCTGGGCGCGAGCATCGCGCCCGCGGCGGACGGCGCCCCGGATTCCCCGGCCGGTCACCTGGTCAGGGAGATCGAGGGGCTGGGCGCGCAGCTGGAGGGCGAGTTCCTCACCCTCGCGGAGGCGGACCGGGACACCATTTCCACCCTGCTCGGCGAGTTGCAGGGCCGGGTCCGTCTCATGGCGGGCGCCGGGGCCTCGGCCGGTATCGCCGACCAGATCAGTGCGGCCTCTGCGGGAGAGCTTCTCGCGCTTCTGGACAAAGAGCTCGGCTAGGGGAGAACGATGACGAACGACAACAACGCCGAGGTCCTCGACTACCTCAGGCGGACTTCGATCGAGCTGATCGAGACGCGCAAGCGCCTGCAGGAGCTGACGGACGCCGCCGCCGAGCCCATCGCGATCGTGGGTGCCGCCTGCCGGTTCCCGGGCGGAGCGACCTCCCCGGAGGAGCTGTGGGAGCTGGTGAGGTCGGGCGCGGACGCCGTGTCGGACTTCCCCGACGACCGCCACTGGGACGTGGAGAAGCTGTACGACCCGGCCTCGGAGCGGCCCGACACCAGCTCCACGCGCTCGGGCGGATTCCTTTACGACGCCGGTGACTTCGACGCCGAGTTCTTCGGGATCAGCCCGCGCGAGGCGCTGGCCGCCGACCCGCAGCAGCGGCTGCTGCTGGAGACCGCGTGGGAGTCCCTGGAGCGGGCCGGCATCGACCCGGAGACCCTGCGCGGCAGCGACACCGGGGTCTTCGCCGGGCTCGCCTACTTCGGCTACGGCAACCACTTCGCCACCCACGAGTCCATCGCGGGCTACGGGCAGGTCGGCTCGCTGCTGAGCGTGGCGTCAGGCCGTGTGTCGTACACGCTCGGCCTGGAGGGCCCGGCGGTGTCGACCGAGACGGCGTGCTCGTCCTCGCTGGTGGCGGTGCACCAGGCGGTGCAGTCGCTGCGGCAGGGCGAATGCGCTCTCGCCCTGGCAGGCGGCGTCACCGTCATGGGGATGCCGCAGGTGTTCAGGGAGATGACGCGCCAGCGCGGTCTGTCGCAGGACGGCCGGTGCAAGGCGTTCGCGGACGCGGCGGACGGCACCGGGTTCTCCGAGGGTGCGGGCGTACTCGTCCTGGAGCGTCTCTCGGACGCGCGGCGCAACGGCCACCGCGTCTGGGCGGTGGTCCGCGGCTCGGCGATCAACCAGGACGGTGCGTCCAACGGGCTGACCGCGCCGAGCGGTCCCGCGCAGCAGCGCGTGATCAGGGCGGCGCTGGCGAACGCCCGGATGCAGGCGGCCGACGTGGACGCGGTGGAGGCGCACGGCACCGGCACGACGCTGGGCGACCCCATCGAGGCGCAGGCGCTCCTTGCCACGTACGGACAGGAAAGGGCCGACGGCGCTCCCCTCTGGCTGGGATCGCTGAAGTCGAACACCGGTCACACGCAGGCGGCCGCGGGCGTCGGCGGCATCATCAAGATGGTCATGGCGATGCGCCACGGGGTACTCCCGAAGACCCTGCACGTGGACCGTCCCTCGACGCACGTGGACTGGTCGGCCGGTGCGGTCGAGCTGCTGACCGAGGCACGGGAGTGGACCACGGCAGAGGGCCGGCCCCGGCGCGCGGGCGTGTCCGCCTTCGGGGTCAGCGGCACCAACGCCCACGTCATCCTCGAACAGGCGCCCGAGGAGGAGGACGACCCCGACGAGATCCCTTACTGCGGCGGCCCGGTGCCCTGGGCGCTCTCCGCGCGCTCGGAGCAGGCGCTGCGGGCGCAGGCGCGCAAACTGCACCACTTCATCGCCGCGGGCAAGGACGCGGGCAAGGACCTGGACCTCGCCGACGCCGGCTGGTCGCTGGTGTCGGGCCGTACGGGATTCGAGCACCGGGCGGTGGCCCTCGGGCACGACCGCGAGGAGATGCTGAGCGCGCTGGCGGCGCTGAGCGACGGCACGGAGTCCGCCGCCGTGGTGCGCGGTGTCACGGCCGAACCCGGCGGCACGGTCTTCCTGTTCCCCGGACAGGGCTCGCCCTGGGCCGGTGTGGCACGGGAGCTGTACGACACCTATCCCGTCTTCGCGCAGAGCGTCGACGAGACCTGCGCGCACTTCGACGCGCACCTCCCCTTCGCGCTCAAGCCCCTGCTCCTCGCCGACGCACCCGCGGACCGCGAGCGCACCGACATCGCGCAGCCGGCACTGTTCACCCTGCAGGTCGGCCTGTACCGGCTCCTGACGCAGTACTGCCCCCGGCCCGACCAGCTGATCGGCCACTCCGTCGGCGAGATAGCCGCCGCCCATGTCGCCGGAGCCTTCGGCCTGGACACCGCGACCCGGCTCGTGGCCGCGCGCGGACTGACCATGCAGACGGTCACCGAACAGGGCGCCATGCTGGCCGTACGCGCCTCGGAAGCCCGGGTGGCCACGCTGCTCGGCGCGTACGGCCGCGTGGGCATCGCCGCCGTCAACGGCCCCGAGTCCCTGGTGCTTTCGGGCCTGCGCGGCCAGGTCCACGAGATCCGCGACCTGCTGGTCGCCGACGGCGTCTCGGCGAAACTGCTCGCGGTCGGCCACGCGTTCCACTCCCCGCTCATGGACCCGGTCCTCGACGCGTTCGCGGGCTCGCTCGGCGCGTTCCCCCCGGGCGAGATGTCGGTTCCGGTCGTCTCGGCCAGGCTGGGCCGCGAGGCCACGCTCCAGGAGCTGACGTCCGTCGAGTACTGGGTGCACCACGTGCGGCAGCCCGTCCGTTTCTACGACGCGGTGGAGTGCGCCCGCGCGGCCGGCGCGAAGACCTTCCTGGAGGTCGGTCCCGGAGCGACGCTCACAGGCATGACCAAGGAGGCGTTCGCCGCCGAGGGCGTGCACGACGCGGTGGTCCTGGCGGCGTCGCGGCCCGGCCGCACCGGGCCGCAGGCGCTGATCGGCGCGCTGGCCGGGCTGCACGTCCGGGGCGGATCCGTCGACTGGAGCGCCCTGTTCGGGACGCGCCGGGCGGTGGACCTCCCGACGTACGCGTTCCAGCGCCGGCGGTACTGGATGGACTTCCTGGCCGGGACGCAGACGGCGGACGTCGCCTCCGCCGGCCTCTCGGCCCCGGGACACCCGCTGCTCGGCGCCGCGGTGGAACACCCCGGCACCGGCGAGGTGGTGTTCACCGGACTGTGGTCCCTGCGGACCCACGGCTGGCTCGCCGACCACGCCGTGTTCGGTGCGGTCGTCGTCCCGGCGACGGCCCACCTCGACCTGGCGCTGTCGGTGGGCGCGCACGTGGGGTGCGGCGCGGTGCAGGAACTCACCCTGGAAGTACCGCTGATCCTCCCCGGCACGGGCGACGTACAGGTACGGATCGCGGTCGGCGCGCCGGACGAGACGGGACACCGCTCGCTGGACGTGTACTCGCGCGCCGGCGACGACAGCCCGGCCGCGGGCGGCTGGACCCGTCACGCGCGCGGAAACCTGGCACCGGACGCACCGGACGCACCGGAGACCGCCGCTTCGGCGGACGAGGCGCGCTCACTCTCCGCCTGGCCGCCGCCAGGCGCCCGGCAGCTCGACATCGACGGCCTCTACGACTCCTTCGCGGACGCGGGATTCGACTACGGTCCGGCGTTCCGCGGGCTCCGCGAGGTCTGGCAGCACGGCGACGACCTCTTCGCCCTCGCCACCCTGCCGGACACCGGCGCGGACCCGGCGAGCGGTGCCCACGCCCTGCATCCGGCCCTGCTGGACACCGTCCTGCACGCGGTGGTCGCCGGCGGTCTCATCCCGGTGACGGGCGAGCAGGGCTGGATGCCCTTCTCGTGGTCCGGCGTCGGTCTGGCCGGACGCGGCGGCACGACCGTGAAGGTCCGCCTCTCCCCGGCCGGCGAAGGCGCCGTGTCCCTGACGGTCGCCGACGAGGACGGCCGCGCCCTCGCGCACGTCGGGGCGCTGACCTTCCGCCCGGCCAGCGCCGGGCAGGTGCACGCGGCGCGCGGCGGGCAGGAGCAGTCGCTGTACGAAGTGCGGTGGCGCCCCGCCAGGGCGGGCGCGAGCGGGCAGCGGACACAGCGCGGCCCCTGGAGCGTCGTCGGCGCCCAGGACGGCCTGGCCTCCCGGCTCCGTACGGCGGGCGACGGCGGTGCCGTGCTCCACGCGAGCCTCGACGACGTCCTCACCGGCGCCGCGCCCCGGCACGTCGTCCTGTGCCTGGACGACGTCGCCCCCGCGAACCCCGCCGGTCTGCTCGCCGCGGTCGGCGACGCGGACAAGCTGGTACTGGAGTGGGTGCGGCGGTTCCTCACCGAGGAGCCCCTCGCCCGCTCGACTCTGGTGGTGGTCACCCGCCTGGCCCTCGGCACGGGTGAGGGCGAGAGCGCCGAAAGCCTCCCCGGCGCGTCCGTGTGGGGCCTGATCCGCTCCGCCAGGACCGAACACCCCGGCAGGTTCCGGCTGGTGGACACCGACGACGCGGAGACTTCCCTGGCACGCTTCGCGGACGCGCTCGCCCTGGACGAGGACGAACTGGCGCTGCGCGACGGGGCGTACCTCGTCCCCCGCCTCGCGGCGGCCGCACCCGCCGGCCATCTGCTCGCACCGCCGCCGGCCGGCGCCCACCGTCTCGGCATCCCGGAGAAGGGGACGGTGGAGAACCTGGCCTGGGTCCCGTGCCCCGAGGTGGAAGCACCCCTGACGAGCGGTCAGGTCCGTATCGCCGTACAGGCGGCGGGACTCAACTTCCGGGACGTCACCGTCGCTCTGGGGCTGGTGGCACGGACCGCCATCGACGCCGGGCTCGGCAGCGAGGGCGCCGGATGGGTGCGGGAGGTGGCGGACGACGTGACGACGGTGGCGCCGGGCGACCGGGTCACCGGCATCTTCACCGGCGCCTTCGGCCGCACGGCCGTGGCGGACCACCGCATGCTCGTGCCCGTCCCCGACGGCTGGAGCTTCGCCCAGGCCGCGTCCGTACCGTGCACCTTCCTCACCGCCTACCACGGGCTGCTGCGCGTGGCGGGTCTCAGGAAGGGGCAGCGGGTCCTCATCCACGCCGCGGCGGGCGGCGTCGGGATGGCCGCCGTACAACTGGCGCAGCACGTCGGCGCCGAGATCTACGCCACCGCCAGCCCCTCCAAGTGGCCCCTCCTGCGCGGCCTGGGAATCGACGAGGCGCACCTGGCGTCGTCGCGCGACCTGGAGTTCGCCGAGAAGTTCCGCCGCACCTCGGACGGGCGCGGTGTGGACGTCGTACTGAACTCCCTCGCGCACAAGTTCGTCGACGCCTCGCTGACGCTGCTGCCCGACGGCGGGCACTTCGTCGAGATGGGGAAGACGGACATCCGCGACCCCCGCCAGGTCGCGGCCGTCCACCCCGGTGTCGGCTACGAGGCCTTCGACCTCTACGAGGCGGGCCCGGACGCGATCCGCGACATGTTCAGGGCCGTCATGGAGCTGTTCACCGAAGGGCGGATCCGGCTGAACCCGGTCTCCCTGCGCGGTATCCGCGACGCGCGCCGTACGTTCCGCGAGATGAGCCAGGGCCGTCACGTCGGCAAGCTGGTCCTGGAGGTGGGCGACGGCCTCGGCGGCGGCACCGTACTGGTCACCGGCGGGACCGGGGGCGTGGGTTCGCTCGTGGCACGGCATCTCGTCGCCGAACGCGGCGTACGGAGCCTGCTCCTCGCGAGCCGCCGCGGTACGGCGGCGGACGGGGTGCCCGAGCTGGTCGCCGACCTCCGGAGCGGGGGAGCGGAGGTACGGGTCGTGGCGTGCGATGTCGCGGACCGGGAGGCCGTGGCGGGCCTGCTCACCGGCCTGCCGGGCCGGTACCCGCTGACCGCCGTCGTGCACGCGGCGGGCGTCCTCGCGGACGGCACCGTCGAGTCGCTGACCGCCGGGAGCATCGACCGCGTACTGGCGGCCAAGGCCGGCGGAGCCGTCCACCTGCACGAGCTGACCCGGGACCACACCCTGTCGGCGTTCATCCAGTTCTCCGCCCTCGCGGGCACGCTCGGCAACGCGGGACAGGCCAACTATGCGGCGGCGAACGCCTTCCTGGACGGTCTGGCGGCGCAGCGCGCGGCCTCAGGACTGCCCGGCACCTCGCTGTGCTGGGGCTGGTGGGAGCAGAGCAGCGGTATGACGGGGGAGCTGGACCACGCCGGAGTGGCCCGGCTGCGGCGGACGGGCATCGCCGCGATGCCGACCCCCCAGGCACTGGCCCTCTTCGACGCGGCGTGCGCCAACGGCAAGCCGGTCCTCGTCCCGGCCCGGCTGGACCTCGCCGCGCTGCGCGAGCGGTCCGGCGACGAACTCCCGCCGCTCCTGCGCGACCTCGTCGAGGGCGGCCGTCCACGCCGGGGCGGGCCGGCCGCGGCCAAGGCCGCCGCAGCCCCTGCCGGACTGGCCGCCGTGCTGGAGTCGCTGCCGGCGGACGAGGCGCGTACCGCCGTACTGGACCGGGTGCGCGAGCAGGCCGCCGTCGTGCTCGGACACTCCTCCAGCGCGGGCGTCGACGTCGACCAGGCGTTCACCCAGCTCGGTTTCGACTCGCTGACCGCGGTCGAACTCTGCAACCTGCTGGGCGCCTCGACCGGACTGCGCCTGCCGTCCACGCTCGTCTTCAACTACCCGACCCCGCGTGAGCTGGGGGAGTACCTCTTCGGGCTGCTGCGCCCGCAGACGGACGCGGAACCGGACACCGGCCCGGACGAACTGTCGGACTTGGACCTGGAAGCACTGGTCGACCTGGCCCTGGAGGAATCGAGGTGAGCGACATGAGCAACTCCGCCGATCGCGCAGCGGAAGGACCGGACCGGGTCCAGCGGGCACTCCGCACACTGCTGGAGGAGCGCGACCGCCTCCGGCAGGAGAACGACGCGCTGAAGGCCGGCCGGGGCGAGCCGATCGCCGTGGTCTCCATGGCGTGCCGCTACCCGGGAGGCGTGGCGTCGCCCGAGGACCTGTGGGACGTGCTCCGCGAGGGCCGTGACGTCGTGGGCGACTTCCCGCAGGACCGCGGGTGGCGCGACGTGTACGACCAGGACCCCGACGCCGCCGGCAGCGCGTACACGCGTCAGGGCGGATTCCTGAGCGACGTCGCCGGTTTCGACGCCCCGTTCTTCAACATCAGCCCGCGCGAGGCGCTGGCCGTCGATCCTCACCACCGTCTGCTGCTCGAGACGTCGTGGGAGGTCTTCGAGCGGGCGGGCATCGTCCCCGCCGACGTCCGCGGATCCGAGGTCGGCGTCTTCTCCGGGGTGAGCTCCTCCGAATACGGGTGGCGCTTCCTGGAGTCGGGCCACAAGGACCTGGAGGGCTACCTGCTGTACGGCAGCGCGCTGAGCGTGGCGTCCGGCCGGGTGGCGTACGAACTGGGGCTCACGGGGCCCGCGGTGTCGGTGGACACGGCGTGCTCCTCGTCGCTGGTGGCCCTGCACATGGCGGTGCAGTCCCTGCGTTCGGGGGAGAGCTCGCTCGCGCTGGCGGGCGGGGCGCTGGTGATGTCGACGCCCGCGATGTTCGTGGAGTTCTCCCGCCAGCGCGCCCTGTCGGCAGACGGCCGGTGCAAGGCCTTCGCGGACGGGGCGGACGGCACGGGCTGGGCCGAGGGGGTGGGCGTGCTGCTCCTGGAGCGGCTCTCCGACGCCCGGCGCAACGGCCACCCGGTGCTCGCTGTCGTCCGCGGCAGCGCGGTGAACCAGGACGGGGCCAGCAACGGGCTGACCGCTCCCAACGGCCGCGCCCAGGAGAAGGTGATCCGCACGGCACTCGCCAACGCGGGGGTCGCCGCCTCGGAGGTGGACCTCGTCGAGGCCCACGGCACCGGGACCAGGCTGGGGGACCCCATCGAGGCAGGCGCTCTGCTGGCCGCCTACGGGCAGGGCCGGGCCGAGGACAGGCCGCTCTGGCTGGGCTCCCTGAAGTCGAACATGGGCCACGCCCAGGCCGCCGCCGGAGTCGGCGGCGTCATCAAGGCCGTCATGGCCATGCGCCACACATACCTGCCGAAGACCCTGCACGTGGGCGAACCCTCGCACCACGTGGACTGGTCGTCGGGCGCGGTCGAGATCCTCGCGGAGGGACGCGAGTGGACGGCCCCGGCGGACGGCCCGCGCCGGGCCGGGGTGTCGTCGTTCGGCGTCAGCGGCACCAACGCGCACGTCATCCTGGAAGAGGCCCCGCCGCAGGAGCACGAGCAGGAGCACGAGCACGAGCAGGAGCACGAGCCGAAGGACGAGCACACGGGTGTCACCGGCGGCCTGGTGCCCTGGGTGGTGTCCGCCAAGAGCGCGAAAGCCCTGGCGCTGCAGGCGGGCAGACTCCGCGATTTCCTGGCCGCCGGCACGGACCTGGACCTCGCCGACGCGGGCTGGTCGCTGTTCTCGGGCCGGTCGCGGTTCGAACACCGCGCCGTGGTCCTGGGCCGCGGCCGCGACGAACTCCTCGCCGGTCTCGCGTCGTTGAGCGAGGGCACCGAGTCCGCGGGGGTGGTGAGCGGCACCGCAGGCCACCTCGGCGCCACCGCTTTCGTCTTCCCCGGGCAGGGATCGCAGTGGGTCGGCATGGGCCGGGAACTGTACGACGCCTTCCCGGTCTTCGCGCGGAGCCTGGAGGAGTGCGCGGCCGCACTGGCCGAGTGGGTCGACTGGTCGCTGCTCGACGTGGTGCGCGGCGTGGAGGGCGCGCCGACCCTGGACCGGGTGGACGTGGTGCAGCCCGCCCTGTTCTCCGTCATGGTCGCCACGGCCGCCCTGTGGCGGTCCTGGGGCGTGGAACCGACCGCGGTGGTGGGCCACAGCCAGGGCGAGATCGCCGCCGCGTACGTGTGCGGCGCACTGTCCCTGCGGGACGCCACCAAGATCGTGGCGCTGCGCAGCAAGGCCCTGGTGGACCTGATCGGCCACGGCGGGATGGCGTCGGTCGCGGAGTCCGAGGACGTGGTGGAGGCGCGGCTGGCCCCGTGGGGCGGCCGCGTCAGCGTCGCCGTGGTCAACGGCCCCCGCTCCGTGGTGGTCTCCGGGGAACCGGACGCACTGGACGAATTCGTCGCGAAGATGAAGGCCGACGGCGCGCAGGCCCGGCGTATATCGGTCGATTACGCCTCGCACTCCCACCATGTGACCCGCGTACGCGACCAGGTGACCGCGGCCCTCTCCGACGTGCGCCCCAAGACGTCGGCGCTCCCCTTCTACTCGACCCTGTACGGCAGGACCATCGACACCGCGGAGCTGGACGGCGACTACTGGTACAACAACCTGCGCGAGAAGGTCCGCTTCGAATCGTCTGTACGGCAGCTGGCCGCGGACGGCTTCGGGGTGTTCGTCGAGATGAGCCCGCACCCCGTGCTGACCGTCCCTGTACAGGAGATCGTCGAGGACGTGGACGGCGCGCTGGTCCTCGCGTCGTCGCGGCGCGGCCGGGGCGAGGTGGAGGCCGTGCTCGGTTCGCTGGCCGCGCTCCACGTCCGGGGCGGGCCCGTCGACTTCGGCGCGCTGTTCCGTACGCCCCGCCGGGTGGATCTCCCGACGTACGCGTTCGACCGGCAGCGTTACTGGCTGAACTCCGCGGCCACGGCCGCGGTGGCGGCGGAGGTGTCCCCGGCGGAACAGCCCGCCGGCGACGACCGCCTCGTCCCCCTGTCGGAGAGGATCTCCGCCCTCGCAGGCGCCGACGCGAAGCCGCTCGTCCTGGACCACGTCCTGGAGAAGGTCGCCGTCGTACTCGGGCACCCCTCCAGCGCGTCGGTCCATCCCGACCACGAGTTCAAGGACCTCGGCTTCGACTCGCTGCTCTCCATGGAGCTCAGCAAGCGCCTGACCGCGTCGACCGGACTCAAACTGCGGGCGAACCTGGTGCTGCGGCACCCGTCACCGCGGCTCATCACCGGGCACATCGTGTCCCTGATGGCCACGAGCGATACGAAGTGAAGAGGGAGCTCCCGCGCGGGCAGTAGCGCGGGAGTGTCCCGCCGGCGGGACACCGCAAGCCCGGCAGCGGCTTGTCCCGCCGGGATCCAAGTTGTCTTGAACGGCCGACGCGCCGCCCCGACCATGAGGGTGAGCTGCGAATTCCCCGGTGTCCGGGCCTGTTTGTCGAGGGGTTGATCTGTGTGCGTTCGTTCAGCGCGTCATCTGCGCATAAAGGCATGTGGCGGGCGCAGAAAATGGCCCCCGACACGCCGAACCATGCGCTGACCATGTGGGATGTGGACGGTGAGCTGGACACGGCGGCCATCGAATCCGCGTTCCTGCACGTCATGGGCGAGGCGGAGGTGCTGCGCGTCAACTTCGTCGACGACGGCGGCGGTCTGCGGCTCGTCCCCCGTGAACTGGGGGACTGGCGCCCCTTCTTCCTGGATCTCAGCGCCGACGCCGACCCCGAGCAGGCGGCGCGCGAGGCCCTCGCCGAGATGGTGCGCCAGCCGTTCGACCTGGAGCGCGACCTGCTGTTCCGCCTGGGCGCGGTAAAGCTCTCGGAGACCCGCTCCCTCCTGGTGATCGCCTACCACCACCTCATATCCGACGGATTCGGCGCGGGCGGCCTGCTGTCGCGGCGCCTCGCCGCGGTCTACACGGCGCTGGTGCGCGGCGAGCAGGTGCCCGAGCTGCCGCACCCGTGGGACACCGAGTCGTTCGCGGCCGAGGCGGAGGAGTACCTCGCCTCCCCGAAGTTCACCGAGGACACGGAGTTCTGGCGCGACTACCTGACCCAGGCACCCGCGCCGGCGCCCGCGCAGATTCCGCGCGTCGTCCTGTCCGACGCGCAGCGCACCGCGCTCTCCGAACCGATGTCCGGCGCCGACCGCTGGTCGGAGGTGGCCGAGACCATCGGCATGGTGAGCCGTACGCTCACCGTCCCCCGCGCCGAGTCCGACGTGTGGACCGAGACCGCGCAGTCCATGGGCCTGTGGATGTCGCAGCTGCTGACCGCGGCCACCGCCGTGTACCTGCGGCACCGCTGCGACCGCCCCGAGTTCCTTCTCTCGCTCGCCGTCGGCAACCGGATCGGCGTGGCGAGCCGTACGCCGGGCCTGGCGGTGAACGTGGTGCCGGTACGGGCGAAGATCGACCTCAGCGCGACCTTCGCCGAGATCGCCGACGCGCTCGTCGACGACACGTACGAGATCTTCGACCACACCGCACTTCACTACTCCGACATCCAGCGGGCGGGCGGCACCGTCCTGAGCGGCCGCGGCAGTTACGGCGCCGTCGTGAACGTCGTCGAGTTCGTGGAGCAGCTCCACTTCGGCGACAGCCCGGCCCGCTACTCCGGCGCCACGACCGGGACCTTCGAGGAACTGTCGATCGGCGTCTACACCGACGGCAGCGCCGACAGCGACCTCTTCATCCGGCTCGACGCCCCCGCCCGCCTCTACCACCGCGCGGAACTGCGCTTCATCGGCGAGGAGCTGACCGCGTACATCCGTGCCGTGGTCGCCGCCGGCGCGCAGCCGGTCGGTGCGCTGGACGTGGTGAGCGGCGCGGAGCGCGAGCAGGTGCTCAACGCGCCGGACGACACGGCAGCGCCGCTGCCGGGCCTGACGGTGCCTCAGCTCTTCGCCCGGCAGGTGGAGCGGGACCCCGCCGCCGTCGCCCTGGTCTCCGGCGACGGCACGCTCTCGTACCAGGAACTGGACGAACGCTCGGACCGGCTGGCCGGGGCGCTGCGCCGCCGGCAGATCGGCCCCGGGTCGGTCGTGGCGGTGGCGCTGCCCCGCTCGGCGGACCTCGCTGCCGCTCTGCTCGGCGTGGTCAAGGCTGGCGCGGCCTACCTGCCCGTCGATCCGGCGTTCCCGGCGGAACGCACCGGGTCGCAGATCGCCGGGGCCCAGGCCTGCGCCCTGCTCACCGACGCGACGACGGCGCCGCGGCTCTCTGCAGGCCCTGACGTCCCGGCGCTCGTCCTCGACGACCTCGCATCGGAGAGCGCCGGCAGCGGGACCTCGCCGCAGGCCCCCCTTCCCGCGCACCAGGACGGCCTGCTGGCCGTGCTGTACGACTCGGGAACGGCCGCCCCCGGCACCGGAGTCGGCCTGACCCACCGGAACATGGAGCGGCTGGTCCTGGACCGCCACTGGAAGGAAGCCGGCCGCGGCACCGTGCTGTGGCACGCCCCGACCACCTCCGACGCCCTCGCACTCGAAGTGTGGGTGCCCCTGCTCAACGGCGGCCGGGTGGTCGTGGCTCCCCCCGGGGAACTCACCCCCGACACGCTGGCCCAGGCACGCGCGGCGCACGGGATCACCGCGCTGTGGCTGCCCGCCGGCCTGTTCTCGGCGATCGCCGCCGAGCGCGCCGAGTCCCTCGCCGGACTGCGCGAGGTGTGGACCGGCGGCGAACGTGTCTCCGCGGCCGCCCTGCGCCGGGTCCGCGAGGCCTGCCCGGGACTGACGATCCTCAACGGCCACGGCCTGACGGAGTCGACGGTCTTCGCCGCGTGCCACCGCATGGCCGCGGGCGAACCGGTCCGCCATCCGGGCACGGTCGGCCGCCCGATGGACCACACCGCCCTGTACGTACTGGGTCCGGGCCTGGCGCCCGTCCCCGTCGGCGTGACCGGTGAGCTGTACGTGGCCGGACCCGGTGTGGCGCGCGGCTACCCCGGGCGCCCCGGAGCGACCGCCGAGCGCTTCGTGCCCTGCCCGTTCGGCCCGCCCGGAGCGCTCATGCACCGGACCGGGGACCGGGTGCGGTGGAGCACCGAAGGACGGCTCGACTACGTGGCCGGGGCCGACGCCCAGGCGGACGTACGGGGTGTCCGTATCGAGCCGGCCGAGATCGAGGAGGTGCTGTCCGAGCACACCGGTCTCGCCCAGTCGGTCGTGGCCGTCCGGCAGGACAGTGCGGGGCAGCAGCGCCTGGTGGCGTATGTCGTCCCGGTGGCCGGCACGACCGTCTCGGGCGACGAACTGCGCCGGTTCGCCGCAGGCTGGCTGCCGGAGTCCATGGTGCCTTCGGTCTTCACGGTGCTGGAGCGGCTGCCGGTGGCGGCCAGCGGGCGGGTCGACCGGACGGCGCTGCCGGAGCCCGAGTTCGACGAGGGCACCTACCGGGCGCCGCGCAACGACACCGAGCGGGCCCTGGCCGCGGCCTTCGCCGAGGTGCTCGAACTGGACCGGGTGGGCATCGACGAGGACTTCTTCGACCTCGGCGGCAACTCGCTGCGGGCGATACGGCTCGTCGGCCTGATCCGGTCGGAGCTGAAGCAGGAGGTGTCCATCCGCAGGCTGTTCGCCGCGCGGACCGTCACCGGCCTCTCGGACATGTGGAAGGACCTCGGCCAGTCCAGCAGGCCGAGTCTGCGCAGGCGCACCAAGCAGGGCGCGGTCCTCTGAGCACCAGGCCCGGTCTCAGCGGCAGTCGCAGTTCCGGTCCCGGTCCCGGTCCCGGTCAGCAGCGGTGGCACGGCGAAGGAGAAAGGGAATCATGGATTCTTTGACAGAAGCCCTGCTGTCCGGGGCCGGCCCGGATGAGATCGGGCGACACGAACTCCCCACGGAGTACGAGGCCGCGCACCTCCTGGCCGCGGATGTCGGCATGTTCGACGGCGTGGAGGACAAGGACGTCCGCAAGTCGCTGCACGTCGGGCGGGTCCCGATGCCGGAGCTCGCCCCGGACGAGGTGGTCGTCGCCGTCATGGCGAGTTCCATCAACTACAACACCGTGTGGTCGGCGACGTTCGCACCGGTGCCCACGTTCGAGTTCCTCAAGCGCGGCGCCCACCAGGGCGGGTACGCCGCCCGGCACGACCTGCCGCACCACGTCGTCGGCTCGGACGCGGCGGGGATCGTCGTACGCGTCGGTCCCGGCGTACGGCACTGGAAAGCGGGCGACCACGTCGTCGCCAGCTGTGTCCAGGTCGACGAGCAGGAACCGGCGACGCACGCCGACGCGATGCTCGGGGCCGGGCAGAAGATCTGGGGCTACGAGACGAACTTCGGGGGCCTGGCCCACTACTCGGTGGTGCGCGCCAGCCAGCTGCTGCCCAAGCCGGCGCATCTGACCTGGGAGGAGTCGGCCGGGGTGCTGCTGACCGCGGCGACCTCGTACCGGATGCTCGTCGGCGCCAACGGCGCCCGCATCAAGCAGGGCGACGTCGTGCTCATCTGGGGTGCGACGGGCGGCCTCGGCGCGTTCGCCGTGCAGATGGTGAAGAACGCGGGCGGCATCGCCGTCGGCGTGGTCAGCGCCGCACGCAAGGCCGAGGCGCTGCGCCGGCTCGGCTGCGACGTGGTCATCGACCGCAACGACATCGGCATGGGCGGGGACTCCGCGCCCACCCCGGAACGGACGATCGAGCTGGGCAAGCGGCTCGGGCGGGAGATCCGCCGGCAGGTCGGCGAGGACCCGCACGTCGTGTTCGACTACGTCGGGCGGGCGACCTTCGGGATCTCGGTGTTCGTCGTGCGCAAGGGCGGGACGGTCGTCACCTGCGGATCGAGCACGGGCTACGACCACCACTTCGACAACCGCTATCTCTGGATGAACCTCAAGCGCATCCTGGGCAGTCACGCCGCCAATCTCCAGGAACAGGCTGAGTGCAACCGGCTCTTCCGGCTGGGGCACCTCTCCCCGATCCTCTCCGAGGTCTTCCCGCTGAAGGACGTGGGCGAGGCCGCACGGCTGGTGCAGACGAACCGGCACACCGGAAAGGTCGGCGTGCTCTGCCTCGCGCCCCAGGAGGGCCTCGGCGTCACCGATCCCGTACTGCGCGAGAAGATCGGGGCGGCGCGGCTCAACCCGCTGCGCGACGCCGGTGCGCCCGTCCCCGCCGGGGTGTCCTGACATGGGCATCGGCATACTCTCCACCGGCTCGTACCTGCCCAAGCACGAGGTGGGCAACGAGGAGGTCGCCGAGCGCGTCGGCGTCACCGCGGAGTGGATCGAGCGCAAGACACAGATCCGCTCGCGCCGGTACGCGGCCCCGCACGAGGCGACGTCCGACCTGGCGGTGAAGGCCGCGGAACGGGCGCTGGCCCAGGCGGAGCTGACCCCGCAGCAGATCGACTACATCATCGTCTCGACCTCCACCGGGGACTTCCCGCAGCCGCCCACCTCGTACCTCGTACAGCACGGTCTGGGCGCGTACGGCGCGGCCTGCTTCGATGTCAACGTCGTGTGCAGCGGCTTCGTCTACGCCCTGGTGCTGGCCCACAGCCTGGTGACCGTGCGGCCGGAGGCCAGGGTGCTGGTGATCGGGGCCGACGTGTACTCCCGGATCCTGGACTTCACGGACCACAGGACGGCGATCCTCTTCGCCGACGGCGCCGGGGCCGCGGTCGTCGGCGCGGTGCCGGAGCCGTACGGGATCATCGCGAGCGACCTGTCCAGCCGCGGCGACGCGCACCATCTGATCCGTGTCGAAGCCGGCGGCAGCCGCAGGCCCGCGTCGGCTGCGACCGTCGCCGAGGGCGGCCACTTCTTCAAGATGGACGGCCGCGGCGTACGGGACTTCGTCGCCGAGCACGTGCCGCCGGCGCTCCTCGCGCTGACGCGCAGGGCAGGCGTGGACATCGGCGCGGTCGACCACTTCGTACCGCACCAGGCCAACGGCGTGATGCTCGGCGAGGTCGTCGAGCGCGCGGGCCTCGGCGCCGCGCAGACGCACCGCACGCTGATCAGGTACGGGAACGTCGGCAGCGCCTCGGTGCCGGTCGCACTCGACGAGGCCCACCGCACGGGAGCCCTGTCGCCGGGGCAGCTGGTGCTGCTCGCCGGGTTCGGCGGCGGCATGTCGATCGGAGCATCACTTCTGACCTGGGGGACCCCCGCATGACCACGTCCACGCAGAGCGCCGGTACCGGTACCGGTACGGGAATCGACCGGGTGGGTGTCGCGGGCAGCGGCATCATGGGCACCGGCATCGCCGAACTGTGCGCCAAGTCCGGCCTGAACGTGAAGGTCGTCGTCTTCTCCGAGTCGTCGCTGGTGACAGCGCCCCGGCGGCTGGCCGCCTCCCTCGACCGGGGCGTGGCCAAGGGCAAACTGACCGTGCAGGAGCGGGACGCGGCGCTCGGCCGGGTGTCGTTCACCCGCGACCTCGACGCACTGGCGGACCGCCAGCTGGTGATCGAGGCGGTCAAGGAGGACGAGCAGCTCAAGCGGGAACTGTTCGCCACCCTCGACAAGATCGTCGAGGACCCGGACGCGATCCTGGCGACCAACACGTCCTCGATCCCGGTCGTACGGCTCTCCTCCGCGACCCGGCGCCCCGGCCATGTGCTCGGCATGCACTTCTTCAACCCGGTGCCGGTGCTGCCGCTCGTCGAGCTCGTCTCCTCGGTGCTGACGGACGACGCGGTGAGCGCGCGGGCGCTGGTCTTCGTCCGCGACGTGCTGGGCAAGAAGCCGATCGCGTCGCCGGACCGGGCGGGCTTCCTCGTCAACGCGCTGCTGTTCCCGTATCTGCTCTCCGCGGTCCGGATGGTCGAGTCGGGCCTGGCGTCCGCGGAGGTCGTCGACGAGGGCATGGTGCAGGGCTGTTCGCATCCGATGGGGCCGCTGCGGCTCGCCGACCTCATCGGTCTGGACACCACCGTCTCCATCGCGCAGGCCATGTACGAGGAGTTCAAGGAGCCGCTGTACGCGCCGCCGCCGCTGCTGCTGCGCATGGTCGAGGGCGGTCTGCTGGGCAGGAAGTCCGGGCGCGGTTTCCACACGTACGCCTGAGGGATGGGCGAAGGGCCCGGCCCGACCATCAGAGGTCGGTCCGGGCCCTTCGCCGTGCGCGGCGGTCAGGACACAGCGGTCAGGACGCAGCGGTCAGAACGCGGCGGCCGGGGCCCGCAGCCCTTCGGTGACGGTCTCGGCGACCTTGCCGAAGTGGTCGAAGAGGTAGAAGTGGCCGCCGGGGAAGACCTTCACCTCGAACTCGCCTGTGGTGTGCGCCCGCCAGGTGTGCGCGTCCTGGACCGTCATCATCGGGTCGCTGTCCCCGGTCAGGGCGGTCACCGGCGCGGTGAGCGGCTCACCTCCGCGCCAGCTGTACGTACCGAGCGCCCGGTAGTCCGCCCGCAGCGGGGGCAGGACCAGATCCAGGATGTCGGGGTCCTCCAGCATGGCCTGGTCGGTGCCGCCGAGCCTGCGCACATCGGCCAGCAGATCGGCGTCGTCGTAGAGGTGGTACGGCTCGGTGTCGGTGCCGGGTCCGCCCCGGCCCGAGAGGAACAGCCGCTGGGGGCCCGGCAGTTTGCCCCGGGCGAGCAGCCGGGCTGTCTCGAACGCGACGAGCGCGCCCATGCTGTGGCCGAACAGGGCGTACGGCCGACCGGGATCGGCGGCCAGTTCGCGGGTCAGTTCAGCGGCCACCGCCTCGACGAGCGGGGCCAGGGCCGTGAACGGCTGTTCGCGGTAGCGGTCCTGGCGCCCCGGGTACTGCACGGACACCACGTCGAAGTGGGCGGGCAGCGTGTGCGCCAGCTCCTTGAAGGCGGTCGCGGAACCTCCCGCGTGCGGAAAGCACACCAGCCGCGGGCCGTCCCCCGTGGCGGTGGTGAAGCGTCGGAACCACGTGCTGTTCACTGTCGGTGTGTCCCCTCGTTCGTCGGTGCCGGAGGTGTCTCACCGCTGCGCAGCCGGGCCGCACCAGGTGGCGAGTGCGGTCCGGAGCGCGGAGGTGTCGGGCGTGCTGCCGTACTCCGCCGCCCAGGCGACATGGCCGTCGGGGCGGATGAGGAGCGCGGCGGGAGCCGGGATGTCGCCGATGGCGGGGACGGTCCAGTACTCGTCCTCGCTGCGCGCCTCGACGAGGTCGACGCGGCCGGCCCAGCCCCCGGCGGCGGCCGCCACCGCGGCGCTGCCGCTCAGGTCGAGCAGGACGGGACGGGCGGCGTGCAGCAGCTCGTGGACGCGGGTGGCGCCGTCGGACGACTTGAGGTCGGCGTCGGGGACCCGGCGGCCCTCCAGCGGGTGGTCGCCGTCGGCCGCGTACCGGATGTCCAGCGCCGTCAGCATGTGGCGCAGGTGGTGGTTGACGTCGTCGTAGACCATCAGGGAGCTGAACACCTCGCGCAGCGCGTCCGTCTGAGGCCCGGGGCGGACCAGGGCCGACTGCGCGCGGGTGTTGTGCAGCACGCGCTCCCCGACGGGGTGGCGCTCGGTGTGGTAGCTGTCGAGCAGGGACTCGGGCGCCTGGCCGCGTACCACCGAGGCGAGCTTCCAGCCGAGGTTGACCGCGTCCTGCACACCCATGTTGAGCCCCTGCCCGCCGGCCGGGAAGTGGATGTGCGCGGCGTCGCCCGCGAGCAGCACCCGGCCCTTGCGGTACTGGGCGGCCTGCCGGGCCGCGTCGTTGAACCGGGAGACCCAGCGGGGGCTGTGCATACCGAAGTCGGTGCCCGCGACCCTGACCAGCGACTCCCTCAGCTGGTCGAACGTCACGGGTTCGTCGCGGTCCGCGACGCGGTCGAACTCGGAGGTGATCACGCGGAACCAGCCCGGCTCGAAGGCGATCGCCGAGTAGTCGCCGCCCGCGGTGCGCCGTACCCAGACGTAGTCCTCGGGCAGATCGGGGAGTTCGACGTCGCCGATCAGCGCGGTCATCGTCGCCTCGGTACCGGGGAAGTCGATGCCCGCCAGCTTGCGGACCGTGCTGCGCCCGCCGTCGCAGCCCACGAGGTAGCGGGCGCGCAACGTCACGGGTTCCGCGTCCGTGTCCGTGCCGGCGTCCGTGCCCGCGTCCGCGTCCGTCGTGCTCAGTTCGACCGTCACGCCGGTCTCGTCCTGGCGGATCCCGCTCACCGCGGCCGACCGGCGCACGTGCACGCCGAGTTCGGCGGCCCATTCCTCCAGGAGCCGCTCGATGGCGGACTGCAGGATCATCAGCGGGTAGGGGTGTCTGGACTCGGACTCGTCGAAGTCGAGGTAGAGACCGGAGAAGTGGCCCACCGGCTGCGGCTGCCCCTCGGCCAGGAAGCGGTCCACGATTCCGCGCTGGTCCAGCACCTCCAGGGTGCGGGAGTGGATACCGCCGGCCCGCGACTCGCCCGACCGCTCGGCGAGCCGCTCGACCACGGTCACCCCGACGCCCGCCAGCCGTAGTTCGCAGGCGAGCATCAGGCCCGTGGGCCCGGCGCCCGCGATCACCACGTCCGTGTCCGTACCGGTGTGTCCCACGTCGTTACCCCTCTGTCCGCTGCGCCGGTCACGTCGTTGCATCGCCTCCACGTTCACGCAGGTGGGCAGGCGGTTCAAGACATCCCGGCGCGGGGGCGGGGCACACCGCTGCCGGAGTTGCCCTGT
>NZ_JAFLRJ010000819.1 GCF_017315755.1 Streptomyces beijiangensis
CTTTCCGCCGCCGAGCGCGGGGAGCTTCGTGCGGGACAGGGGGATGACCGGAAGCCCGCGCTCGGCGGCGGAAAGCGCGTGGGCGAGGGCCAGGGTGGCGGAGTGCCGGTCGGTGGTGGCCATACCTCTATGTTCGTACGAATGTTCGAACAAGGGAAGAGGTTGAGGGCTCTGATGGAACGCTTCCTCCCTTGCGGCGCCTGCATTCGGGTGACCTGACCAGTTTTGAGCTGGGGCTTTGGGGGCGTGAAAAGGGTTTATCGACTTAACGTCACGCTTGCGAGGGAAAGAGGGCTTCCGGGGTGGTTCGCCGGGGGTTCGGTGGGCAATTCTGATTCCGCGACGTCGAGCACTCAGCACCGGGGCGGTCGGCCAACTGCCCCAGTACAAGCCGTATTTCTGGTTCCTGGAGGAATTGACATGGCAAGCATCCGTACCGCCCGCGTTATCGCCGCCGCTGCCGCCCTGCCCCTGGCGTTCGGTCTCTTCGCCGGAGTGGCCTCCGCAGACAACGGCTCCTTCGCGGACAACGGATCGAACGCGGCTGTCGCCACCATCAGTGGCAGCGGCGTCGGGCACGACAACAACGGCAACTCGACCACCACACAGCAGGTGGCCACCGGATCAGGGGCGTCGAATCAGAACAACACGGCCAGCGTGAACGGCTGGGGCTTCACGGCGATCGACCAGTCCAACACCACGGTGAATTTCAACCAGCTCTGGTGAGACGCGGCCCGAAGGGGGGTTGGGTCACGGGGTGAACAGCGGTCCGGCGACGGCACTTCGGTGTCGTCGCCGGACCGTTGTGCGCGGTGCTGTGCCTTGACAGGTGATACGTATCTGACGGACAGTCAGAAACCCTGATCCGTAGGCACATCGCTGTGAACGGAGCCCGCCCACGTGCACCTCGCCCCCACGGAACGGCAGCAGTCGCTGCGCGCCGAACTCCGTTCGTACTTCCATGACGTGATGCGGGACGGGCCCGGTGAGGGGCCCGATGAACAGCGGGCGCTGCTGCGGCGCATCGGCTCCGACGGGATGCTGGGGCTCGGCTGGCCCGTCGAGTACGGCGGCCAAGGGCGAGGCCCCGACGAGCAGTTCGTGTTCTTCGACGAGGCGTACCGGGCGGGTGCGCCGGTGTCGATGGTGACCCTGAACACGGTCGGGCCGACGCTGATGAAGTACGGGACGCGGGAACAGAAGGACTTCTTCCTGCCGCGGATCCTGAGCGGGGACGTCGTCTTCGCCATCGGGTACAGCGAGCCTGAGGCCGGGACCGATCTGGCGTCGCTGCGGACTCGGGCGGTGCGGGACGCGGGGACGGGCGTGGACGAGTGGGTGATCGACGGGCAGAAGGTGTTCACCTCCAACGCGCAGAACGCGGACTGGATCTGGCTCGCCTGCCGTACGGACACGGACGCGCCCAAGCACAAGGGCATCTCGATCGTGCTGGTGCCGACGGACGCGCCGGGGTTCTCCTGGACGCCGATCGAGACCGTGGGCGGCCTGACGACGACGGCCACGTACTACGACGGGATACGGGTGCCCGCAGGGAACCTGGTGGGCGAGGAGAACGCCGGCTGGGGGCTGATCACCAACCAGCTCAACCA
>NZ_JAFLRJ010000820.1 GCF_017315755.1 Streptomyces beijiangensis
GATCACCAACCAGCTCAACCATGAGCGGGTGGCGCTCGCGGCCATCGGGATGCAGGCGGAGGACTGCTACGCGGCGGTTCTCGCGTATGCGCGGGCCGTTGATCCGGACACGGGCGCACGGCCCGCCGACCGGCCCTGGGTGCGGGAGCGGCTGGCGGAGATCCATGCGCGGCTGGCGGCGGTGCGGCTGCTCAACTGGCGGCTGGTGGGGGACGTGGGGGCAGGGACGCTCGCGCCGGGAGACGCAAGTGGCGTG
>NZ_JAFLRJ010000821.1 GCF_017315755.1 Streptomyces beijiangensis
CCAGGCGGCGCGCCGGTGCCCGGAGACGATCGCGGCGAAGCAGCCGACGGCGACGGTGATGAAGACGGGACCGTACGCGTATCCGGCACCGAGGTAGAGCATCGCGGAGGCCGCGGTGCCGAAGGCCACCAGGACGGGGTGGCGGTGGCGCAGCAGGAGCAGTGCCGTACCGGCGAACAGCAGGAAGCGGCCGAAGGCGTCCAGGGGGGAACGGTCGGCCGCCTGGCTGTGCGCGGCG
>NZ_JAFLRJ010000822.1 GCF_017315755.1 Streptomyces beijiangensis
CTCCTCCCCCGCCTCCACGCCGCCTGGCTCGGCAGAGCCGCAGGCTGCCTCCTGGGCAAGCCAGTAGAAAAACTCCCCCTCCAAGCCATCCGCAGCCTCGCCAAGGCCACCGGCAACTGGCCCCTGACCACCTGGTTCACCGCCGAGGGCGTCCCCGACGCCCTCCTCCACGAACACCCCTGGAACAAACGCTCCGCCCCCACCTCCCTCGCCGAGAACATCAACGGCATGCCCGAGGACGACGACCTCAACTACCCCCTCCTCAACCTGCTCCTCCTCCAGCGCCACACCCGCCGCTTCACCACCGCCCACGTGGCCCAGCTCTGGCTCGACGAACTCCCCGCGGCCCGCACGTTCACCGCCGAACGCATCGCCTACCGCAACCTCCTCCTCGGCATCGAGCCCCCGCACACCGCCACGCACCACAACCCCTTCCGCGAATGGATCGGCGCCTCGATCCGCGCCGACATCCACGGCTGGACCAACCCCGGCGACCCGGCCGCAGCCGCCGAACAGGCCCACCGCGACGCCGCCCTCACCCACACCGCCAACGGTGTGTACGGCGCCATGTTCGTCGCCGCCACCATCGCGGCCGCGGCCACCGGCGACCACGACATCCACCAGTGCCTGCAATCAGGCCTGGCCGCCGTTCCCCCCGACTCCCGCCTGGCCCAAGCCATCCGCCACGGCATCGAGACAGCCCGCGCCCACCCCCGCCCCACCGACCTCGACGCCGTCGCCGACAACCCCCACGCCGTCCACGCCCACCACCACTCGCTCCACGTC
>NZ_JAFLRJ010000823.1 GCF_017315755.1 Streptomyces beijiangensis
CCCGCCGGGCTTCGTCACCCGGTACAGCTCACGCAGCGCGGCGTCCGTGTCCTGGACGTTGCGCAGCCCGAAGGAGATGGTGACGGCGTCGAACACGTCGTCGCGGAAGGGGAGTTTCGTCGCGTCCCCGCCCGTCATCGGCAGCCAGGGGGTGCGCTCCTTGCCGACCTTGAGCATGCCGATGGAGAAGTCGCAGGGCACGACGTACGCACCCGCCTGCGCGAAGGGCATCGACGAGGTGGCGGTCCCCGCGGCGAGATCGAGGATCTTCTGCGCCGGGCGGGCGTCGACGGCCTTGGCGACCGCCTTGCGCCAGACGCGGTCCTGCCCGAGGGAGAGCACGTCGTTGGTGAGGTCGTAGTTCGCCGCCACGTCGTCGAACATCGAGGCGACTTCGTGCGGCTGCTTGTCCAGAGATGCGCGGGTCACGCCACCCATTGTGTCGTACGGGGGCCGCGCGATGGCGGGGGGCCGGGGTCGGGGCGCGCCAGCGCCCGTTTCGGGGGCGCCGCCCCC
>NZ_JAFLRJ010000824.1 GCF_017315755.1 Streptomyces beijiangensis
ACGGCGGACGGGCGGCAGTCCGCCGGGGACTGCCCTCCGCCCCCCGTCAGGCGCAGGCCGCGCTCGACCTCACGCTGGTAGGGCCCGGTGACGGCGGTGCACCTGGGCGCCCGCCCGGGGGCGAGGGAGGCCGGCCCGACGCGGCCGAGCAGAGCCGGGACGACCAGGGCCAGGGAGAGTCCGAGCCGGGACAAAGGATGCCGCACACCCGCTCCCCGGATGCCGAAGGAACATACCGGGGCATCACAGCAGCAGGTGCGCGGACTATTGGGTTCATCTGACTTCATGGCGCCGGATTACCACCGCATGGCCGCAGCGGGCCGTGGACCCGTGGACCCGGGGACCGTGTACCCGGCGGCCCTGGACCCGGGGACCCTGGGACCCTGGGACCGCGGGCCGTTTC
>NZ_JAFLRJ010000825.1 GCF_017315755.1 Streptomyces beijiangensis
GTGCTCACCGGCCTCGGATACGACGCGGACGCCATCCGCACCCTGCACGAGAGCCGGGTCGTCGCCTGACCTGCTTGACGACGCCTGCGGGTGCCCTGGCTCGCGCGGGGCACCCGCAGGCAGCCGCACCAACTCGGAGGGGAAATGGGATACACGGGAGATACGGACACCGACGTCCTACTGGGCATGGCGGACCGGGCACCCGATGGCATCGTGATCATCGACAGCGAGGGTCTGTCCCGTTACTGGAACCAGGGCGCGGAGCGGAACTTCGGATACACG
>NZ_JAFLRJ010000826.1 GCF_017315755.1 Streptomyces beijiangensis
ACGCGGGCTCTCCACGAGATCCACGTAGTCGAGAACGACGATCCGGTCGTTCTTGATCGCCGAGACATTCGCGAGCGGCGGATAGGACTTCAGGAACTTCCGCTTCTGGGCCGCGCTGGTGTCCCCGTAGTTGTTGATGACGATCACCTCGGGGTCACGCGCGACCACGGTCTCCCAGCCCACCGTCGTCCAGGTGTCCTTGAGGTCCTTCATGACGTGATCACCGCCCGCCTTGGTAATGATG
>NZ_JAFLRJ010000084.1 GCF_017315755.1 Streptomyces beijiangensis
ATTTACGGGACAAGCCTTAGGCTGCGCTGAGTGCGCAGATCCATGCATGCGGAACGCGCCCTCTTGTTTTCTCCTGGTCAGTGAGGCCCCAGAAACAGGGTGCGCTACAAGAGGCGGTAGCAAATCATGCCGTGGGGCAGTCGAGAGCGCAACGGCACATGCCCGTGGAATGTCCCAGTCGCCGCCATTATGGATGGGTATATTACGCGACACAGAGAAGAAAGCTGCGCAGGTGACTGTCGACCTTGATGTGCATACCGATCTCCAGGGTGGCCATTGAAACCGGTATATCCCACCGTCCCTCCGAACCCGTACGCTTGGCAGCTGGAAACTCCGGATTCACGTAACACAGGAGACGTGATGGAAACCTTCGCACCGCTGTCGCCGGCCATGCTGGAAGATCCATACTCCGTTTACCGAAAACTGCAAAGCGACGACCCGGTCCACTGGCACGAGCAGCTGCAGGCGTGGATCGTCACTCGCCATGCCGACTGCATGCGCGTCCTGGAGGACCCGGCCACCTTCGTCAACGACTATCGCGTTGTGGGCGATCATGTTCCTGAGGATATCCTTGGATTGCAGACTCTGGATGCCCCAGAACACGGTCAAGTGCGTGATGTTCTCCTTCGGGCGATACGGCAGGTCGATCTACCTGGATGGGTGGCGCAGTGTCGCGCGAACGCAGGGGAGCTCCTCGAAAAACTGGGCATCGCCAATTTCGACTTCGTAACGGAATTTAACGACCCGCTGACCACGGCGAGCATGTGTCTTTTCTTCGGCGTAAAGGACCTCGGTGACAAGCCCACGTACTGGGCGGCCGTACGCGCTCTTGTGCTCGGCATGGACTCTGGTCTCGAACCTTCCCGAGCTCAGCCCCGGACAGACGCCCGCATCCATGTCAGCCAAATGCTCGAGCCGTGGATACGACAGCCCTCCTCGCCGGGTGCGCTGAGGCTGCTCGAGCTGCCAGCCGATGAGGCATTACGGCGCTACGTGTTCAACTCGGTACGTATGGTCTTCTTCGCTGGGATCATGTCTCCCGGCAGCACGCTGAGTTGCGTGATGCGCGCACTCGTAGAGAGGGGACTCCTGGACCAGGACCAGCCTTTGACGATCGACAACAAGGTCTACAACGAACTCGTGCGGCACTCCGGCGCCGTCCAAGTGGACGCACGTGCGTGCGCGCACGACACGACGATCGGCTCGCAGCGGATACGCGCTGGGGACCAAGTCCTCATCGTGCCTGCTGCCGCCAATCGAGACCCCGCAGTCTTCTCCACGCCCGAAGATCTGGTGCTTGACCGCTCACCGAACCCACACATCGGGTTCGGCCGGGGGGCTCACTCTTGCGTCGGCGCCCAGCTGGCCATGGCCCTGCATGTAGCCATCCTCCAGGAACTTACCGCGAGGTACCGCATACGTCTGGTGGGAGAGCCAGTCCCACGCCCGACCGGCACATTACGCGGATTCGACCAGATATTGCTCGCCGCGCATCCGCGCAAACCCTAAGCCCACTGGGCGGCCCCCGCGTGTGTTGTCGCCGTCACCTCATGAGCGTGGCGCCGGGACCGCCGGCATATATGCCGACTAAAGCTCGCCCACCGGCAGGTCGTCGCGCGCTTATACGGCTGGTTCACGTTCACGTTCCAGGCAGGACCGGCCAGCCGAGTTCCCAACGCACGACCAAGCAGACAGGTCTGCTCCTCTGGCGCGCCTGTCGGCCGGGGGAGGACCACTGATGACCACTGTTGCGTTGAGATCGCTTGCCCCTCACGCCGATCTCCAAGTTGCCACGATGCTGGCGGGTATCGCCTGCGTGCTCCTCGTCGGTATCCTGCTGGGCAGTCTCGCCCGGCGGATCGATCAGCCTCCGGTGATCGGCGAGGTCCTGGCCGGTATCGCCCTGGGGCCCAGCGTTCTTGGGCTGCTGCCCGGCGACCTGCCGCACCGGCTCTTTCCCGCAGACGTACGGCCACTGCTGTCCGCGGTCTCCCAGGTCGGTCTGACCCTGTTCATGTTCATGGTGGGCTGGGAGTTCGAGAAGCGGATGCTGCGCCCGCACCGCGGGATGGCGGCCGCTGTCTCACTCTCGTCGGTGGCCGCCACTTTCGGTTTGGGTGTAGCCGTTGGTGCTCTGCTTTATCCGCACCACAACATGGTGGCTGGCCACCACATCTCCTTCCTGACCTTTGCCACCTTTATGGGCGCGGCGATGTCGGTGACTGCCTTTCCGGTTCTCGCCCGCATCCTCACCGACAATCAGCTCACCCACACCCGCGTCGGCACTCTCGCGCTGGCCAGTGCAGCCGTGGATGACGTCCTCGCCTGGTGCATGCTGGCCTATGTCTCCGCGCTCGTGTCGTCTGGCAGCCCCCGTGATTTGGTACAGGTACTCGGGCTAAGCGCGGGCTACACGCTGGTGATGTTCATTGCGATACGGCCAGCGCTCTCCAAAGTGGTCGGCCGATGCGCTGCCCGTCAGCAGTGGCGCCACCTGCTGGTGCTCCTCACGGCCGGAACATTCCTATCGGCCTACACGACGACCTGGATCGGAATACACAGCATCTTCGGCGCCTTCCTGTTCGGATTCATCATGCCGCGTGAGTGCGCGATCGATCTCATGGAGCACTTGCGCCGACCACTGGATGGCATCAGCACCGTGTTACTGCCTGTGTTCTTCATCGCCACCGGCCTGGGCGTCAACATCAGCAGTCTCGGCACCCGCCAGTACCTGGATCTTCTCGCCATTGTCGCCATCGCCTGTGCAGGCAAGTTGATCGGGTCGATGGCCCCGGCGCGATTCTTTGGGCTCTCGTGGCAAGAGTCCTGGGCACTCGGCCTACTGATGAACACACGCGGACTGACGGAGCTGATCATCCTCAACACCGCGGTACAACTCGGCGTCCTAGACGCCCAGATGTTCACCATGATGGTCATCATGGCGCTGGTCACCACCGCGCTGGCGAGTCCGCTGTTACCCAAACGCAGCGTGCTCATGGCGACTTCCACCGTGGACTTCCCACTGCCCAAACGAAAAAGGGCGACTGAAACGGACGCGCTCGGCGTCACTTCGGCTGGCTCGAAACCGGACGCTTCCCGGCAGCCTCGGTGAAACAGAATAACTGCCACTTCGGGCGAGCTGATGTTGACTGCGAGCAGTAACCGCAGATCGTGATCTGCCCGTCGTCCCTCTCGGGATCGGCTGGCCTCATAGCGGTGCCCCATTACCCGCGACCCGACCAAGATCCAGCCCCAACTCTCTCCTCATGTGAGACCGCCTCGGTGTTCTGATCGCAGCAACACCTCACGCTTGCACTCCGCCCACAGTCCGCAAGACACCCACTCAAGACCGTCGCACCCCATCGCAAGCCATCAGGAAAAGGCCAGGTCAGCGGCCCTCAGTAATGAGTGACTCTGTCGGGGATCTTCGGATGGCGAGTCACTTTCCTTGTCGCCACCACAGTGGGCGAGGGAGGCCGTGCGACTCGAGGTACTGCTGGAACGCTGTCGGCCGGCGAGGCCGGTAAGCGGTGTTCCGGGGGTCTTGCTCGGTGAGGCGTCCGATGTTCACGGCGATGGCGGTCAGGACGTGCTGGACATGCGTCTTGGACAGTCCGTGGTAGCGGCAGCGGCAGCGGCAGCGGCAGCGGCGTGCCCGGCGGCCGAGGGCCAGCTCGGCGATAGTGCCCTCGGCGCCAGAGCGAAGCGCGTAGAGCTTGCGCCAGGCGGGATCTTGCTGGTCCGCACGGTTGCGTGCCTGGAGTTCGTGCAGGTGCTGGGGGAGAAAGTAGACCGACCGGGCCGCCTGCCCGCGGGTGCATGAGGTGCGAGCCGGGCAGGGATCGCACTGGCGCGGACGGAAGTGGGCGGCGATGTACGGGGCCACGGCAGGGGCCTGGACCCAGCTGGTGGTGACCTGCCGGTTGGCGAAGTCGATGGTGAAGTCGTCGCGGGCGAAGCCGGTCTGTTCCTTGTGCTGCCACTGCCCGCTGGCCTTGACCGGTCCGACGAGAGTGATCCCGCACTCGCGCTCGGCCTGGTCAAGCAGTGCCACCGAGACGTAGCCGCCGTCCAACAGGTGCTCGGTGGGCAACAGATGCCGCCTCTCGAGGCGGGTGTGGATGCCGGGGACGGCAGCGGTGTCCCGGGTGGGCGTGGTGGTGGCGACAGCCGTGATGACGTTCGGGCCGTCGGCATCGCACGTCTCCGTGACGTGCAGCAGATAGCCGCTCCAACGCGTGTTGCCTCGTATCGCGAAGCGGGTGTCCAGGTCGTAGGGCGAGCGGAGCTGCATGGAGCCGGGCGGGAATCCGTCCTTGTCGGTGCGCGGCCGTAATCGCCCACGGGAATCGATGATGAACTGCTGCACCAGGATCTGCCGCAGCGCCTCGAGTGCGGGTACGGCGGCCCGGTCGGAGGCGTGGGCGGCGACTGCAGTGAGCAGAGTGTGGGCGTCGCCGCCGGCCTCAGTGAGCCGAGTGATCGGGTGGCGGGGCTGGGAGCACAGGCGCACCGGGCGCCCGTACTGTTCGGCCCACTCGGCGGTGACCAACGGATCGAGTAACTCGGGTGCAGACACGGCCAGTTGCTCCAGTGCGGCCCGGACGGCTTCCACTACCAGCTCCAGGCGCGTCAGCTCCCGGGCAGCGACCAGCACGTGGGTGGAGTCGGTGCGCTGACGGCCCCGCTGCTTGACCAGCCCGGCCTCCCTCGGGCGTGCCGGGGCAAGGTCGAGCAGTCGGTCGGCACGGTCGTCTTGGGCCAGCCGGTCGCGGAAGTCGCTCAGCACGCTGTGGTGGAAGCCCGGATCGTCCAGCTCCAGAGCCAGGGCATACTTGAAATCGAGGCGGCAACGCACCGCCTCGGTCGCCTGCCGGTCGGACAGGTTGAGCAGGCAGACGGTGGCCAGTTGCGCGGGCGAGAGCCCCGGCCGGCCGTCACGGGGATACCAGGCCGCAAAGTCCTCGTCACGCCACAGGCCATCAAGCCGATCACGCACCCACATCGCAGTCGTGCCTTGCGGGTTGCTCGCCCGCGCCACCCGCGCGGTCATTGGCGGAATCTGCACACCGGAACAGGGACGTACGGACATCGGACACCTCGACAGCACAGTGAGGAGCAGAACACTCCGAGCCTGCCCGGTGATCACATGTCACCGCCGGGAACTCAAAGATCCCCGACAGAGTCGCTCTATGCCTGCGGTAGGCAGCCCCTGTGCTCGTGATGGTCGAACGGCCAGGGATTCGGCATATAGGCCGATTTGAGCTCTGGTGTCACCTCGACGAGTCGCGGGCAAACTGCCAAGAAAGGAGGGGGCGGCAGGGTGGGAGCCCACCCCGTCAAGCAACTTGGCGCCGCACGTGAACCTGACCGTATGTTGGCTGGCCTGTGGTGGAGGATTCCTGGCATCCTCGGTCCTCTGAGAAACTTGCCGGTCCGTGACGCTCGTTTGACGCTCTTGGCTGGGGCGGACCCACTTCCATAGTCGCAAAACTGGCCCTGACCTGCATGTTTATCGTCTTCCGGTTCTTGTGACATCTTTCCGATGACGCACCATGTGGAGTGCGTCGCGATCCTGGAGCCCATCGCGAAGGCCGCCTGACCCTGCTCTGCCCCTGCCCCTTGCCCCTTACCCGCAGGTCCGTGGGACGGGGCACCTGCCCGGCAGTCCGCGCCTTTCCCGCACGCCCCCGCCCGCCGGTGGGGGCGTGCCCGAGCACGACAGGTGTCCGCGTCCTTGTTCTCTTCCCTGGCGTCCCCCGGCGCGCGGCTGCGCGGACTGCGTCCCGACTGGCTGTCCGATCCGCGGGTGTGGCGTACCGAGATACTGGCCGGTCTTGTCGTCGGTCTTGCGCTGATCCCCGAGGCGATCTCGTTCTCGATCATTGCCGGGGTCGACCCGGCCATCGGTCTCTTCGCCTCGTTCACGATGGCCGTCACCATTTCCGTCGTGGGCGGACGCCGCGCGATGATCTCCGCCGCGACCGGCGCCGTCGCTCTCGTCATCGCACCGCTGAACCGTGAGCACGGCTTCGGCTACCTGGTCGCCGCCGTCATCCTGGGCGGCGTCTTCCAGATCGTCCTCGGCGCGCTCGGAGTGGCCCGGCTGATGCGGTTCGTGCCGCGCTCGGTCATGGTCGGCTTCGTCAACGCCCTCGCGATCCTCATCTTCATGGCCCAGGTCCCCCAGATGCGTGATGTGCCGTGGGCCGTGTATCCGCTGATCGTGGGCGGGCTGCTGCTGATGGTGTTCTTCCCGAAGGTCACCAAGGTGGTCCCCGCGCCGCTGGTCTCCATCGTCGTCCTGGCGGCGATCACCGTCGCGGCCGGGATCGCGGTGCCGACCGTCGGCGACCAGGGCGAGCTGCCCTCCTCGCTGCCCGTACCCGGTCTGCCGGACGTGCCGTTCACGATGGACACCCTGACCACCGTCGCCCCCTACGCCTTCGCGATGGCACTGGTCGGCCTGATGGAGTCGCTGATGACCGCCAAGCTGGTGGACGAGATCACCGACACCCACTCCTCCAAGACCCGCGAGTCGATCGGCCAGGGCATCGCCAACATCGTCACCGGCTTCTTCGGCGGGATGGGCGGCTGCGCGATGATCGGCCAGACGATGATCAACGTGAAGGTGTCAGGCGCCCGCACCCGCCTCTCCACCTTCCTCGCGGGCGTGTTCCTGATGGTGCTCTGCATCGTCTTCGGACCGGTCGTCTCCGACATCCCGATGGCCGCCCTGGTGGCCGTCATGGTGATGGTCTGCTTCGCGACCTTCGACTGGCACTCCATCGCGCCCAAGACCCTCAAGCGGATGCCCGCCGGCGAGATCGCCGTCATGGTCATCACCGTGATCTGCACGGTGACCACCAGCAACCTCGCCGTCGGCGTGGTCGTCGGCTCGGTCACGGCCATGGTCATCTTCGCCAAGCGCGTCGCGCACGTCGCACAGGTCACCTCGGCCCCGGGCCCCGACGGCGGCAGCGTGATCTACTCCGTGACCGGTGAGCTGTTCTTCGCGTCCTCGAACGACCTGGTCACCCAGTTCAACTACGCCACCGACCCCGACAGGGTCGTCGTCGACCTGTCCGCTGCGCACATCTGGGATGCCTCGTCCGTCGCGGCCCTGGACGCCATCGAGACCAAGTACGGACAGCGCGGCAAGACAGTCGAGATCATCGGCCTGAACGACCCCAGCGCCGATCTCCACGGCAGGCTCAGCGGCGAACTCACCAGCCACTGAGCTACGGGGTCGTCGTCGCGACCGGGAAGTCCCTGGCCCGAGGAGCGCCCGCGGTGGCCTGGGCGAGGAGCTTCAGCGCGGTCTCCGACGCCGAACCGGCGGCCGTGGTGACCATGACCAGGGACTGCTCGGGCTCGGACGATCTGGTCAGCGTCTGCTGACTCACCGTCAAGGGGCCGACCAGCGGGTGCCGCAGCTCGTACTCGGCCGTGTCGCAGGCCCGCACCCGGTGGTCGGCCCACATGCCCGCGAACTCGGGGCTCCTGGTCGTCAGTTCACCGATGAGCGAGGTGAGACGGGCGTCCTGCGGATGGCGGCCGGCGACGAGCCGCAGATTGCCCACCACGGCCCGGGCCTTCGCCGTCCAGTCCACGTACAGCTCACGGGTGTGCGCGTCCAGGAAGACCAGCCGCGCCATGTTCGGCCGGTCCGCCGGGCGCTCGGGTCCTGTCCGGTCGACATGTGCGGCAAGGAGCGCGTGTCCCAGCGTGTTCCAGGCCAGTACGTCGCTGCGCCGCCCGGTCACCACGACGGGCACCTCGCCCAGGGCTCCGACCAGGTCCCGTACGGCCGGTGCCGGCCGCTCGGCCGGGGGCCGGCGGACGGCACTCCGGTGCCGGCAGACCGTTGCCAGGTCGCGGAGGTGAAGCCGCTCCGTCTCCTCCAGGCGCAGCGCGCGGGCGATGGCGTCGAGGACCTCCACGGAGGCGTGGCAGGAGGCCCCTTGCTCCAGGCGCGTGTAGTACGAGGCACTGACGCCCGCCAGCATCGCCAGCTCCTCGCGCCGCAGTCCCGGAACCCGCCGGCGGTCCCCGAAGGTCTGCAACCCGACGTCCTGGGGCTGCAGTTGGGCCCGCCGCGCCTGCAGGAAGGCGCCGAGTCGTCCGTGTGCGTCCATGGCCCCGAGTATGCGGCGTCGACGGCACAGCCGGCCTGCCCCGGCCAGGGATAGGCAAGGCCGGGGCTGGCTGACCTCTGCCGAGCGGACACACAGTTGGGGTCTCCCGGCGCACCGCGCCACCCTCCACGCCGCAAGGAAGACCCGTGTCGATGAAGTTCGCAAGGAACGTCCTGGTCGCCGCCACCGCGGTGGCCTCCCTCACGGTCGGCTGGCCCGCCTCGGCGACGGCCGCCACCACACCGTTGTCGCACGCCCGTGTCACGGAGCACTTCGACCTGCTCGGCGGCCAGTTGCCGGAGAACATCGCCCTCGGCCCGAACGGCAGCGTCGACCTGTCCTTCGCCGCCTCCCGCCAGATCGTCCGGGTCACCAGCGAAGGCTCCGTCCATGTGCTGGCGACGCTGCCCGCACCGGCCGATGCCGGCGTACACACCCCGGTCCTCGGCTTTCCCCTGGTCACCGGCCTGGTCAGGGGTGCACACGGCACGCTCTATTTCCTGTACGCCACGGGTACCACCGACCTCACCGGCGTCTGGCGGCTCACCCCCGGCGGCACCCCGGAGCGGATCGCCGCACTTCCGGCCGACGGCCTGCCCAACGGCCTGGCCCTGCACGCGGGCCGCCTCTACATCACCGACTCGGTCAGGGGCGTCATCTGGCGGGTACCGGCAGTGGGCGGCGAGGCGAAGGTCTGGGCGGGCGGCCCCGAGCTGGCCTCGACCGGATTCCTCGGCGCCAACGGCCTGAAGGTGCACAACGGCGCCGTCTGGGCGTCCGACATGGACAAGGGCACCATGGTCCGTATCCCGCTCCAGCGGAACGGCACGGCGGGCCCGGCCGAGATCAGGGCCGCCGATCTGGCCGGAATCGACGACTTCGCCTTCATCGGCCGCAGCGACCGGATCCTCGCCGCCCTCGACCAGTCCAACCGGGTCGCCCTGGTGGAGCCCGACGGTACGCACACCATCGTGCTCGGCGCCCAGGACGGCCTGCAGAACCCCACGGCCCTGGCCGTACGCGGGAACAGCGTGTATGTGACCTCGGCCGCCTACTCCACCGGACAGGACCCCAACCTGCTCACCGCCCGCCTCCGGTAGAGCCGCTGACACCTCGTTGCCATCGGGGCCAGGCCGCGGCCTGGCCGGCCGGTCACCAAGGGATCACACCATCGTCCTCGAAGAACGAACCGGTCGGGCCGCCGTCGGGAAGCGTGGCGAGCCGGATCGCTGTGGCTGCGCCCTGCTCCGGCGTACGGGGTCCATGGAAGCCGGTGAAGTCGGTCGCGACCAGGCCCGGACAGGCGGCGTTGATCAGGATGTTCGTATCGGCGAACTGCCGGGCGTACTGCACGGTGACGGCGTTGAGGAAGGACTTCGACGGTGAGTAGGCCGCCATGACGGGACCGATGTCGATGTCCGGGTCCGCCTGCCGGGTCAGGGAGGCGACGGCACTGGAGATGTTGACGATGCGTGGCGACGTCGAGCGCCGCAGCAGCGGCAGCATCGCGTTGGTCACCCGGATGGTGCCGATGACGTTGGTCTCCACGACCGTGCGGACCAGGTCGAGGTCGAGCGCGGTCGGGTCCTGCTCCCACCCCGGCCCCATCTCGCCTGAGATGCCGGCGTTGTTGACCAGAACGTCCAGGCGCCCGGCCTGCTGTTCGATCAGCTCCGCGGCATCGGTGACGCTCTGGTCGCCGGTCACGTCCATCGGCACCCCGAATGCGTCCACCCCGGCGGCGCGCAGCTTCTCGACGGCGGTCTCGCGCCGGGCCTCGTCGCGGGCTCCCACGCCCACGCGGTACCCGAGGGCGCCGAGCCCGGCCGCAATCTCGTACCCGATTCCCTTGTTCGCGCCGGTCACCAGCGCGATCTTCGTTTCGCTCATGTCGTCGATACTCGCTGGGGGGCAAGCGGTGCGGCCAACACCGATACGGTGCCCTGTCATACCCGGTAGGTATCACTGGGGTACGCTGTGGCCGTGGACACCTTGGAGACCCGTGAGTTGAGGTACTTCGTGGCCGTCGCCGAGGAGCTGCACTTCGGCCGCGCCGCCGAGCGCCTCGGGATGGCCCAGCCACCACTGTCCCGGGCGATCCAGCAGCTCGAGCGGCGCATCGGCGTCTCCCTGCTGGAACGTAACCGCCGCGGCGTCTCCCTGACCGATGCCGGAGACGTGCTGCTGCACGAGGGTCGCGCAGCCCTCGACGCGACCGCCGCTGCCGCTCGCCGCACCCGTCGCGCCGGTGGCGCCGACAGTTCGGGCGGCCCCCGCAACCGCCTGGTGCTGGCAGTGAAGGCCGCCGCGTCCCACGAGCTCCTGCAGAAGCTTCTCGACGCCTACGCGGCCGAGCCCGATGCCGCCGAGATCGAGGTGCTGCCGAGCGGCATGTGCGAACAGGCGGAGCTGCTGCGCGACGGCCGCGCCGATGTGGCGCTCATGCACACGCCGTTCAACTCCCTCGCCGGGTTCGACAGCGAGGAACTGATGACCGAGGGGCGGATCGCCATCCTGCCCGCCGGGCACCCCCTCGCCGCGCACAAGACTCTGTCCATGGCCGACGTCGGCGACATCCCCGGTCTCCCGATCGCCCGCTGGCCCAGCCACGGCACGTACCCACCTGGCCAGGGCCCCGAGATCCACGACCAGACGCAGCTGGCCCAGTTGATCGCCCTCGGACGCACCGTGGCCGTCTTCCCCGACTCCGCCCGCGCCTGGCTGTGGGCCGAGCACGCCGCCGTCCCCCTGGCCGACGCATCGCCCATCGTCACCCACATCGCCTGGCCCGCGCACAGCCGCTCGCTCGCTCTCGCCGGGCTGATCCGCACGGCCACCCAGCTCTGACCCGCGAGCCCGGGGCGGGCCCTGGCGGAATTGAAGGTTTGCGGACATACGGGACGCAATGGGGGGTCGCGCTGGTCGCGGCCGGCCTCGACCGCGCAGCCCTGTCGCAGCCCTGTCGCAGCCCTGTCGCGGGTCTGAGGCCGGGGCCTGAGCTCGGGGCCTGAGGCCCGGGGTGACGTGGGACGGGGGGACCAGGCAGACTTCCGGTGTCGTAGTCCCACCACCACTGAGGATCAATCATGATCACGCTGAAAAAGGAAGACGGCCCGGCTGACCTGGGCGGGGTCACCCATCTGTCCATCGGGGTGTCCTGGGACCCGACGGTCGGGAGCAGCGGAGGGCTCCTGGGCAAGGTCAGGCAGAAGGCCGGCACCGACCTCGACCTGATCGCCATCGCGATGCAGGGCGCGGAGCCGGTCCGGCTGGCCGGTCTTGACTCGCTGGACCCCCTGGGCAACGGTTCGCTCACGCACAGCGGGGACAACCAGACCGGGCGCGGTGACGGCGACGACGAGACGGTGAGCGTCGAGCTCGCGCGCGTGCCCGACAACATCACGTCCATCGTGTTCATCGCCGCCGCGTACAAGAAGCGCAGCGCCTTCCAGAACGCGCGCAACATCAGCTTCAAGGTGTACGACGCGACGGGTGGCAGCATCCAGCAGGTCGCCGACATCTGGCCGAGCCTCCTCACCAAGGACAACGGCTGTGCCGTGGCCAAGGCGATGCGGGACGGCGCCGGCTGGAAGCTCCAGGTGATCAATGAGACGGGGAAGATCAAGCAGGGCGACGAGCAGGCCCTGATGCGTTTCGCCGTGAGCAAGTAACCGAAGCTCCTGGTGCCGTCGGCGGTCGCGTACACACGTACGCGACCGCCGACGGCGTTCAGGGGCCGGGCCGCAGGTCAGCGGGTGCTGGTGCGGGGGCCGTTGTACTGGTCCTCGGCGACCGGCTCCAGCCAGGCGGTCTCGGGGGTGCCGTCGCCCAGGCCCTCCCACAGGGCGAGGTGCTCCATGAAGAATTCCGGGGTGGCGCCGTGCCAGTGCTCCTCACCGGGCGGGCAGGTGACCGTCTGGCCCGGGTGCGCCTCAAGGACCGTGCCGTCGCGGGTGCCGATCAGTGCGACACCGGCGACGACATGCAGGGTCTGGCCCACCGCGTGGGAGTGCCAGTTCGTGTGCGCGCCCGGGGAGAAGCGGACCATGTTGGCGCGCATGCGCGACGGCTCCTGACCGGCGTGGATGACGTCGAACCAGACGTCGCCGGTGAACCAGTCGGCCGGGGCCTTGACGGTGGGCTGCTTTTTGACGAGTTCCATGAGGTGTCTCTCCTTGTTGTGCCGTGCTGTGCCGTGCTGTCTGTCAGGCCGTGGGGACATCGTCGTGGGCCAGGTCCCCGCCCAGTTCCCGCGACGCGTCCACCTGCGCCAGGAGTTCCCTGGCCTTGGACTCCGCGCCCTGGATGGCGTCGGCTCCGGCGACGAAACGCACCGGCGGCTCCTCCATCGCGGTGACCTTGAGGAGGGCCGCGGCGAGCTTGGCGGGGTCGCCCGCCTGCCGGCCGTTCATGCCCTGCCAGACGGCCTTCGTCTCGGCGGTGCGCTCGGCGTAGTCGTCGACCGACAGCTCCGCCCAGGTGGTCGAGGCGTCCACCAGCAGTTCCGTACGGAAGAAACCGGGCTCCACGATCGTGGTACGGATGCCGTACGGCGCAACGTCGAAGCGCAGCGATTCCATCCAGCCCTCGACGCCGAACTTGGCTGCCGCGTAGGCGACGCAGAACTCCTGGCCGATCAGGCCCGCGATGGACGAGATCGTGAGGACATGGCCGGAGCGCTGCTCGCGCATCACCGGCAGGACGGCACGGGTGACGTTCATCGGGCCGAACAGGTTCGTCTCGATCTGGCGGCGCATCTGCGCCGGTGAGATCTCCTCGAAGTAGCCGGCGTGGAAGTTGGCGGCGTTGTTGACCAGGACGTCGATCCGGCCGAACTTCGCCACCGCGGCGCCGACGGCGGCCTGCGCGCTGTCGGGGTCGGTGATGTCGAGGGCGGTGACCAGCAGGTTGTCCTGTTCGCCGCCGAGAGCCTCGATGACACCCGCAGGACGGCGGCCGGTGGCCACGACGCGGTGACCCGCCGCCAGTGCCGCGCGGGCGATGTCGGTGCCCAGGCCACGGCCCGCACCGGTGAGGAAAAGGACCTTGCTCATCGGACGTCCTCGCCTTCCGTCTCCTCGACGATCTTCTGCAGCTGGGTGATGGCGCTCATGGCGTTCGGCCAGCCCGCGTAGAACGCGAGGTGGGTGATCGCCTCGGCCAGCTCCTCCTTGGTCAGACCGTTGGCCAGGGCGGTCCTGAGGTGGTAGCCGATCTGCTCGGTGCGGTAGAGGGCGGCCAGCGTGGTGACCGTGATCAGACTGCGGTCGCGCGGGGACAGTTCCGCGCGCTCCCACACGTCGCCGAACAGCACGTTGTCCGTCAGCTCCACGAGCTTCGGGGCGATTCCCGCCAGGCTCCGCGGTGCACTCTGCCTTGTCATCTCGTACTCCTTGCCGGCGATATCTCCTATCGCATTTCCTTGCTGACATCCAGACTCACACGGGTCCGTGCACGCGAAAAGAGGAGAGTTTCTTCCTGGGAGAAAGACATCCTGGGAGGGATTCCTCCCCCTCACAGAAGGTGCGGCCGGTGTCAGAATGGCTCCCATGACCGGCAATGCGCATCTCAATGAATTGGGTGAGTTCCTCAAAACCCGGCGGGCCGGGCTGAGCCCGCGCACCGTGGGCCTGCCCGAGACCGGCGGGCCGCGCCGGGTCAAGGGTCTGCGCCGCGAGGAGGTCGCCCAGCTCGCCGCCATCAGCACCGACTACTACACCCGTCTCGAACAGGGCCGGATGCCGGCGTCCGGGCCCGTACTGACCACCCTGGCGCAGGTACTTCACCTGGACGACGACCAGCGCGACTACCTCTTCGAGCTCGCGGGGAAGGACCGGGCCCGCCCCCGCCGCCGCACCCTGCAGAAGGTCCAGCCGCAGCTGCAGCGTCTCCTCGACGACCTGAGCGCGACACCGGCTGTCGTCATGGGACGCCGTATGGACATTCTCGCCTGGAATTCACTGGCTGCCGCGCTGATGACCGACTTCGCGCAGGTCCCGGAGAAGAAGCGCAATTACACGCGGATCCTTTTCACCGATCCCGCGATGCGCACGCTGTACGACGACTGGGACAATGTCGCGAAGACCGCTGTGTCCCAGCTCCGTATGGAAGCCGCGAAATACCCCGACGACTCACGGCTGACCGCCCTCGTCGGTGAACTGTCCGTACAGGACGCGGACTTCCGCCGCTGGTGGGCCGCCCATCACGTCGCCGCCCGTACCGTCGGCACCAAAGTCCTGCGCTACCCCGTCGCCGGCGAACTCACCCTCGACTGGGACACCCTCACCGCAAGCACCGACCCCGACCAGCAACTCGTCGTCTGGACCGCGGAACCCGGCACTCCCACGTACGACGGACTGCGCATCCTCGCCTCGTGGGCCGCCGGCCGGGAGGAACCGGCCCCGAGGTGACGGCGCCGGCGGTGTGCCGCACCGGCGGGGAGCGGCCGTAGCGTCCATGGACCGCGCGGCTTTGTCCATGGCCGTCGCCGTCCCCGTCGGCCGAGACTGGTCCTCCGAACCGAGAGGACCGCGCACCGCCATGACCGCACCGCCACGCCAGACCGTCCTGCTGATGACCGACGCCACCCGCTGGGACATGCTCGGCAGCTACCGGGAGACCGGAGTCCGCACCCCGCACCTGGACCGGCTGGCCGAATCCGGCACCCGCTTCGAGCGGGCGTACACCACCCAGCCCGTGTGCGCGCCCGCCCGCTCGGCGCTCTTCACCGGCACCTGGCCGCACTCCAACGGAACCTGGGCCAACAGCCTGGCGCCCGGACTGGACGTCCCCACGCTCGGACAGCGTCTGCGCGAGCAGGACATCGCGGCCGGGTACATCGGCAAATGGCATCTCGACGGCACCGACTACTTCGGCAACGGACGCTGCCCTGACGGCTGGGACCCCGAGTTCTGGTACGACATGCGCAGCTATCTGGAGGAGCTGACCCCGGAGGAGAGGCGCGCCTCGCGGGACCCGGACACCGTCGACGATCCGGGTGTGGAGAGCGGGTTCACGTACGCCCACCGCTGCACCGAGCGGGCCATGGACTTCGTCGAGCAGCACAGCGACGAGGACTTCCTGCTCGTGGTGTCGTACGACGAGCCGCACGACCCGGGCATCACACCGCCCGAATTCGCCTACAGGTACCGGGACTTCGTCTTTCCGTACGACGAGAACGTGGCCGAAGGACTGGAGGGCAAGCCCGAACACCAGCGGGTGTGGGCAGGGCCCCGCCTGGCCGAGGACCGGTCCGGCGGGTACGAGCGCCGCGACGCGCGCTACTTCGCGGCGCAGGAGTTCGTGGACGGCCAGCTAGGCCGGGTCCTCGACGCGGTCGAGCGGCACGCGCCCGGGGCGCTGGTGATCTACACCTCCGACCACGGGGACATGCTCGGATCGCACCGGCTGCACGCCAAGGGGCCCGCCATGTACGACGAGATCGCCAGGGTGCCGCTGCTCGTCCGGCTGCCGGGCATCACCGCCCCCGGCACCGTCAGCCCGCATCCGGTCTCGCACATCGACCTCGCACCCACCGTGCTCGCCCACGCCGGGATGGAGGTGCCGGAGTTCCTGGCGGGCCGGAGCCTGCTGCCCGCGCTCGCCGATCCGGCGCACCGGATCAACGCCGAGATCTTCGTGGAGTTCGGGCGGTACGAGGTCGACCACGACGGCTTCGGCGGCTTCCAGCCGATGCGCGGAGTCTTCGACGGCCGGTACAAGCTGGTGGTCAACCTGCTGTCGGACGACGAGTTGTACGACCTCGGGGACGACCCCGGCGAGCTCCGCAACCTGATCGGGGACCCGGCGCACAGCGCGCGGCGCGACCGGCTGCACGACCGGATCCTGGAGTGGATGAACGAGACCCGCGACCCGTTCCGGGGCACGTACTGGGAGCGCAGGCCCTGGCGCGGCGACGCGCGGGCGGCGACCTGGGCGTACGACGGGATGACGCGCGGGCGCCCCGCCGACCCCGGGCACCAGCCGCGGCAGCTGGACTACGCCACGGGTCTCGAAGCGGCGGAGGCGGTCCGTCCGAAGGAGGCGCCGCGCGTCCCGTAGGAAGGCAGGGCGGCAGGGCGGCTAGACGGCAGGGGCGGCCGTGCGCGTCTGCGCGGTTCCCCTGCCCAGGAGTTCGGCCAGGCCACGGCGGGTGGCGGCCAGGACCACCCGGTCCTGGGGGCGCAGCAGGTAGTCGGCGGGGAGGTCCCAGACCAGGG
>NZ_JAFLRJ010000827.1 GCF_017315755.1 Streptomyces beijiangensis
CGCCCTCGGCACCGTGGGCGCGCTGGCGCTCCTGTCACTGGGTACGGACACCGCCACCGCCACGGCCTCCGCGCTCACCCTCGTACTCGGCATCGGCATGGGGTGCCTGATGCAGCCCACGATGCTGATCACCATGAACAGCGCGGAACCCCGCGACATGGGCGCGGCCAGCGGCACCAACACACTGCTGCGCACCGTCGGCGGCTCGCTCGGAGTGGCCGTCCTTGGCTCCGTCTTCGCCGCCCGTATGACCGGCGCACTCGCCGACAGGCCCGGCCCTTCGGGGGCCGGACTCACGGGAGGCGGTCACGCCCTGACCCCGGCGCTGCTCCGCGATCTGCCCGCCCCGGCACGCGACGCCTTCCGGTACGCCGTCACC
>NZ_JAFLRJ010000828.1 GCF_017315755.1 Streptomyces beijiangensis
CCGTGCCCGGGACAGTGGTCACCGCGGTCACCGGGTCGCTGCTCTTCCAGCTCCCGATGGCGCATCTGTGGGTCCTCGTCGCGGTCATCCCGCTGTCGGGCGCCGCGCTCGCCGGACTCGGGGCGGCCCTGGGGCTGCTCGCGCCACGGCAGGAACTGGCCACGCTGCTCGGGCAGTTGGGCATGTCGGCCGCGCTGCTGCTCGGGGTGCTGCCCGCCGGGCGGCTGCCCGGGCCCATCGCGTACGCACGTGATCTGCTGCCTTCGACCTACGGCGTGGAGGCCCTCGCCAGGAGCTTCGACGCCCACC
>NZ_JAFLRJ010000829.1 GCF_017315755.1 Streptomyces beijiangensis
ATCGCGGCGATGAGCTGGTCCGCGGTCGGCCCGGGATCGCTGTCGAGCAGCCACACATATCCGAGGACGACACCCCGGTGGCGTACGGGAAGACAGATGCGCCCCCGGAACACCCCCGCGTCGGGCGCCGCCGGAATGCGGACCGGGCCCGTCGCCCGGGCGATGCCGAAGCCCTCGAACCAGTCGCGGACCGCGACCGTGGACTTCCGCGTCAGGATCGAGCGGGTGCGGACCGGGTCCATCGCGGTCTCGTCGAAGCCGCTCTCCCCGTCGTGCGCACCGAAGGCGATCAGCCCGAAATCCCGGTTCTCCAGCGTCGCGGGGGCGCCGAGCAGCGCCGAGATCTCGTCGGCCAGGTCCTGGTAGTCGCCTTTCACCCCAACAGTCTCGCACCCCTCTCAGACA
>NZ_JAFLRJ010000830.1 GCF_017315755.1 Streptomyces beijiangensis
CTTTCACCCCAACAGTCTCGCACCCCTCTCAGACAGATGTCTGAGAGGCGGTCCACGAATGCGTGACAGCTGTCGATGGCAGAGGATCGGAGAGATCCATAGGTTTCACGGTGGTTGTCCGTGCCGTACCCGGAACGTCGGGTAGGCGCCCCCTGCTACCCCTTTCCTTGGAGGTGCCCCGTGCTGGGACCCGTGATCCTTGCCGCGTCGCGAAGCGACAAGATGCGCCGTTTCATCTCGGCGGCCCCCGGTACCAAGCAGGTCGTCGCCCGTTTCATCCCCGGTGAGCGGGTCGACGAGGTG
>NZ_JAFLRJ010000831.1 GCF_017315755.1 Streptomyces beijiangensis
GAACTGCACGCGGACCCCGTCCCGATCGCCTAGAGCCGGGCGGTCCGCAGCGTACGCACCGAAAGACCGACCCCCGCCGCCGCCAGGCACACCACCCCGCACCCCGCGAAGAACGCCGCCGCCCCCCAGGTCGCCGCGACCAGACCGGCCAGCGGGAACAGCAGCGGGCTCAGCCCCAGCGTGCACAGGCCGGTCACCGAGGAGACGCGGCCCAGGTAGTGGGGGTCGGTCTCCTTCTGGAGGAGGGCGTTGCCGATCACCATCGCCGCCCCGCTCGCCAGCCCCATCAGCGCGCCCAGCGCGACCGCCGTTCCCGGGGAGGGGATGCGGCCGATCGCGGCGGTGACGGCCGCCGTGACGACCAGGCCGGTGGTGAGGGTCGCTCCGGCGTACGGGATCCGGTCCGCGGCCGTCAGCGCGAGAGCGGAGACCGCGCCCCCGACGGAGAAGGCGGCCAGGATCGCCGCCAACACGCCCGCGCCCCAGTGCCGTTCGTCGGTGAGCATGACCAGGCCCGCCGCGACAGGACCGCTGAAGCACATCTCACCGAGGCCGATCACGATCACCAGGCGGGTGAGGCGGCGCTCGCGCCGGAGATAGCGGAGCCCGTCGCGGAGGTCCTCCCCAGCAGATGCCCGCGGGCCCTCTCGCGCAGGCAGCGGCTGAATGCGTACGGCCAGCAGCAGCACCAGCGAACCACCGAAGAGCAGCCCCGCACCCGCGAACGCCGCCGACGGGCCGCCGATCCCCAGCACCACACCCGCGGTCAGCGGTCCCACCGCATTGCTCAACCGCACCGCCAGCGCGCGCATCCCCTGGACGCGGGTGAGCTGGTCGTGCGGTGCGATCTGCGGCGGCAGGGCGCCCACGGCCGGCATGAAGAGCGCGTCCACGGTGCCGAAGACGACTGCCAGGACGTACAGCAGCCACAGTTCGGCCCCCGCCGCGTACACCGCCACCGCCACGCCCAGGATCACCGCGCACCGCACGGCATCGCTGACGACGACCACCCGTCGCGCCCCGAACCGGTCCGCGACCACCCCGCCCCCGAGCATCAGCACGGCGCGCGGCACGGCCCCGGCCGCCAGCACGGCGCCCGCCTGGGCGGGACCCGCGGTGCGGGTGACGGCCCAGGACAGGGCGAGGAAGTAGACGATGTCCCCGGTGACGGACGCGGTGTACGCGGCCGCCCAGCGCAGGACGTTGGTGTCCCGGTAGGCGGCGGTCGTCGCCGCCGTCATTCCTCGACCAGGGGGAAGGCCTGGAGCTGTACGGAGACCCGGTCGCTCCCCTGCGAACGCTCCGTGCGCGTCCGGTACTTGGACACCACGCCGACGATCTCCGCCTTCATCAGGTTGAGTTCGCCGGGCGTGAGCTCCACCGTGTAGTCGGCGAAGATCGCCGCCGCGTGCCATGCGTCGGACAGCAGCGGCACCGTACTCGCGACCCTGCGCAGCCGGTCGCCGTACGCGAGGACGACCGCATGGGTGTAGGCCCGGCTGTCCGCCTCGTCGGAGGGCGCGTCCGCGGCGGGATCGTGGAAGGACTGCCGGTGCACGGCGCGCCACCAGCGGTCGCGCCGGTTGCCCCGCTCGACGTCCTCCTCGATGAGGCCGCCGGCCGCCAGGCGCCGCAGATGGTAGCTGGCGGCGCCCGAGTCGAGGTCGTACAACCGCGCCAACTGCCGTGCGGTGGAAGGCCCGTACTGCCGCAGCCGGCCCAGCAGGGTGAGCCGCATGGGGTGTGCGAGAACGCGCAGGGCGGCGGCGTCGAGGGATATGTCGAGGCCGGGGTCCGGGCTCAGGGGGTCGGTCGAGTCCGTCGGGTCGGTCGCATCGGTCATGGACCCCACGATAGAAGCAGAAGAACCCTTCGCGAAGAGTTCTTCGCAATTACGTATCCCACCCGCCGCCCCGCGGC
>NZ_JAFLRJ010000832.1 GCF_017315755.1 Streptomyces beijiangensis
GCAGGGGAGACCCCATTCCCGCGGCGGCCGAGACAGGGACGGCGGGTCCGGGGAGGAGGAAGCGGCCGACGGGCCCGGTGCCCACCTGGTCCAGGAGCAGGGCGTTGCGCACCTCGTCGACCAGGTACTCGGCGACGCCCGAGCGGTCGGCATCGACGGCCAGCTGATACGGGTCGTTGGCGCCGTCGAGGCGGCCGCCCTTCTTGCCGG
>NZ_JAFLRJ010000833.1 GCF_017315755.1 Streptomyces beijiangensis
GGCGGCCGCCCTTCTTGCCGGTCTCGTACGAGATCCCGGCCAACGCGCCGAGCGGGACGGCCAGTTCACCGAGGGTCTGGCGCAGCAGGCCCACGCCCCTGTCGCGGCCGGGGACGATGCGCACGGTGTCGCCGTCAAAGGTCCAGGTGCCGTCGCGCTGGATGATTTCCGCCATGGGGCGATCCTCCCACCGGGGAGGGGTGGGACGCTGCCC
>NZ_JAFLRJ010000834.1 GCF_017315755.1 Streptomyces beijiangensis
CGGCCCCTCCCAACTCGGTGTGGTGGACGGCATCCTGGTGGACCGCGCCTTCGTCACCAACCGGCAGAAGAACGCGCAGGAGCTGGCCGAGGTCGCCGACATCAACCCACCGGCCCCGCACAACATCGCCAACGCCCTTGCGGCGGCCGCCCTCGCCCGTGCGTACGGCGTGGATCCGGCGGCCGTACGGGACGGACTGCGCGCCTTCCGCCCCGACGCCCACCGCATCGAGCATGTCGCGGACGTCGCAGGGGTCGCGTACATCGACGACTCCAAGGCCACCAACACCCATGCCGCGCAGGCCTCCCTGGCCGCATACGAGTCGATCGTCTGGATCGCGGGCGGCCTCGCCAAGGGTGCGGCCTTTGACGAACTGGTCACAGGGGCGGCCGGGCGTCTGCGCGCCGTCGTCCTGATCGGCGCCGAGCGGGCACTGATCGCCGAAGCCCTCGCGCGACACGGGGGCGATGTCGGCGGCGGTCCGTGAAGCGGCAGGGCTCGCGAAGCCGGGGGACACCGTACTGATGGCCCCGGCCTGTGCCTCGATGGACATGTTCGCCAACTACAACAAGCGCGGCGAGGCCTTTGCCGATGCGGTACGCGAGTTGGCCGCAGACGGCAGTCAGTAGCAACCGCCGGTCGTACGGCCCGTGGAGGGGACAGGGACATGCCGGCCAATGACAGGGGCGGGCGCGGCGCCACGAAGACGGCACGCCGCCCCGCCGCCCCGCGCCGAGCCACGGCGTCGTCGCGACCGCGGGGCAACAACCCCTTCCGGCGGGCGCGGCTCCTCCACGACCAGGTGCGCCGCGCCTGGGACCGGCCGCTGACGGCGTACTACCTCATCGTCGGTGCCGGCCTGCTGATCCTGGTGCTCGGCCTGGTGATGGTCTACTCCGCCTCGATGATCAAGGCGCTTGAGCTGTCCCTCCCCGGCTCATACTTCTTCCGCAAGCAACTGCTCGCCGCCGTCATCGG
>NZ_JAFLRJ010000835.1 GCF_017315755.1 Streptomyces beijiangensis
CCGCAGCGCCGACTCCGAGTCCTCCACCACGGCGGCGGCCCGCTTCAGCACCTTCCGCCAGGCCGTACGCCCCAGTGCTGGTTCCAGCACCGGAACCAGCGCTGGTACCGGCACCGGCACCAGCGCCCCGCACCCCCCGCACCCGGAAGGCACAGGAACCCCCGAATGACCACCACCACCGACGAGAAGCTCAACTGGCTGCTGGAGAGCCTCCTGGAGCGCACCCCCGGCGCCCGTCACGCCCTCGTCCTCTCCCGTGACGGCCTCAAGCTCTGCCGCACCCCCGAGCTCTCCGTCGACCAGGCCGACCAGCTGGCCGCGATCTCCGCCGGGATCCAGTCGCTCTCCCACGGCGCCTCCGTCGAGTTCGGCGACGGCACCGGCGGGGTGCGGACCGCGATGGCCGAGTTCTACGGCGGCATCCTCTTCATCGTCGAGGCGGGCGACGGCGCCCATCTCGCCGTCGTCGCCGACGAGTCCGCCGACGTCGGCCTCATCGGCCACAACATGAGCGAACTCGTCGAACAGCTCGGCGACCATCTCGCCGCGGAGCCCCGCGCATGACTGCGCCCCGCCCGCGCTTCGGCCGCAACGACAGCCCGGACCGGCTCTACACGGTCACGAACGGCCGCAGCCGCTCCAACGCCGTCGACACCTTCGACCTCGTCACGCTGATCGTCGGTGAGTGCGATCCGGCCCCCGGCATGCAGTCGGAGCACGCCACGATCCTGCGCCTCTGCGAACGCCCCACCGCGGTCGTGGAGATCGCGGCCCATCTCCAGCTGCCGGTATCCATCACCCGGATCCTGCTCTGCGATCTGCTCGACACGGGCCGGATCAGTGCCCGCCACCCGCGCACCGCCCGCGCCGCCGAC
>NZ_JAFLRJ010000836.1 GCF_017315755.1 Streptomyces beijiangensis
GGCGCGAACTGTGCGGGAGTCGTGCGCATGAGCCTGTTCTCCTCGGTTGGGGGAGGAACACATTTGGAGAGCGCTCTCCAGAGGCAGATGCTGGCCTGCTCGCACGGTCGGGGTCAATAGTCGTGCAGGGAATGCCTAAAGGTTCTGTAAGGGCAGGTGGGCGAATCGCATCGCTGCACGTCAACCCTGCCCCCACTTGTTCAACCTTTCAACGCAGAAAGGGAATTAAGGGACCTTGAATCAAATATGTCTTCATGGGTTGTGGCCGATTTTGGCCTGTCAGGCACCTTGCCAGACCCCCTCGCCAGGCCCCCGTGTCAGGGTCGGCGGCAGGGGGCCTCACAAGGTCGGCAGGGGAGAGCCCGCCTGCTCTCAGACGTCGCGCCTGCGGGCGACGTAGACGGTGTTGGTCGCTGTCCCGCCCTGGAGTGGATTGTCGAACTCCACCACGTGCGCGGCGCTCTCCGCGAAGACCTCCGCGAGCACCAGACCGAACTCGTCGTCCGGCGGGTCGTTCGACCACAGCGCGAATACGCCCCCGGGCTGCAGAAGTTCGGCCAGCGCCGTCAGGCCTTCCGGGCGGTAGAGCGCGGCATGGCCGGGGTGCAGCACATGGCGCGGTGAGTGGTCGACGTCCAGCAGGATCGCGTGGAAACGGCGGCCGGGAGCCTCCGGATCCAGTCCCAGGGGGGCGGCACCGTCATGGGTACCGTCGGTGGATTCTTCCGCAGGTACTGGTCCGCCGGCCGCGGCGCTTCCCGCGGCCATCGCGAAGAAGTCCCCGCGTACCAGACGGCACCTGGGGTCCGAGGACAGGCCCGCACCCAGCGGTACGAGCCCGCGCCGGTGCCAGTCGATCACGTCGGCCAAGGCGTCGACGACGATCAGTGAACGCACCCGAGGATCGTCCAGAGCCGCCCGGGCCGTGTACCCGAGTCCGAGGCCGCCCACGACGACATCGAGGGGCCCCGCGGGCGCCTTCGTCAGACCGAGCCGGGTCAGTTCGACCTCCCCCTCGGTGAAGAGGCTGGACATCAGATACTCGTCACCGAGCTTCACCTCGTACACGTCCTCCCCTGTCACGGGGTGCTTCCGACGCCGCAGGCTGATCTCGCCCATGGGCGTGGGCCGCCAGTCGATCTCCTCGAAACGTGCGCTCATCCGGTGTCCTTTTCGGCGTGGGGAGGGCGGGTTTGAGACGCCGCCGTAAGAAGGAACCGTACCGGCCGGGGCGGAGGGGTCAGGCGCCGTCCACCAGGGCGTGGACCAGTGTCGTCGCGGTCTGCTCGACGAGCGAGATACCCGTCTCCAGTGTCGGCTGGCCGTCCGTGAGAACGACCACGAGCAGTGTGTGCCCCGTGTATTCGACGATGCCCACACTGTTGACCACCCAGAGGTGAGTCGTCTCCCGTGCCGGCCAGCCGTTCTTGAGCACCGGCGTGGCGGTGGGGGAACCCGCGGCACCGACGCCCCAGTTCTGCCCGTCGCTGACGTTGCTCATCAGGGTTCGTATGTACGAGCGGGATCTGTTGCTCAGCGGCGAGTCTTCCGTGAAGACGGCCTTCAAGAGGGCCATCTGATCACTGATGGTGGCCTATTGGTGAACCTTGAACGTTTTTCGCTCTGCGGCAAAGGCCGTACGTCTCTAGGACGTTCCAGCGCCTCCGGCTCGTCCGGCCCGTCCGGATTCGAGCGGCGGAGCCGCGACGGCGCAGTGCACCCGGGACTCGGGCAGCCTGCAGTCCGGTGCGGGCTTGCGTACCGTGCCGAAGGCGATCAGCGCGCCGAGCACGAGGACGCCCGCGCACATCGGCATCGCCCGCCGGAAGGTCGAGCCGAACTCGGCCGCCGAGCGGTACGCCTCAGGTCCCATCCCGGCAAGCAGGGGCAGCGCTGCGACCGCGATCAGCCCGGCGGCGCGGGCCGCCGCGTTGTTCACGCCGCTGGCGAGCCCGGCCCGCCCCGTGTCGACAGAGGCGAGGACCGTCGCAGTGAGCGGGGCGACGAGCGTCACCATGCCGAGCCCCAGCACCAGCAGGGCGGGCAGGATGTCCCGTACATACGAGGCCCCTGCCCCTACCCGCAGCATCAGCAGCATTCCCGCCGCGCACAGCAACGGGCCGACGGTGAGGGGGATACGAGGCCCGATCCGCTGCCCGAGCTCCCCGGACCTGGCGGACAGCAGCAGCATGAGCACGGTGGTGGGGAGCAGGGCGGTCCCGGCCTGGAGTGCCGAGTAGCCGACCACGACCTGGAGTTGAAGCACGGAGAGGAAGAAGAACCCGCCGAACGCCGCGTACACGCACAGCGTGACGAGGTTGACGGCGGTGAACTGCCGGGAGGCGAAGATGTCCGGCGGCAGCATCGGATCGGCCCGCCGCCGCTCGACCCCCACGAACACCGCACCGAGGACGACGCCGGTGACCGCCGCTCCCACGACCTCGCCCGAGGCACCGCCGGGCGCCTCGATCAGTGCGTACGTAAAGAACGCGAGGGCGGCGGCGCCCAGCACCGCGCCCGCCACGTCGAAGCGCCCGTGCTCCCGCCCGTCCCGCGATTCCGGTACGTGTCGCAGCGCCACCGGCACACACAGCACGGCCAGCGGCACATTGAGCAGGAACACCCAGCGCCAGCCGGGCCCGTCCACCAGCCATCCCCCGAGGAACGGCCCGACGGCCGCCCCCACCCCTCCGCGCCCCGACCAC
>NZ_JAFLRJ010000085.1 GCF_017315755.1 Streptomyces beijiangensis
CCTCCGGCGTCGCCTCCACCACCGCGTCCTCCCCCAGCTCCGCCGCCACCCCCGTCTTCCGCAGCACCTCCGCCAGCTTCGGCTCGACCCCCGCCAGGTACAGCCGCCCGCCATGGGCCCGCAGATCGATGGCGTACCGGCGGAGCATCTTCAGGACCGCCGAGGACGGGACCTCCGGTACGCCCCGGACCGCGAGGATCACCGCCGAGCCCGCCGCCTCCTTCGTGTCCGGCCACTGCTCGTCGATGCGCGGGGCCTCCGCGAAGAGGGAGGTACCGGCGTAGTAGAGGACCGTGACCGTGCCGGGGGCGATCCGCGAAGGGGGCGGCGCGATCCGCCAAGCCGTGGCGGGGCCCGCGCCGGGCTCCAGGGTGCGCAGGCCGCTCTGGCGGGCCGCCTGGACGCAGTACAGCAGCAGCGAGAGCACCGCGCCGATGATGATCGCCTGCTGCAGCGGGAGCTGGGTCGTCGCCAGGAACGTGACGACCATCGCCGCCGTCGAGAGGGCGGAGGTACGCAGGATCAGCTTGATGTCCTTGACCCGGCCCAGGATCAGTTCGACGCCGATCACGATGATCAGGCCGCCGATCACCGGCATCGGGATCTGTTCGGCGAGCGAGCCGAGCGTGAGGACGAGGAGCGCAAGCCACAGGCCCGCGAAGATGCCCGTCCACCGGGTCCGCGCGCCCGCGCTGACGGCCACGCCCGTACGGGACATGGAGCCGCCGGTCGGCAGTCCGCCGAAGAGGCCGCCGCCCACGTTGGCGATGCCCTGGGAGATGAAGTCGCCGTTGACGGAGGACTTGGTGCCGTCGGGGTTGGGGACCGTCGGGCCGATCGAGGCCGCCTGGGCCAGGGCGACCAGGGCGACCGCGAAGGCGCCGGGCAGCAGGGCGCCGAGCGATCCGAGGTCGGGGGCGGTGAAGGCGGGGAGGGCGGCGGGGATGTGGGCGATGTCGCCGGCCATCTCCACGTCCGTACCGAGGATGCCGACCCCCAAGCTCACCACCACCAGGGCGACCAGCACCGACACCGCCACCAGCCGTTTGACCAGACGGACGAGCGCCCAGACAACAACCGTCGCGACCGCCGTGAGGGTGGAGGCGAGCTGCCAGTGGGGGATGTCCCAGAGCCAGTTGCCCAGCTGCCAGAGCTTGTTGTGGCCGGTCGGCTTGTAGTCGGTGGCGTCCTTGAGCGAGCCGGTGATGATCTGCAGCGCGATGCCCGTGGAGAAGCCGGTCATCACGGCGTTGGAGACGAAGCTCATCACCGCGCCGAGCTTCAGCACCCCGAGCACCAGCATGATCACCCCGGCCAGGACGGCGAGCGTGGCGATGTTCCCGGCGTCCTTGGGGTCCACCCCCGCCCCGGACATCACGCTCTGGGAGGTGAGCGCGATGGCCGAGGTGAGGGTGGTGACCATCAGGACCGTACGGGCGAAGAACGAGCCCAGGATCGTCGGGACGACACCGGCGTAGATGCCGGTGACCGGGTTGAATCCGCCGATCGCCGCGTAGGCCATGCCTTCGGGGATGGAGAAGAGCCCGGTGACCAGGCCTGCGGAGACGTCCGACGGTTTGGGCCGGCCGAGCCTCAGGTTCACGGCGTGACGATCGCGAAGGCCTTGTCCGGCTCGTCGAGTACGGACATGAGCTGGCCCAGGACCTGGGGGTTGCCGTTCGTCGTGATGCCTTCGAGGCCGCGCCCGCCCAGCATCCCGAGCAGCTGCGGCTTCGTCAGGGTCAGCGTGAGGGGGGCCGCGTCGCCCGTCACGGGGGTGTCGGCGCCGTAACTCAGGTGGGTGAGCGCCCCGTTGGAGAGGGTCAGACGGTGGCGGGTGGAGAGGTCGGTGACGATCCAGTCGACGGTGAGGTCGAGGTCCCAGGCGCGCGGGCCGTTGACCCGTACCGCCAGGGAGTCGATGAGCTGCTCGATGGTGAGGGCCATGGACATCTCGGGGCTGCCCATGTCCAGAGTGATGGGCTGGGGTCCTGTCTTCAGCTCCTTGGCGCCGGTGAGGTAGAAGTTGCGCCAGGTGCCGTTCTCGGAGCCGTGGCCGAGCTTGGTGTAGACGGCGGCGAGCGCGTCGCGGGCGCCCGTGTGGTCGGGGTCGGCGAAGACGGCGTGGCCGAGGAGCGTCGCGGCGAAGCGCAGGTCGCCGGTGTCGGTGTACGTACCGGCCTTGGTGACGACCGCGTCCGTGCCGCCCATGCAGTCGACGTAGCGCTTGGCGTTGTCGACCGGCGGGTGCTCCCAGAGGTGGGACGGGTTGCCGTCGTACCAGCCCATGTAGCGCTGGTAGATCGCCTTGACGTTGTGGCTGAGCGAGCCGTAGTAGCCACGCGCGTGCCAGCTGGTCTCCAGCGCGGGAGGCAGCTGGATCTCCTCGGCGATCTCCAGACCGGTGTACCCGGCGTTGAGCAGACGGAGCGTCTGGTCGTGCATGTACGCGTACAGGTCGCGCTGTTGGGCCAGGAAGGTGACGATCGCGTCCTTGCCCCAGGTCGGCCAGTGGTGCGAGGCGAACGCGACGTCCGAGCCCTCGCCGAAGAGGCCGATGGCCTCGTCGAGGTAGTGGGCCCAGACGCGGGAGTCGCGGACGACCGCGCCGCGCAGGGTCAGGATGTTGTGCATGTTGTGGGTGGCGTTCTCCGCCATGCACAGGGCCCTGCGGTCGGGGAAGTGGAAGTTCATCTCCGACGGCGCCTCGGTGCCGGGCGTGACCTGGAAGACGATACGGACGCCGTCGACCGTCTCCTCCTGGCCCGTGTGCGTGATGTCGACCGTCGGCGGGACCAGGCTCATGGTGCCGGTGGACGTCGTCATGCCCAGGCCCGCGCCGATCTGTCCTTCGGGGGCCTTGGCGAGCGAGTCCCCGTACATGAAGATCGCCCGGCGGGTCATGGCGTTGCCCGCGTACACGTTCTCCGCGACCGCGTGCTCCAGGAAGCCCTCGGGGGCGAGGATCGGGATGCCGGCGGGGTCCTCGGGCAGGACGCCGCGGACGCCGCCGAAGTGGTCGCCGTGGCAGTGCGTGTAGATGACGCCGGTGACGGGACGCTTGCCGCGGTGCTCCCGGTAGAGGGCGAGGGCGGCGGCCGCGCACTCGGTGGAGATGAGCGGGTCGATGACGATGACGCCGGTGTCGCCCTCGACGAGGGTCATGTTGGAGAGGTCGAGGCCGCGGACCTGGTAGATCCCGTCCGTCACCTCGTACAGGCCCTGCTTGGAGGCGAGCTGGGCCTGCCGCCAGAGGCTGGGGTGGGCGGTGTCGGGGCACTCGGCGGAGAGGAAGGCGTACGCGTCGCTGTCGTAGATCACCCGGCCTTCCGCGTTCGTGACGACGCCAGGCTTGAGTGAGGCGACCAGACCGCGGTCCGCGTTGTCGAAGTCGGTGGTGTCCGTGAAGGAAGGAAGGGTGCTCATAGTCCCTCAGTACAACCGAATTGGGACATTTATGCATTTTGGGTTCAGCTGTCTGCTGGAGCCGTGGCAGGAGCCGCCGGGTCCGACGAGTCCGACGAGTCCGACGGGTCGGTCGGGTCGGCCGGGTCGGCCGCCAGGAATTCCACCAGAGCCAGCGCGACCAGCGTGCAGAGCGCGATCACCAGGACGACAACACCCGTCGGATGGCTCCACAGCAGGAAGACGACGACCGCGACGGCGACCACGCCCCAGTTCAGCCAGGTCCGCTGAGCATGCACCCAGCGGCCGGCCGCCCCGGTGTCCAGGTGCGCCGCCCCGCGTACCGCACCGATCCCGCCGGTCCACATCTCCCTCGCCCGCGCCGCCCAACGGCCGGACCCGGTCAGCCAGGCGCCCAGCGCGACGACCGCGCCGAGGACGGCCACCATGCGGACCGACGTACGGAGAAAGCCCACCAGGGTGTCGAAGACCGCGGCCGCCGCGGGCTGCGAGACCGTGTCGGGGAGCTTGTCGAGATAGAGGCTCCGGAAGATCACCAGGCCGAGCCCCAGGGCCAGCGCACCGCCGCCGACCAGCAGCGCCGCGGTCACCAGGGCGCGCCGCCTGCGCACGGCGAGCAGCACTCCGGCCGCGGCGAACAGGAGGGTGATGACGGGCAGCCAGACCCCGGCGATCTTCAGCAGCCGGAAGCCGGTGCGGGCCTTTCCGATCGCGTCGGAGTCCACGACGGTGTAACTGGTGTGCACCTCGGGGATCTTCGAGGCGATGTTCAGCCCGTCGCCGACGAGCCGCTCCTTGACCTTGTCGATCACCGGCGCCAGGTCGATGGTCACCTTGTTGCCGTTGTCGCTGGTGAGCGCCTTGTCGACGGCGGTGTGCGCGGCCCGGTTGAGGCCGGTCCAGATCGTGGCGAAGGCGTCGCTCGCCACGAACCTCTCCACCGTGCTGTGGACGAAGCTCGTCAGCCCGGAGGAGAGCGGTTTGCCCAGCCGGGAGATGAGCTGATCGAGCCTGGGCCGGTCGGCGGGCGCCACCTCGGCCAGCAGGGAGTTGACGTCCACGTGTTCCATGACGGCGTCGGTCACCCGGTTGGTCACACCGGCCTGGATGTCGGGGTCGGAGGCGAGCGGCGCCATCGTCGCCACATAGCGGTCGGTGTCGCCGATCTCGTCGCTCGTCCAGACGGCGACGGCCGCGAGCGGGGTCAGGATCGCGGCCAGCAGGATCAGCACCACGGCGAAGGCCGACCGCATGCGGTGGCGCGGCTGCTCCAGCTGGGCGACCCTGGCGCGTAGCCGGGTCAGCTCGGTGTCGCGTTCTGTCTCGTCCGCCGTCATGTGACCAGGGGACGGTATGGAGGCGTCCGCCGCACGCCGGAGAGGGCCGTACGGCCACTGCCACCTATCCCTGTCCGCATCACACTGCGACGATGGGAGAGGAACGAGGGGGAGGGACCCATGGCAGCAGAGGTCTTCATGCGGCGGCTGACCCGCTGGCAGGCTGAGCAGCAGCGGGAGGCCATCGCCGATACGTACGTCGAGGCGTACCGGCGGGCACCGGGTGAGGAGTACCACGACCGGCAGGACTTCCTGCGGCGGTTCGCCGAGGACATGCAGCGCCCCGGCTTCGACATGATGGTCGCCGACGGGCACTTGCTCGCGGGCTGTGCCTACGGGTACGTGCTGGAGCGCGGCGGCGACATCTGGCACGGCTTCCGCGGCGGACTGCCGGTGGGCGTCGAGGAGCTGACCGCGTCCGGGCATGTCTTCGTCCTCGCGGAACTGATGGTGCTGCCCGCCTTCCGGCGCCGGCAGATCGCCACCAGGCTCGTCGACCAGCTGCTGATCCGCACGCGCGCGACGCTGGTCACCGCCCTGGTGGAGCCGGCCAACGTACCGGTCCGCAGTGCGCTCCAGGAGTGGGGCTGGGCGCGCTTCGGCGACGTACAGCCCCAGACTTCGGGGACGCAGGCCTCACTGTTGTACGAGGCCTGGAGCCGGCCGCTGGCGCATGCGGCCTGACCCGCCGGAGCTCCTCTAGAGCCAGCCGTTGCGCCGGAAGCCGCGGTAGATCACCAGGCAGGCGATCACGACGACCGTCATGGCCATCGGGTACCCGTAGCGCCAGTGCAGTTCCGGCATGTGGTCGAAGTTCATGCCGTACATCCCGCAGACCATCGTCGGGACCGCGACGATCGACGCCCATGCGGTGATCTTCCGCATGTCCTCGTTCTGCGCCACGGTCACCTGGGCCAGATGCGCCTGGAGTATCGAATCGAGCAGCCCGTCGTAGGAGGCGAGCTGCTCGGTGATGCGGGCGAGACGCCCCGCGATGTCCCGGAAGTACGCCTGGATGTCGGGACCGATCAGCGGCATCGGCTGCGCGATGAGCTTCTGGAGGGGGCGGTCCAGCGGGGCCACCGCCCGCCTGAATTCGAGGAGTTCGCGCTTCAGCTGGTAGATCGTCCCGGCGTCGGAGCGCCCCGCGGTCTGTGCGAAGACCGCCGTCTCGACGCCGTCGATGTCGTCCTGCACGGCGTCCGCGACATCCGCGAATCCCTCGATCACCAGGTCGGCGATGGCGTGCAGCACAGCGGCAGGACCCTTCGCCAGCTGCTCGGGCGACGCTTCGAGTCCTTCGCGCAGCGGACCGAGCGAACCGTGGCGCCCGCGCCGCACGGTGATGACGAAATCGGGCCCGGCGAAGACGACGACCTCGCCGGTGTCGACCACCTCGCTGGTCGTGGTCAGCTGCTCGTGCTCCACATAGCCGACGGTCTTGAACACGGCGAACAGGATCCCGTCGTACGCCTCGATCTTGGGCCGGGGGTGCGGGCGCATCGCGTCCTCCACCGACAGCGGATGCAGGCCGAACAGCTCGGCGAGGTCGGCGAGTTCGGGCTGCTCCGGCTCGTGCAGGCCGATCCAGACGAACCCCTTGCCCGCTTTGCGCACCCGCCACAGCGCGTCCTCGGCCGGGCAGTCGCCCGCCTGCCGAATGCCGTCCTGGTAGACCACACAGTTGACGACCGCACTGCCGAGCGGCGAGCGGGCGGGGTGGCTGAGGTCGACCGTGCGGCGGTACGTCCTGCGCACCGCGCGACGGAGATTGCTGATGAGCGGCATGCCGGGCAGTGTCCCACCGGGCCGCGGGGCGGGGTCGGGGCGGGGGGTGCCGACCGCCGACCGCCGACCGCCGACCGCCGATCACCGAACGCCGACCGCCGGGAGACGCACGTCACATCCGGCCCTGTCACATCTCGGCCGGTTGCTTTGTCTTATGGGTGACAGCGAAAGCAACGGCACAGGAGTCCACCATGGAAGCTCGTATGAACCCCCTCCAGAGCCCGGTCGCGATGAAGGCGATCAAGCACCTCATCGCGGCGAACAACGTGCTCTCGGGCACGACGCTGCCGATGGCCACGCAGGAGCTGGTGAAGCTCCGCGCCAGCCAGATCAACGGCTGCGCCGGCTGCATCGACATGCACACCAAGGAGGCCGCACAGGCCGGGGAGACCTCGGTACGCCTCAACCTGGTCGCGGCCTGGCGGGAGGCCACGGTGTTCACGGAGGCCGAGCGCGCCGCCCTGGAGCTGGCGGAGGAGGGCACGCGCATCGCTGACGCCGCAGGTGGCGTACCCGACGACGTCTGGGCGAATGCGGCCAAGCACTTCGACGAGGAGGAGCTGGTCAGCCTGGTGTGTGTCATCGCGCTCATCAACGCCTTCAACCGGCTGAACGTCATCACCCGGCAGCCCGCCGGCGACTACCAGCCGGGTCAGCACGCCCAGCACGCCTGACGGGGGTGCCCGCCCTGGGCCCCGCACGGGGGCCCAGGGGCGCTGAAAGCGGAACCTCAGCTCGTGAGGACGACGAGCCGCTGGGTCGCCCGGGTCATCGCCACATAGCGGTCGACGGCCCCTTCGATGCCCTTGCCGAACTGGTCCGGGTCCACGAGGACGACCAGATCGAATTCGAGCCCCTTCGACAGCTCCGGGGTCAGCGACCGTACGCGGGACGTCGCCCGGAAGGCCGGATCCCCGATGACGCAGGCGATCCCCTCTCCGTGCGTACCGAGCCATTCGTCCAGGACCGTGTCCAGATCCGCGGCGGAACCGTGGACGACGGGGATGCCGCTGCTGCGGATGGACGTCGGCACATTGGCGTCGGGAAGTTCGGCCCTGATGACGGGCGCGGCCTCCGCCATGACCTCCTCGGGCGTCCGGTAGTTGATGCTCAGGGACGCCACATTGATCCGGTCGAACCCGATCCGCTCCAGACGCTCCTCCCACGACTCGGTGAACCCGTGCCTGGCCTGGGCGCGGTCCCCGACGATGGTGAAGCTCCTGGAGGGGCAGCGGAGCAGCAGCATCTGCCACTCGGCGTCCGTCAGTTCCTGGGCCTCGTCCACGATGATGTGCGCGAACGGGCCCGCCAGCAGGTCCGGTTCGGCGATGGGCATGGCGCTCTCGTCGATCAGGGAGGCCTGCAGGTCCTTCCCGCGCAGCATCCCCAGCGCGCCTTCGGCCTCGTCGATCTCGACGTTGTCCAGCAGGCTGTCCATGACGTCGGTCCTGTGCGCATGTTCGGCGGCGACCGAGGCCTCGTGCCGGCGCTTGCGCACGGACGCCTCCGGGTCGCCGAGCCGCTGCCGCGCCGCGTCCAGGAGCGGCAGGTCGGAGACCGTCCAGGCCTGGGCGTCCGCGCGCTGCAGCTTCCGTACGTCGTCCGGGCCGAGCCACGGCGCACACTTGCGCAGGTAGGCGGGCACGGTCCACAGGTCCCCGACGAGGTCGGTCGGTTCGAGCATCGGCCAGGCGCGGTTGAGGGTCCCGACGAGCTCCCGGTCCTGGAGAAGGGACCGGCGGAACAGCTCGGAGGAGACCTCGGCCTCGTCGCCGCCGTTCTCCTCGTGCTTGTCCATGAGGATCGTGACCAGTTCCTCCCAGATCTGGTCGCGCGCCTCGTTGTGCGGAGTGCCCGGTTCGGGTGCGTCGAAGGCCGCGGCCCAGTCGGCGGCGCTCAGCCAGATGTCGGACCAGTGCGTCGAGACCGTCATCCCCTTCTTGGGCGGCTCCTCGTAGATGCCGACGGCCGGCTCGATCGCCTGCACCAGGTCGGCGGACGACTTCAGCCGGGCCACATCCGGGTCGGTCTCGACCGCTGCCTCGGCCCCTTCGGCGACGAGGTCCCGCACGGTGCAGGTCTGCACGCCCTCCTCGCCGAGGCTGGGGAGTACGTCGGCGACATAGGCGAGGTAGGGCCGGCTCGGACCGACGAACAGGACGCCGCCGCGACGGTGGCCCAGGCGGGGGTCGGAGTAGAGGAGGTAGGCGGACCGGTGCAGGGCGACGACGGTCTTTCCCGTACCGGGTCCGCCGTCGACGACGAGGGCGCCGCGTGATCCCGCCCGGATGACGGCGTCCTGGTCGGACTGGATGGTGGCGAGCACGTCCCGCATACGGGAGGACCTGTTGCTGCCCAGGCTGGCGATGAAGGCGGACTGGTCGTCGAGCGCGGCGTGCCCTTCGAGCCCGTCGGCGGTGAACACCTCGTCCCAGTAGTCGCTGATCCGGCCGCGGGTCCAGCGGTACCTGCGACGGCTCGCCAGCCCCATCGGGGTGGCGTGGGTCGCCGCGAAGAACGGCTTGGCCGCGGGGGAGCGCCAGTCGAGCAGCAGCCTGCGCCCACTGCTGTCGGTGAGGCCGAGGCGCCCGATGTAGACGGGCTCGGAGTCGTCCGCGCTGACGAAGTGCCCGAGGCAGAGGTCGAGCCCGAAGCGGCGCAGGGCGCGCAGCCGGCCGGTCAGCCGGTGGATCTCCGAGTCACGGTCCATGGCCTCGCGGCCGATGCCGCCGGGCGCCCTGCGCGTGGCGTCGAGGCGGTCGGACAGCTCGGCGATGGCCTCGGCGAGGCTCTCCGCGATGGCCGCGAAGTGCTGCTCGTCGCCGCCGATCAACGCCGGGTCGGCCTTGGGGGAGAGACGGTCGGAGAGGTCGAACGCGCTGGTGGCCGAGGGGTGCATGTCTTCGGCTCCGGATCCTGAACCCGAATCTGAACCTGACATAAGCGAACGCACTGAGTGAATCTCCCATTTCCGCCGGATCTGGCTTCGGCGAGCGATTCTGCCCCACGGATGGGGCCTTGCCGCAAGCCCCCCAGTGCGCTATACGTTGAGAGTGGAAAGGAGTGGGTGTACCTCCTCTTCCCACTGCCTTGAGGCGACTCGAAGGCCCCGCAGGACCACCCAAACGGTTCGGCAGAATCTCCATGCGGCTCGGGAGCGCTGAGCCGGCCCCCGCCTCACCCCCGAGACAAGGCCTCCACCCGCTCCGCCTCCGCACCCGGAGCCTCCGCCTTGGCGGGTATCCGCTTCCCGAGGTTGATGAAGAAGAGGATCAGGCCCACGGTCAGCACAATGTGGCCCAGCCCCGCGATCCCCGAGACCGCTTCGCTCGTCCTCGCTCCGGCCACCGTCTGCGTGCCGTGGATCGTCATCATCGTCACAGTGAGAACCAGGCCCGCGTTGTAGACCCAGAACGACCAGTTGAAGAGCCGTCCGTCGGCGGACAGCGTGAACAGCTTCTCCAGTGCCAGCACGATCAAGTGGAAAAGCATCCCGAGCGCCAGCAAGTGCGTGTGTACAACGCCCAGTTGGCTGTCGCCCGTGAAGTCGTAGTGCTTGGTGATCTCGCGGTAGTAGAGGCCGCTGACAACCCCGACGATCATGTACGTGTGCGCCGCGTAATAGAGCTTCTTCATGACGGAGATCGTGACCCGGTCTGATCACCGCTCGCAGGAGATCGCCGAAATCAGCTGCTCACCAGGTCGGCCGTCCGCCCCGTCCGCAGCAGCGGGCCCGCCGTGCAGGCCGCGACCGAAGCGCGCCGCCATCGCATCGGCCCGCCGGGTCATCGCCGTCACGGACTCCGCCAAGCTCTCCCGTACCGGGCTCGCCTTCGTCGCCCCCGCCTCGGCGCTGCACGCCGTGGTCACCGACGGGGACGCGTCGGACGAGGAGGTCGGTGCGCTGGTCGCGGCGGGCGTGACCGTACGGCAGGTGTGATCGCTCCGCGTGGCGGGAACATACCCCTCCGCTTAGCGTGGATGGCATGGCTACCACCTCCGGCGAGCCCGCACCGATAGCCGATGCCGACGCCGCCGCGTCCCTGACCAAGGGCGGTCGGGCCAAGCGCGGTCCCGACCCCGATCACCCCTCCCACCGCTGGTGGGTTCTCGGCGTCATCGGGCTCGCCCAGCTCATGGTGGTGCTCGACGCGACGATCGTGAACATCGCGCTGCCCTCCGCCCAGGCCGACCTCGGCTTCAGCGACGGCAACCGACAGTGGATCGTCACCGCGTACGCGCTCGCCTTCGGCTCGCTCCTGCTGCTCGGCGGCCGTGTCGCCGACCTCATCGGCCGCAAGCGCGTCTTCCTCATCGGACTGGTCGGCTTCGCCCTCGCCTCGGCGCTCGGCGGCGCCGCGACCAGCTTCGGGATGCTGGTGTCGGCGCGTGCCCTGCAGGGCCTCTTCGGCGCGATGCTCGCGCCCGCCGCGCTGTCGCTGCTCACCACGACCTTCACCGACCCCAAGGAACGGGCGAAGGCCTTCGGTATCTACGGCGCGATCGCCGGTGCGGGCGGCGCGGTGGGCCTGCTCCTCGGCGGGATCCTGACCGAGTACCTGGACTGGCGCTGGTGCCTGTACGTCAACCTCATCATCGCCGTCGTCGCCTTCGTCGGCGCCCTCCGGCTGCTGCAGCCCGGCGTCCCCGCCGACCGCCCCAAACTGGACGTGCCCGGCACGGTCCTGGTCTCCGCCGGTCTGTTCTGCATCGTGTACGGATTCTCCAACGCCGAGACGCACGCCTGGAGTTCACCCCAGACCTGGGGCTTCCTGGTCGTCGGTGCCGTACTCGTGGCCGCGTTCGGCTGGTGGCAGACGCGGGCCGCCCACCCGCTCCTGCCGCTGCGCGTCATCCTCGACCGCGACCGCGGGGCGTCCTTCGCCGCGATGTTCATCTCGGGCGCGGGAATGTTCGGCGTCTTCCTCTTCCTCACGTACTACCTCCAGCAGTCCCTGCACTACTCCCCGGTCAAGACGGGTCTGGCCTTCCTCCCGATGGTCGCCGTCATGGTCGTCATCTCGGTGATCACGACCAACAAGCTGGTCCCGCGCTACGGCGCCAAGCCGATCGTGCCCACCGGCATGCTCCTCGCGGCCGTGGCCATGGCCTGGATGACGCAGCTCGACCTGTCCAGCTCGTACGTCCCGCACGTCCTGTTCCCGCTCATGCTGATGGGCTTCGGCCTCGGTCTGGTCTTCGCCCCGGGAATGAGCCTGGCGACCTCCGGTGTGGGCCCGCGCGACGCGGGTGTCGCATCGGCGATGGTCAACACCAGCCAGCAGGTGGGCGGTTCGATCGGTACGGCCCTGCTCAACACCCTGGCCACGAGCGCCGCGGCCAGCTTCCTGGTCGGCAAGCAGCCGACGCCCGGCACCCAGGCGCAGGCGCAGCTGCACAGTTACTCCACCGCGTACTGGTGGTCGGCGGGCTTCTTCGTCCTGGGCTTCCTGGTCACGGTGATCCTCTACCGGCCGGGCGCCCCCTCGATCCACCCGGTGGACGAGGACGCGGCGCCGGCCGTGCACATGTGACCGGCAGGGACGGCCCCCCGCCACCGCCCCTCGACCAGGTGCTGCTGGCCGCACTGGCCGAGGGCACGTCGGCGGGTGTGGCCGTGCTCGACACGGAGCTGCGCTATCTGTACGTCAACCCGGCGCTGGAGCGGCTCAACGGTGTTCCGGCGGCAGAGCACCTGGGCCGGACCATCGCCGAGGTGCTGCCCGACGTCGACGCGCGCGTCGACGTCCTGCGCCTGGTGCTCGCGGACGGCCACCCGCGCGAGACCACGTCCAGCGGGCAGACCAGGGCGCCGTCCGGTCTGGAGAAGCGCTACTGGCACGGCGCGTACCACCGGCTGGAGCTGAACGGCCGGATCCACGGCCTGGTGGGCATCGTCCTGGAGGTCAGCGCCAGCCGTCAGCAGCAGCGCGAACTGGAACGGGCCCGCCAGCACCTCTCCCTCCTCGACACCGCGGCCACCAGCATCGGCACCACCCTCGACATGGACACCACCTGCCGTGAACTGGCGGAGTTCGTCGTGCCCGACCTGGCGGACCTGGCGAGCGTCGAGGTCTTCCCGCCGGTCGTGGGCCCGTCCGTGCGCCCGGCACCGGCAGGGGTACTGAGGCTGCGGAGGGCCGCGATGGCCGCCGTACCCCGACTCAGGGACGCGGTCGGCCAGTTCGGGGAGCCGGGCCAGTACGTCGACTACCAGGAAGACGCGGCCAACCCCCGCTGTCTCGCCGCGAATCAGCCCGTCATGGAGAACCTCTACAGCGACGAGCAGATCAGCAGATCGGCCCCCGACCCCGAACGGGTCGCCGCCTACCGCGTGCTCGGCCTGCACTCGGCGCTGGTCGTCCCCCTCACCTCACGCAGCCACCCGCTGGGCACGCTCACGCTCGTACGGGCGGGGGATTCGCCCGTGTTCGCCGAGGAAGACGTGGTGGTGGCACGGGAGTTGGCGGGCCGGGCCGCCGTCCACCTGGACCACGCGCGCCACTACGCGCGCGAGCACGGCATCGCCCTGGAGCTCCAGCGCTCCCTGCTCTCCGAGCCGCGCGGCCGGCACCCGCACATCGAGGTCGCCACCCGGTACGTGCCCGCCGACCGCGGTGCGGTGGTCGGCGGCGACTGGTTCGATGTCGTACCCCTGTCGGACGGCCGCCATCTGAAGGCGATGGGAGACGTCATGGGGCACGGGGTCGAGGCAGCCGTCGCCATGAGCCACTACCGCGCGCTGCTGCGGCTGCTGGCCGAGGACGATCTGGAGCCGCACCAGATCCTGGAGCGCCTGGACCTGATGGTGGAGCGTTCGGGCCTGGACCGGGCGGCGACCTGTCTGCTCGCGGTGGTGGACCGGTTCCACTCGGAGTGCCAGATCTCCAGCGCGGGCCATCTGCCGCCGGTGTTCATCGACCCGTACGAGGGCGCCAGGCTGGTCCCCGTACCGGTCGGACCGCCGCTCGGTACGGGCTTCGGGGGGTACGAGTCGACGACGGTGTCCTGCGGTCCCGGCACGATCGTGTTCATGTACACCGACGGGCTCGTGGAGCGGCGCGGCGAGGACATCGACGTATCCCTGAACCGTCTGACCAGCCTGAAGGTGCCCAGCAGCGGCCGCCTGGACGACCTCCTCGAAGACACTTTGGAGCGATTCGGCCAGGACGCGGAGGACGACATCGCGGTACTCGCCTCGCGGATCAGGAACGATCCGGGCTAACCGGGGTATCCGGGGTATCCGGACCCGTTGCCACCCGTCGTCAACTGCCCGCAGAGCCAGAGCCAGAGCCAGAGCCAGATCCCGAGGGAGAGCACCCGACATGACCGAGAACCACCATGTGCTGCTGATCGCCTTTTCCGACCCGGAGCGCTGCCGTGCCGCGTACGAGGAGGCGCTCCAGCTGCCCGGCCTGCGCCAGGCGGCCATCCTGGAACGGTCGGCCGAGGGGCTGATCGACGTCCCCGAGAACCATGTGCGCGGCGCCGGAGTGCCCACGGTCGGCGGTGGTGTGGTGGGCGGCCTGGTGGGTCTGCTCGGCGGCCCGATCGGCGTGCTGATCGGCAGCGCGGCGGGCGCGGCGCTGGCCAACGCCAGGGAGAACCGGCAGCTGATGGAGGGCGGCGCGGGTCTGATCATGCTGAGCGGCCGGGTCGACGACGGGGTGTCGATGCTCGTACTCGACCTGCACGAGTCGTCCCCCGACCCCGCCGACGAGCTTGCCGGGCGCCACGGCGGCACGGTGGAACGCCTCTCGGAGAAGGAGTTCACCGAGCAGGTGGAGGCGGCGGAGCGCGCCGCCGAGGAGCCGGACACTCCCTAGTCCCGGGGATACCGGGACGTTCGTACGGAACCGAACTGAACCCTGATCAGGAGAGCACCGTGACCGACCTCGATCTCGCCGGGCGGATCGCCGGGCTGACGGACCGCGCCAGGACCGACCTCACCGAACTGGTGTCGATCCCCTCGGTCGCCGACCCGCGCCAGTACCCGCCCGAGGAGTGCCGCAAGGCCGCCCAGTGGGTGGCCGACGCGTTCACCGAGGCCGGGCTGCACGATGTGCACCTGGTCGAGACCCCGGACGGCAGCCACGCCGTCATCGGCCACCGCCCTTCCCCGCCCGGCGCCCCGACCGTCCTGCTCTACTGCCACTACGACGTGCAGCCCCCGCTCGACGACGACGCCTGGACGACCCCGCCCTTCACCCTCACCGAGCGCGACGGGCGCTGGTACGGGCGCGGCACCGCCGACTGCAAGGGCAACATCGTCATGCACCTCACCGCGCTGCGGGCGCTCGGCGACGACGTGCCCGTGGGCATCAAGTTCGTCGCGGAGGGCTCGGAGGAGCAGGGCACGGGAGGGCTTGAGGAGTACGTCGTCGGGCACCCGGAGGAGTTCCTCGCGGACGCGCTGCTGATCTGCGACACGGGCAACGCGGCGGTCGGCGTCGGCACGGCGACCGTCTCGCTGCGCGGCCTGGCCAATGTCGTCGTCACGGTGAACACCCTTGAGGGGGAGATCCATTCGGGCATGTTCGGCGGCCCGGCTCCCGACGCGCTCGCCGCCCTCCTTCAGCTGCTCGCCTCGCTCCGCGACCCCGAGACCGGCGCGACCCGCATCAACGGCCTTGACTGCGAGGGGAGTTGGGAGGGGGTGGGTTACGACGAGGAGCAGTTCCGCAAGGACGCCGGTGTGCTGGAAGGCGTACGGCTGACCGGGACGGGCTCCGTCGCCGACCGCCTGTGGGCGCGCCCCGCTGTCACCGTCCTCGGCATCGACTGTCCCCCCGTGGTCGGTTCGGCCGCCGCCGTGCCCGCCACCGCCCGCGCCCGCGTCAGCCTGCGCGTGCCGCCCGGTATGGACGCCGGGGCGGCACGCGCGGCGCTCGCAGCGCATCTGACCGGGGCCGCCCCGTGGGGCGCCCGGGTCGAGGTGGAGACGGAGAGCTCGGGCTCACCGTTCCGGGCGGCCACCGAAGGCCCCGCGTACGCCGCGCTCGGCAAGGCGATGCGCGAGGTCTACGGAAAGCCGATGGCCTACCTCGGCCAGGGCGGCTCCATCCCCCTGTGCAACGTCCTCGCCGGGGCGTTCCCCCGCGCCGAGATCATCCTGATGGGCGTCGAGGAGCCGCGCTGCCTCATCCACGCGCCCAACGAGAGCGTCGACCCGACCGAGATCGAGCACATGGCGCACGTCGAGGCGCGCTTCCTCCAGGAGTACGCGGCGGCCTTCACGAAGTAGGGGTGGTCTTCACGAAGTAGCGGGACCGCCTGAACCGCCCTGGCCGAGCCAGGCCAGGGCGGCCGTGGTCATCGCCCGTACTCCGGCGTCCACGGTGGGCCCCACGACCGGTGCGAAGAGCGGCGAGTGGTTCGACGGGATGTCGCGCCCGAGCGTGCCGTTCTTGGCGGCGGTCAGATAGCGGGCGGGGTCCATGCCGCCGAAGAACCAGTAGCAGAGGGCGGCCCCTGAGGCGGTGGCGAGGAAGCCGCAGTCCTCGCTGCCGGTCACGACACCGGGGTCGATGACGGACTCCGCGCCGAAGTGGGTGCGCAGCGCGCCCATGGTGCGCTCCACGGCGTGGGCGTCGTTGACCAGGACGGGGAACGATGCCACCGACTCGATCTCCGGCTCCCGGTCCGCGCCCGACGCGAGGGCCTCGGCCCGTACGATCCTGGCGACCGCGTCCATGACCGTGGTGCGTACCTCCGGAGTGAACGAGCGGATATTCAGCTTCAGTTCGGCCTCGTCCGGGATGATGTTGTCCTTCGTCCCGGCGTTGATCGCGCCCACGGTCACGACCGCGGTCTCCGATCCCGCGATCTCCCGGGAGACCACGGTCTGCAGACGCATCACCGTGGACGCGGCCATCACCACCGGGTCGACCGTCATCTCGGGCCGCGAACCGTGCCCGCCCCGGCCGAACATCCGTACGTGCAAGGTGTCCCCGCCCGCCATCGCGGGCCCGGGGCGGCAGCCGATGATCCCGGCGGGCACCGGCGCGACATGCTGGCCGAGCACCACGTCCGGCACACCGGCCATGTCGAACAGGCCGTCGTCGACCATCGCCCGCGCCCCCGTGCCGAGCTCCTCGGCGGGCTGGAACACCGCGACGACCGTGCCGGACCAGTCGTCGCGCGCCCCGGCCAGCAGGTCGAGCGCGCCGAGCAGGCAGGCGACATGCATGTCGTGCCCGCAGGCGTGCATCACCGGCACCTCCTGGCCGTCCACGCCGACACCGGTGGCGGTGCTCGCGTACGGCAGCCCGGTCTGCTCCGCGACCGGCAGCGCGTCGAAGTCGGCGCGCAGCAGCACCCTGGGGCCCTCGCCGTGGGAGAGGACGCCGACCACACCGGTGCGCCCCACTCCTTCCGTCACCGTGAAGCCGAGCTGCTTCAGCTCGGCCGCCACGACGGCGGCGGTGCGGGTCTCGGCGTACGAGAGCTCCGGGTGCTCATGCAGGTCCTTGTACAGGGACTCGAGCCGGGGAGTGATCGTGCCCAGCCGCTCCAGTACACGGGTGACGGCCTCGGGCCGCGCGTTGTCGGTCATGCCCCCATACTCGTCCGGCGCGGTCGGGAGCGCACGGGCTCAGCGTTTGCCCTTGCCCTTGCCCTTGCCCGTCTCGCCACGCCGGTTGGTGAGGGTGACGGTGATGCCCTTGGGCGCGTTGGCGGCGGTCACCCGGTAGGGGCCGGCGACCGGATTGCCCGGCAGGACGTACCCCTCGGGCACGGCCGTCTCGCGCAGGTAGTACGTACCGAGCGGAAGCCCGCCGAAGGCGCACCGCCCTCGGGCATCGGTCGCACATCCGGGGCCGACCGGGGTGTCGGGCCGTGCTCCCGAACTCTGCAGTCCTGCACGCCCGTTGGTCTCGTGCCAGAGGCGGAAGACGGCACCCGCGAGCGGCCTGCCGGTCTTCCGGTCCTTCTTGGCCACCGAGATCGAGCCCTTGGGGGCGGGGTGCCGGGAGTTGACGGCGGTCATCGAGACACCGGCGGAGGAGTTGGCGGTGGTGAGGACGAGGGGGCCGACGACCGCGGGGACCGGGAGGTCGTAGCCGGCCGGGGCGCGGGTTTCGGACCAGTAGTACGTACCGAGGGCGACGGTCCGCCCGCACACTCCGGTGGCGTTTGTCGTGCAGGGGGCGCCCAGTGGGGTGTCCGCGCCGGAGCCGGAAGTCTGCAGCCCCGCCGTGCCGTTGGTCTCGTGCCAGAGCTGGAAGACGGCCCCGGCCAGCGGCTTGCCGGTCGCCTTGTCCTTCTTGAGGACGCGTACGTCGCCGGAGAGCGGGCCGATGGGCCGGTGCTGGTTGGTGGCGGTCACCGAGACGCCGGCGGCGCAGTTGGCGACGGTGAGCGTGAGCGGTCCGAAGACGTTGGGGGCGGGCAGGACGTAATCGTCGGGGGCCTTGGTCTCGCGCCAGTAGTACGTGCCCAGGGGCTCGGTCCTGGTGCAGGCGCCGGCCGTGTCGGTGGTGCAGGTGCTGCCGCGCCTGGTGTCGGGGTCGGGGCCGTTCGTCTGCAGCCCGTCCGTGCCGTTGGTCTCCTCCCAGAGCTCGAACTCGGCCCCGGCGAGCGGATTTCCGGTGGCCCGGTCCGTCTTGAGAACCGTCACCTCGCCGATGTTCTGTGGGGTGGCGCAGTCGGGCAGGTCCCCCTCGAAGGGGTAGTTGTGGAACTCCTGGCCGCCGCCACCGCCGGCGGCACTGGTGTGGGTGAGCGAACCGGTCGTGAAGAAGCGCCCGTTCATACCGGGCACGGCGATGGTCGCCATGGAGGACTGATTCCCGATCAGCACACTGCCCTGGAACTGGGCGGTGCCCTTGAACTGCACGTCGGTCGCGTCGGGGAAGTTCCACAGCAGCCGGCCGCGCAGCTTGTTGAACGCGCTGCTGTCGTCGATGCTGCCGCTGTAGGTGTTGATGGTGCGGCTGGTCCCGAGCATGTTGATCAGCACGGTGGCGCCGGACGGGATCCCGGCGAAGACGATGTCCTCCTGGCCGCCGCCCGCGCTCTCCATGTCGAAGTCGACGTTGAACACCTGGAGCGGGGAGGTCCCGTCCCCGGTGAACAGCGTCTGCCCGCCCGAGTGCACGGCAGTCCCTGTGGGCGGCCTGGTCCCGCCTTCGGGGTGCGCGTAGCACTGGCTGGCGACGGTGAGTTTGTTCCGCAGGGGGATGTACGGGGTGGCCGCGTCCGGGTCCTTGACCGTCTGCTGGCTGTTGATCGTCCCGGTGGCGTCGCCCGCGTGCCGTACGACACCCTCCTCGGCCAGCAGCCGCTTGCCGGAGGCGATGGTGACGTCGCCCCCTGTGGTCAGCCAGTCCGCGCCGACGGGCGGTGCGACGCGGGAGCCGACACCGGCCTCGCCGATGTTGTACGCGTTGGCGCCCGCCGCCATGTTCTCGTCGAACGTGCCGAGCACGACGACCCGGCCCTCGGCCTCGGCGGCCCTTCCTCGTACGCGGAAGTCGCCGCCGACGTAGACGTTGACGGCGTTGTCGCGGTACTGGATCGTGCCGTTGTTGATGGGCGGGTAGCCGCCGGACGGGCAGTTCCCCGGCACGCAGGGACCGAGACCTTCCGGGAGGGGTGTGGCGGCGCGGACGGTACCGGTGGGACTTTTTGTGGGTACGGCCGCCGCGG
>NZ_JAFLRJ010000837.1 GCF_017315755.1 Streptomyces beijiangensis
CGCCCTCACCACCCGCCCCGGCGACCCCTTCGTCGTCTCCGACCTCGACGCCCCCGGCTGGATCGAGCGCTTCACCGCCCAGGACCCCACGGTCGCCCCTCCCGGACAACAGCTGATCCAGGGTCAGATCCCCATCGCCCCGCACGAGTCCAAGGCCGATGGCCTCGCCCGCGCCGAACACCTCCTCGATGCCGGCTTCCCCGGCTGGCGCGATCGCACCGTCTGGCGGCGCGCCTCGGTCGCCGCGAACCGCACCGGCGCCGTCGACCTCCCGGGCACCACCTGGCGCGACCGCCCGGCGATCGACCGCGGCAACGGGGTCTATCTGGCGGGCGACCAGGTTGCCGCCCCCGGGGTCCTCTCCGAGGTCTCCTTCAACAGCGCGATGGAAGCCGTCACCCTGGCCTTGACCTCAAGCAGGCTTGAGGTTGCACGCTGATCCCATGAGAGCGATACGACTGCACGCATTCGGCCCGGCGGAGAACCTCACGTACGAGACCGTCGACGATCCGGTCCCGGCCCCCGGCCAGGTCCGGATCAAGGTCGCCGCCTCCGGCGTCCACCTCATCGACACCGCGATCCGCGAGGGCATCCGCGGCCCCCTGCCCGCCCTC
>NZ_JAFLRJ010000838.1 GCF_017315755.1 Streptomyces beijiangensis
ATCCGCTCCAGACAGGTGTGGGACTGGCGGAGGTCGAGACTTTCGGGAAGTTCCTCGGCGGCTCGGCGACGAACGTGGCGGTCGCGGCGGCACGGCTGGGGCGGCGGACGGCGGTGATCACGCGGACGGGGGCGGATCCGTTCGGGGAGTATCTGCACCGGGAGCTGCGGGCGTTCGGGGTGGACGACCGGTGGGTGACGCCTGTGGACGGCCTGCCGACGCCGGTGACGTTCTGCGAGATCTTTCCGCCGGACGACTTTCCGCTGTACTTCTACCGGCAGCCGGTCGCGCCCGATCTGGTGATCGAGGAGGGGGAGTTGGACCTCGGG
>NZ_JAFLRJ010000839.1 GCF_017315755.1 Streptomyces beijiangensis
GTGGGCTTGAGCTACCCCCAGGTGACCCAGGTCACGAGGGGGGCTCGGTGGACGGTCCGCCCGGAGCGGTTTCCCTTGCGAGGCCGATGGAGATCGGGGTGGAGCTGGAGTGGGGCGCGGACGCCTGGAGCGAGGTCCGTACGCGCGCCCAACGGGCCGGGCGTGCCTACATCTGGCTGAATCTGGTGGAACAGCGGCTGCGCGCCGTCGTGGCCGCCGTGCTCCGTCCCATCTA
>NZ_JAFLRJ010000840.1 GCF_017315755.1 Streptomyces beijiangensis
CACCGCCTCGGCGACGGCGAGCGCCCGGTCCATGTCCTCGATCTGTTCGTACGCGTGCACGAGGTTGAGGCGGCTGAGAAGGGCGTCGGGGTGATCGGGTCCGTCCACCCGCTCGCGCTCCACCAGCGCGGTCTCGTAGAGGGAGACCCCACGCGGGTCGTTCGCGGACACCACGGCCAGGGCGAGGTTCTCGCGGCTGCCGAGCGTGTCGGGGTCGTCGCGGCCGAGTACGCGCTCGAAGTCGGCGAGCGTGGCCTCGTACAGGGTGACGGCCCGGCCGAAGTCCCCCGCGACCCTGTACGCGTTGGCGAGGTTCTCCCGCGCGACGAGCGTCTCCCGGTGCTCCGGCCCCCGTACCCGCTCGAAGTCGGCGGCCAATGCCTCGAATCGCGGGACGGCCTGCTCCATGTCCCCCTTCTCGCTGTACGCCGCCGCCACGCTCGACCGGGAGC
>NZ_JAFLRJ010000841.1 GCF_017315755.1 Streptomyces beijiangensis
CCTTCCGTACTGAGCGAGCTGGCCGTACGGGAGGAGATCGCGTCCCGCCGCCTGGTGAAGGTCCCGGTCGAGGGCATCAGGCTGAGCCGCGACCTGCGCGCCGTCTGGCCCACCGGCCCCCAGCCGGCCGGTCCGGCACGGGACTTGCTGGTGCTGACGCGCCCGGGCGGAGAAGGCGGCGGTTTGCCGGGCCCTGAGAGGGCTACCCGAACCGTATGACGGATGAGGGCAAGACCACCGAGAGCACAGGAACCACCGCAGGCCGCACCGCGGAGGCTGCCAAGGGCGACGCGGAAACGGCGCTCACCCAGTCCAAGGAGGCCAAGGAGAAAGCCGCTGAGGCGGCAGGCACCGCGGGCGCGGTGGCCCTCAAGGGCGTACAGGCGGGCCGCCAGGCAGTCGGGTCAGCCTCCGGCCAGGTGGTGGCGGCAGCCACGACGACCTGGACGGTGCTCACCTCGCGCAAGGCGCTGGTGATGGGGGCAGGAGCGGGCGCGGCGGTACTGAGCGCGGCCTCGTATCTGGCGGGCCGGCGCAGCGAACAGCACTCCCAGAGCCATGGCCCGGTGACCCGCCTCACGGGCGGCCGTATCTGACCGGGGCCGCACAAATCCCTTGGCACACAAGGAGGGTGGCGCGGACCATACGGTGATGAGAGCCGTCGCGCCGCCCGCCACCGGAGTGCGCCTCCCCTGGGAGGAACTGCCTGCAGCCACCGCCGCCCGGTCCGCCCACCCTCCGCGCCTTCCAGCGCGCCCAGGGCGTCGAGGCGCTCGCCTGGCTCAGGAAGCGGCTCGGACCAGCGCTTGCATGACGCGCAGGTCACCGCCCATCTCCGGATGCCACTGCACCCCCAACACCCATCTTTCGCCCGGCAGTTCCACCGCCTCCACCGTCCCGTCGCCCGCATGGGCGCAGGCGGTCAGCCCCCGCCCGAGCCGGTCGACGGCCTGGTGGTGATAGGTCGGCACCTGCGACTCCTCCGGCACGACCCCGGCATAGAGCGAGCCAGGCACCGGCTTCACCGCATGCTCGCCGAACGCCCCGACCGACCCCGTGTGACCGTCCAGATGCTGTACGAGCGTCCCGCCCAGCGCGACGTTGAGCAGCTGCATCCCCCGGCAGATCCCGAGCAGCGGCGTCCCCGAAGCCAACGCCGCCCCGGTCAGCGCCAGTTCCCAGGCGTCCCGCTCCGGCGCCGCGGGCCCGCACCGCGGATCGCGTTCGGCCCCGTACC
>NZ_JAFLRJ010000842.1 GCF_017315755.1 Streptomyces beijiangensis
CTCGGTCGCCGATCCCTACATAGAGAAGATGACGAACTCCCGGGGTACCGCCGATGCTGTCTACGAGGCAGCAGCCGCGACCCAGGCCCAGGAACAACGCCGCCGCACGGCGGACCAGCTCACGCGCCACGGCGTCACTGTCGTCGATTCGACCCCGGCAGAGCTCGCCCCCGCGCTGGCTGACGCCTATCTCGCGCTCAAAGCCGCCG
>NZ_JAFLRJ010000843.1 GCF_017315755.1 Streptomyces beijiangensis
GGGAGGCCGCGCCCGCCGCCGTACCCGATGAACTGCACGACCACGGGGAGTGGTTCGGTGGTGCCGGACGGGACGACGAACCAGCCCTTCACGGGGTGGCCGCCGAATCCGGCGAACGTCACGTCGAAGACGTCGACCCCGGAGAGGCCCGTGTCGACGGGCTCGAAACGGGCGTCGAGGTCGTGCGAGCGTGCCTCGCTCAGGGTCTTGTCCCAGAACTGGTCGAAATCAGCCGGTTCGACGGACTGGCTCCGGTAGCTGCGGAGTTGGTCCGGCGAGAGGTCGAACAGTGCCATCGTGGGCGCTCCGAATCTGGTCATCGGATGAATCAAGGAAACGCCACCGTACGACGGCC
>NZ_JAFLRJ010000844.1 GCF_017315755.1 Streptomyces beijiangensis
GGCGCCTTCCTCGGCGGCTGGATAGCCTCGCACTTCTGGCACCACCCGGTCGCCAAGCACTTCTACGACGGCGCCACCTGGGTCTCCGCCATCGGCGGCGCGCTGGTGCTGCTCATCGCGTACCGGCTGATCTTCGGCAACTCCCGCGAACACCGTTAGGGCGCAGACCGGTTGAGGCCTCAGAGGCCCGTCTCCCGCAGGGTGATGTTCAGCCGGCCGGTGATCCCCACTCCGGGACCGGCCGTCCCCGGCATCACCCTCGGGACGCCGTGGTACGCGAACCGCGAGGGCCCTCCGAAGACGAAGAGGTCCCCGGACTCCAACTCCACGTCCGTGTAGGGCCGTCCGCGCCCCTCGGTGTTCCCGAAGCGGAACACGCACGAGTCGCCCAGGCTCAGCGACACCACAGGAGCGTCGGCGGCCCGCTCCTCTTTGTCCTGGTGCATTCCCATGCGCGCATCACCGTCATAGAAATTCACCAGCGCCGCGTCGGGCGCGTACGCCCCCGCCTCCCCATAGGCCTCCGC
>NZ_JAFLRJ010000845.1 GCF_017315755.1 Streptomyces beijiangensis
CAGCTCGCCGAGGCCGTCGCCGGGCGTGACATGAGCGCGGAGATCGCGGGCGGGATGCTGCTCGCCGGTCCTTTCGTACAGCCCGACTCCGAGGGTGAGCGGCTGCGGCTGCTGCACCCCGCGATCGGCGCGGCGGTCAGGGCCGGGCTGCCCGACGCGCGTACCGCGCAGTCGCGCATCGCCGTCGCGCTGCTGTCGGCCGTGCCGGGGCAGGACTGGGGTCAGGCCGATCCTTACGTACGCGATCACATCGCAGGGCACGCCCTGGAGTCCGGCCAGCTGCCCCAGCTCCTCACCG
>NZ_JAFLRJ010000086.1 GCF_017315755.1 Streptomyces beijiangensis
ATGACGAGGCGAGACTCCTGGTCGTTGCGGTGGAGTTCTCTATGCACCCACGCCGCGCCCGAGGAGCCTCGTTGGTCCCGTCCAGGAAGCAGTAGCCAACGAAGGCTCGCAACCAGTAGTCATACCGCCAACCTGGCTGGGTTGCAGGGGAGTTGTGGTTCGGGCCGGTTGCGGGCGGGGTCAGAGGGTGGTGCCGTAGTTGGCTGTGGTGGGCGTGGGGAGGACCGCCCAGGTGCGGGTGCCGCCGGTGGGTTCGTGGGCGGTCCTCCCCACGCCCACCACAGCCAACTACGGCACCACCCTCTGACCCCGCCCGCAACCGGCCCGAACCACAACTCCCCTGCAACCCAGCCAGGTTGGCGGTATGACTACTGGTTGCGAGCCTTCGTTGGCTACTGCTTCCTGGACGGGACCAACGAGGCTCCTCGGGCGCGGCGTGGGTGCATAGAGAACTCCACCGCAACGACCAGGAGTCTCGCCTCGTCATGGACCGTGACCACCGACTGCCGTCACCCCTGCACCGCAGGACGAGAAGAGCTCAGCGATCTTCCAGGCGGCAAGTAATTGAACATAGGGGGACGAAGTTGAGTTGGGACTCGTGGGATAGCTGGTTGAATGCTCTATTTGGGGCTTTTCTCGTCGTATTTCCTATTCGCCAGGCATGGTTCAAGATAACCCGATCAGGAAGTGCACCAATCATCTTGAGCTCGACGATACTGCGTCCGAACCTGTACGGGATTATCCGGGATTACAGAAACACCTTGTCTCTTCGGATGGTCGTTCCCTTGCGAATCCGGGCCATGGAGGAGCGTGAGCTAATACTTGCAGAAGTCAGGGAAAGTGCAGCTATCCGCACCAATCGCCAGGTCTGGAGGATAATTCTCTTCTCGATTGCCATCTTTGGAGAGCTCTCCGCCTTGAGCATCATTGGAACGGCTCGTTGGGACTTTGTGGAAAATGGCTGGTATGGCGCCCGATCTGGATTGCTATTCGGGGCATCTCTCGGCCTCATGGTCGTCTCCTCCCTTCTGATAAACGACGTGCAGAAACGATCGGCGACCCTAATTGATCGGCAACCACCTTTCTCTTGCTGCGTGCAGGCGCTCGCCTCATGCAAGAACGAGTCACTACAGAACGACAGGGGCTACTCCCGACTCGATGGGGCGGTTGCGGAGCTTTCGCAGGCGCTCGTAAGATTCGCCGAGGAAACACCTACGGCAAGCCCGCTGCGAAGAAGGGAAATGGAGGCACATGCAGTTCAAGTGCGCGACGTATTGAATAGCGCTATGCGGACGGTTCTTCGAGACGGTGCTGTCGGCGTACCCGAAGTCATTCGATTGCTTGGGAAAATTCAAGAAAGAATGTTTGATTCCAAATGGCTCAAGCTCCTTGACGATCCGGATTTCCCCAATATCCCCAACTTGATTCCTTCAAGCGCTGGCCCAGATTCTGCGATTTCCGGCAGCGACGCGCGCGAGACTGCTTCGCAAATCATCAAACGATGGGTGATCGACCAGACGCCAGCGACCCTCTCAGGGATTGCGGCCTTGGGCACGCTTGCGCTTGCCCCGCTAGTCATAGTGCAGACTGCTGCGACAAACAGCAGCAATGAACGTCTGCAGTCCAATGAACGAATGATCAATGCGAGGCGCGACCTGTTCAGTGAGCAACTAGGTGACCGCGTAGCTGGGATCGGTTCACTCGACGAGTTGTCGCAGAATAGCCCTAGCCCTCTGGAGGAGCTCAAGATTCAGGAATTGCTGTCCATTTTCATTCGCACCCATCACCAAGTTCGCCACGTACAGCCTGACGGGGCGGCAGTGGATATACGGATGGCGCTTGAGATGGTTAGCAAGTATCGAGAAAACCTCACATCTGATTACGTCAAGCTGGGGCCCACTCTCCGAGCAGCGCGACTCTCCGGAGCGGATTTTTCAGAACTCATATTGCCCGGTGTGGATCTCCAGGATTCAGACCTCCGCGGTATAGATCTCGCGTGGACCGTCTTGTCCAGAGCGTCGCTGAAGAATGCAAATATGTCAAATTCAAGAATATCCGGGCTGCATGAAGAAGATAACTCCGCCGTGGGTCCAGATTTAGAGGGAGCCGACCTCGTCAACGCCAACCTGAAAGGTTCGGAATTGAGTACATCGAATCTGAGATATGCCAAGTTGAACCGAGCGAATTTATCCGGTGCAAATCTGGCGGGCGCCAATTTGGTGAACGCGTCGCTAATTGGTGCCGACTTGAGGGGCGCGGATCTGACCATGATATCCAGTTGGGCTGGAGTTCTATATAGCAAGGAAACGCGATGGCCGAAAGGATTCCTCCCTCCGAAATCTGCAACCTACTGTGGAGAGCGCCCGCCGATCTCCATCGCGAAGGTATGTGGGAAGGGCAGTCGTAGCTATCCGCAAACGTAAGTAGCTACGTTTGACATGCGGTGAGCTCTACTCATCCTGATCGCCAGGCGATCTCGATCGCATGAACAGCGGCGACGGTGCGCCGAATGCGGTTGGTCCTGCAACGGGCTTCCGGCCTGGGCAAGCGACTCGTCCTTCCGCAGAGGCACCAGCGTGAGCAGAGCCCGCTGCAACCCAGCCTGCGTCGGCAGAGTGCGGACCCTCTCCGCGTCGCCGGCCGCTTCGTCACTTCTGCGGAAGCGCCGGGGGATCGGCGACGGGAGGGACCGACTCACGGGTGCCCCGCTGGATCATGGCCTGGCAGTAGGTGCGCAGCCGCTCGGGCCAACGGTCCCGCCATCTCCGCCAGACGACGACGTGGAACGTCACCACGAGGAACGCGGAGAGCGCGGCGGTGCCCAGCGTCGCGGCCACTATGCCGTCGACCTCGTCGAAGCCGCCATCGGGCCCGCTGTCGTGATCGCCGAAGACCTTGTCCGCCAGCAGGACACAGGTGTTGACCGTGATCCATCCCGCGGTGATCAGGCCTGCGGTCCACGGTGCGCGTTCGGCGCGGTTGTCGCGCCGCGTGCGGTGAGGCGGCAAGTAGCTGGACAGCCGCTCCGCATGGGCCGTGCAGGCCGTCTTGAAGGCGGGGTGGTCGGTGAGCGCTTTCACCGTTACGGGGCGTCCGGCGGACCATGAGTCGAGGGCGAAATGCCACGTCTCCAGGGCCAGGGGGTGATCCGGTGGCTCTGCATGCGCCTGATCCAACTCGGCTTCCGGCACCAGTGGTTGATTCGCGTCGAGCCAGATGGCGGGGTCGAGCCGTATCTCAGGGCTGGTCCGTATCTCAGGGTCCAACCGCACCAGCCCTGCCGCTTGCAGCGACCGTACGGCCGTCTCAGCCGCCGTACGTTCCCTGTACCAGGGCTCCGAGCGTCGGAACCCCGGCCCGAGCAGCCATGCCGCGTGGTACGCGTCCAGCTCGCCCGACGCGATCAGCCGGTCCGTCGCCCTCAGCCCGGCCCGGCGACTCGACAGAGCCAGTCCGCCGATGCCGAGGTTGAGGACGACGAGGAGTCCACTCGTGCTTGCCACCAGCCACACCACACCATTCATGGGGACAGGTTTCCCGTATCTGCCACGATGCATCCGTGGTCGAGTCGGGCTGCCGCTCAGAGCAGATGGTCCGCCTTGCCGGCCTTGATGTCCCGGATCAAGGTCCGCAGGGCGTCGCTGCTGTCGGTGAGGTAACGGTCCTCCTCGCCGAGCACGGCGATATAGCTGTTCCCGTCGGCGTCGGTCCCGAGCCTGAAGCAGTTTGCGCCCTCGCCGCAGAACGGCGCTTCCCAGTGAACGTCTGGCATGGTCATCTCCTAGAGCTGGCGGGCGATTTCACTGATGAATTCGCGCGACTCCTCGGGGGTAAGTGCCCTGTCTGTGAGTCCGTCGAGTTGGGCCCGGTACTTGGCGAGTTGTATGTCCGTGTCCAGGAACTCCGGCCCGTGGGTGGCGTCGAGTTCGACGGTGTCGAGCTGCGGCACAGCGGCCGTGGCGTAGACGACGGACTGACCGGATCCCGGGAATCTGCCCCGTTTGAACGGGATCACGCGCAGCCCGATGTGGTCGCGCTCGGAGAGTTCCAGGAGATGGGCAAGCTGGGCTCGCGTCGTTGCGGTCCCGCCGAACTCGATGCGCAGGGCCGCCTCGTGGATGATCGCCTGCCTGGTCAAAGCCTGCGACGGCACCTGGGGTCTGGGCCCCGCCCATGAACCCACCGGCGGCACCCGCACCTGGGCGGTCCTCCCCGCCGCCGTGCGTTCCTAGGTGCTGCCCGGACCTGGGCTCACCTGGGGCCGACCGTGACCGTCAGGTACGACTCCCCGGGTCCCGGCGGCCTGATCCACGGTTGCGTACGCAGGGTCGGCAATCTGCCGTGGTCGAGGACGAACTGGGGGAGCGAGACCCCGTACGTCTCCGCTATCGCATCCAGGGCGCGTGCCTCGTCCGAGTGGTCGGTGGCGGGGCCGGCGGGGTCCGGGAAGAGGTGGTCCGGGGAGAGTGCTGCGGGGAGGTCGCCCCACCGGTGTCGCTCCGCCTTGTGGACCGTGAAGCCGTATCGGTCCTCGCCGTCCTCGGCGTAGGCGAAGTGGAACAGGGTCGCTTCTCCCCAGACCGTGAGCGCGCGCGTCCCGCGCGACAGTTCGGTGCCCGGGTGAGTAAGGCGGGTGGTGGTGAAGGGCAGCCGGTGGGCCGACTCGAAGGCGAAGCTCCAGCCGTCGCGGGCGCCGATCCGGGCGACCGGACCGCGGCGCTCCTGCTGCGGTGAGTACTGCAGCTGCTGCAGTTCGGCCTCGCCCGCCACCGGATCCAGCGGGTCGGCGCCGAACCGTCCGGCCAGCTCCTCGGGGTGTATGCCCTCCACCAGCACGAACCGGTATGAGCCTCGGTGCAGTTGACTCCTGGGGTGCCCATGGCTCAGCCACCCGAGACCGTCGCGCACCGACTGCGGCTCGACGAGCGGCGGGGGCATCTCCCCTGTCCGACCGGCTCTGGGGGTGATCAGCAGTTGCCGGCCCCGTTCCGGTGTGATGACGGGCCCCAGCAGCGGGTCCCCGAGCAGGCCGAACGGGGCCATGTGGTCTTCTCCGTACGGCTCCCACTGCGGAACGGCCGCTTCGATTACCCGCCAGGCGCCGTCCGTGTCGCCCCAGCGCGCCAGCCCCCTGGCCTCCTCGACCGCACGCCCGAAGCCCCCGGGTGAGGTGTACTCGTAGGTGCGCTGTCTGATCTGCTCCAGGACGGCCGAGGCTCGCTCCTTGTCCGTCGCGTAGTCCTCGGTGTCAGGGCCGAGCACGAAGGAGTCGTTCCGCCAGGACTGGCGCAGGTGGTCGCGTATCTTCAGCGGCAGCACCTCGCCCGCGTACATCGGATCGTCCATCCGCGGATCGACCGGCACCCGGCCGCGCCCGTCGAGCAGCGCCCGGAGCTGTGCGGTCAGCAGGCCCGCCCGAGGTCTGCCGAACGTCCCTGCCTCGTCGAAGACGGCCAGAGCTTCGTCCAACTCGCCCTTCAGGCAAGCGAGTCTGGCCTGCTCCACCTTGGCGTCGAGCTCACGCGTCACCGTGGTCTCGAAGCCGTCGTGGCCGCCGCCCAGACTGTAGAACTGCTGGTACATGTCCTGCATGAACGCGCGGAACGAGTCGTGCCGGTCGGGCAGTTCGCCGCTCCACCCGTGGTAGACGTACACCGCCCACTCGCCGTCGGCGTCCACATCGCCGGGATCCAGCAGCACATCCGTCATGTCGGAGTCGAGCGCCAGCTGCAAAGCCCGCCCCCACATGCCGGCCCGGAGGACCTCCTCGTCGGACGGCTTCTCGTCCAGACTCTCCTCGTACATCGGCTGCAGGTCGAACGGATCTCCGTACGACGCGATGCGGTCCGCACCCGCCAGCAGATAGACGAAGCCGCCCGCATGTCGCCAACCGTCGGTCGTCCCGAGGAAGGAGCGCAAGGACGGCGGCAGCGGTACGTCGATCCCCAGTCCCCGGACCCGCTCCTCCAGCGCCGCCATCCGCGCCGGATCGGCCGGTCCGAATCCCAGCCAGCGGCTCTGCGCGATGTCGTCGTCCAACTCCTCCTCGTCGTAGTCCTCCGGCTCCGCCGCCGCTTCCGCGGCACGCGCCTCCACCCACTCCTCGCTCCACCGCTTGAGCAGCGGCCCCCATTCGAAGATCTCCATGCATGCCATCGTGGCACCCGCCACTGACAGCGGGTCTCCGCGTCAGTGGTGGTGGCCGTTCCGGCCGAGGGTCTCCACAGGCGTCGCACCGGGGCGGGTCCACTGCGGTACGGGGCGGCCGGTCGGGCCCCACGTGGGGTTGCCTTGCGCGTCCGAGCGCCAGTACCAGCAGGCCTGGTGGTCCACGGAGGGGCGCCCCTCGGGGTTGTCCTCCCACGCCTCGCCGCGGCCGTAGGGCGTCATGTCGAGCAGGGTCATGGACCCGCTGACCGTCTCGTTGCCGCGTCCCGTCGTGGAGTACGTGAGGAACACGCGGTCGCCGTCGCGCAGGAAGCAGGTGAGGTGCCCCATGTCCTCGCCGACCGGGGCCGCCACGTCCCGTACCGAGTACCACGGCTGGGTGTAGCCCATGAACTCGACGAAGGAGGCCACCTCGTCCCAGCGGCCCGTGGTCACGATCGCCAGCGAGACACCGCGGGCGTTGAGATAGACGGCGTCCTTCAGGTGCCAGGCCGTGGTGGTGCACCCCTCGCACTGCCCCTGGTGCGGCGCACCGTCGTACCACATGTGCTTGTAGACCACGAGCTCGTCGCGGCCCTGGAACAGATCCAGGAACGGGACCGGCCCGTCGGGTCCGACGACCTCGACCTTCCCGTCGAGCTCCACCATCGGGAGCCTGCGGCGGGCCGCGGCGATGGCGTCGCCCTCGTGGGTGTGGGCCTTCTCGCGGACCAGCAGCTTTTCCCTGGCGGTCTGCCAGGTGGCCAGGTCCACGACGGGCGGGCGGCCGGGCAGATCGGTGCCGGGGTTGTGCGGTGCGGTCGTCATGCAGGCCTCCGTGGAGTCTCGTGATGGTGTCCCGTGCCGTGCGGCGTCGTACGAGGCCGCACGGCGGGTCACCAGAGGAGACTTGCGACCGGGCCGGAACTCATCGCAGGAGAGGCTGCCGAGTCCGTCTCAGTCCAGGCAGGCGTAGTACGCGCTGCTGTAGGCGACGCCGTTGTCGGATCCGAGCAGGCCGGGCTGCATCTTGTTCATGACGTACGTGAAGGTGCTGCGCGCATCGAGGTCGTTGAGCACCATCGACCCGCCCCAACCGCCCCAGTAGCAGATCCGGTTGTCGGGCAGATGCGGCCTGGTGCTCTGATCGCCGATCCCGAACCCCACGCCGAAACGGATGGGGGCGCCGAGGACCAGATCCGTACCCGAGGACTGCTCCTCGAAGATCAGGTCGATGGTCGGGCTGCCGAGGAGTTTCACGCCGCCGGCCGTGCCGTCGTGCGTGATCGCGGACTGGATCAGGGCCAGGGAGCGGGCGTTGCCGTGGCCGTTCGCCGCCCCGATGTCGGCGGCGCGCCAGCCGTCTGTCCAGCTTGCCGTCGCGTCCAGCGGCGGTCCGGTGAACGTCTTGAAGGCGAGGTTGTCGGGGCCGAGCGAGGCCAGGTCGAACGGGAGCGGGGGCGGCGGGATGACGTTGGAGACCCGGTGGTGCTGGTCCGGCGGGATGCCGAGGGTGAAGTCCGCGCCGAGCGGGCCCGCGATCTCCTCGGCGATGAACTCCCGCGGGGCCCTGCCCGAGACCCGGCGGATCACCTCGCCGATCAGGTGCCCGAAGTTCAGCGCGTGGTAGCCGGAGGCCGTGCCGGGCTCCCACCACGGTGCCTGCGCCGCCAGGCGGGCGGTCGCGTGGTCCCAGTCGTACAGGTCCGCCATGGCCGCCGGCTGGTCCCAGCCGGACACGCCGGAGGTGTGCGAGAGGAGGTGCCGTATCTCTATGTCCTGCTTGCCGTTGGCCGCGAACTCCGGCCAGTAGGCGGCCACCTTCTCGTGCACATCGAGCTGGCCGCGGTCGACGAGTATCAGCGCGGCCAGCGCGACCACCGTCTTCGTCGAGGACCAGACGTTGGTGACGGTGTCCTCGGCCCACTCGGCCGTACGCGTCTCGTCGGTCCAGCCGCCCCACACGTCGAGGACCGTCTCGCCGTCGTGCACCGCGGCGAGGGACGCACCGACTTCGTCTCCCGCGTCGATACGGCGACTCAACTCGTCCACCAGTGGCTGGAACCGGGGGTGGTAGGTGCCGTGGATCTGCGTCATGGGCGGTCCCCTGCCTATGCGATCAAGAGTGAGACGGGCGCACAGGCTAGGGCACCCCGAGAGCCCGCACCATCCCCTGGGCGGGCCCGTCCGTCCGTGCGTACGGTTGCTACCGTCTCGGCATGCCTTTCTACGTTCACGCTCAGGACAAGCCGGGGGTCGGAGCAGAGCTGGTCGCCCTGTCCGAGGCGCACTGGTCCTACATGGACCGGTTCGCCGACCGGCTCGTTCTCCGGGGCCCTGTCCTGTCCGAGGACGGCGAGGAGCACGCGGGAAGCGTCCATGTCGTCGACCTGGCCGACCGCATCGATGCGGAGCGCTTCGCGAACGAGGAGCCCTTCTGGCAGGCCGGTCTCTACGGGCAGATCACGACGGTCCGGGCCGTCGTCCTGCTCGACCGCGGACCCACCGAGGCCTCGCTCGCGGGAGAGGAACCGAACTCCCTGACCACGGGCCACTGGTCACCGGAACCCCGCAGCGAGCTGAATCCGCTGGGCGACGGCGACGACGATGGCGACGATCCGGACAGCCGCCTGAGTTTCGTGGCCGTCCTCGTCGACGACAGTCAGTCGCGCACCGTCGGGATCGTCGCGGTCACGAGGACTCTCCCTGACGAGGCCCCGAGCCTCATCCAGCCGTTCGCGGACCGGCTGAAGGGCGGCCCCGTGGCTCTCACCGCACAGCGCTGGTGCCGCGGAGGACGCTCATAGCCGGTGCCCGAGCACGTTGACCACCCGGCCGTTGGGATCGCGTACGAAGAACCTGCGTACGCCCCAATCCTCGTCCTGCAGCGGATAAACGATCTCCGCGCCGTTCGCCCGCATCACTTCGTACGCGGCATCCACGTCGTCCACCTCGACGCTCATGTCGGGCGTGACGGGTGCCGTCTTGTCGCTGGTCATGAAGCTGGCCTGGGCCGCCGGGTGGGACGGGGAGGCCATCGTCATGATCCAGCCGTGGTTCATCACTTCCTCGAAGCCCAGCAGGCCGTAGAAGTCCCGGCTCTCCTCCACGGCCTCCGACTGGATGTTGGGCACGACTCGGCGCACGGCCATCGACGACTCCAGGTGAGAGCGGATGTGTCTCTGTGACTCCCCATGAGTACTACGGCACTCCCTTCGCTTCGGCCACCTTCGCGACGCGGCTTGCCGAAGCGGCAAGAGAACTCGCATCGGTCGCGCGACCCGCCGGATGATCGAAGGACGCATACCGATCCGATCCAGGAGAGCCTCATCGACATCTATGTCGACGGCACGCTGCGGGAGACCGTCGACGCGACGAGCGCCACCCGTGTGTACGACCAGACCGTGTTCAGCACGGGCGGTCTGGCGCCGGGCGAGCACACGCTCAAGGGTGTGATGAGGACGGGCGGTTACCTGATCGTGGACGCGTTCACGGTACGCGGCTGACCGGCGGTCCCGGCAGACGCGCGAAGGGTCCGTACCCCCGCCGGGGAGGTACGGACCCTTCGCCTTCTCCCCTCCAGGGACGGGCTGATCTACCGGTACACGTGCTCCGGCGGCGCGACCGAGTCGCAGATCAGCTTCGCGTCCGTCGGCACCAGACGCTCGACGGAGCCGGGATTCATGTGTACGGCGGCCAGTTGGGCCGCATTGAGGTAGCCGATGAACAGCTGGGTGTTCGCCGGCATGTTCTCCGGCTTGAAGATGAAGGTGACCCGGCCGTCCTTCTCCCGTACGCCCTCCATGACCCGGTCCACGCCGGCGCCCCCGCCCGAAGGAGAGAGCTTCCCGTCGTCGTTCGGCCCCTTGCAGAACACGCCGGTCTTGATGAGCACGGGGAACCCGGCCCTGCGCAAGGCCGCTTCCAGACCCGCGTGGTCCGTGAAGTACCGCTGCTTGTCGAAGGTCGCGTGGACCGTGCCGTCCCTCTGGGTGTCCACGGTGTACGCGACCGTGTGGACGTGCACCCCTTCGCCGGACGTCGCGTAGGAGGGTGGTGCGGTCGACGGGTTGGCGAGGGTCGAGACCCCGACCGCGAGGCCGGCGGAGAGCGCGACCGCGGCCACACCCGTGACCCTGCGCAGCCGCCGCCGCGCACGCCCCTTGGCGACGATCTCCTCGACAGGGGTGTGCAGATGGACGTCGTCCAGCGAATCCCTCAGGGTGTCCAGTAGTTGATCGGTCTCGAAGTCGCTCATGACGGGTCCTCCTGCTGGGGTACGGATACGAGTTCGCCGCGCAGCGTCGCAACAGCCCGCGCCAGATGGGCGGTTACGGTCCCCGGCGCGATCCCGAGGGCCTTGGCGGTGCCCGCCGTGTCCAGGTCCAGGAAGACCCGGAAGGCGACCACCTCCCGCTGCCGTTGCGGCAGTCGGCGCAGCGCGTTCAGCAGTGAGGGGTCAAGGGCGGCGTCGGTGACCGGCGGCCCGTGGACGTCGAGCCCCTCGGCCAGGGCCACTTCCCGGCGCCTGCGCCGCCACCAGGTGACGCGGGTGTTGAGCGCGGTCCGTACGACCCATGCCCTCGGAGACGGATGCCGGCTCACCTTGGCCCACCCCGTCCACGCGCGGGTGAAGGCTTCGGCCACCAGGTCCTCGGCCAGCTGCCTGTCGCCCACGCTCGCCAGGACAGCCCGCAGGCACACGTCCCGGTCGGCCCCGTAGAACTCCTTGAACTCCAGCTGCTTCACACCCCTATGACGCTTTGGGACGGCGATCCGCTTACCCGCCGGGGGCCGCACCTGGTCGGAGGTGGTCAGCCCAGCGCGCGACCCGTCGTACTGTCTACGTTCTCCGGGACCTCGTCCCCCTTCACGTCCCCAGTGGACGAGGTCCCGGAGGGCTCGAACATCAGGATCGTGCCGCCGGGGGAGTACGGCTTGTGCTCCTGCCCCCGCGGCACGACATAGGTGTCGCCCTTCCGCAGGGCGACGGTCCGCGCGGCGCCGTCGGCCTCGCGCACCTCGATGTCGAGGACCCCGTCCAGGACGAGGAAGAACTCGTCGGTGTCCGGGTGGGAGTGCCAGACGTGGTCGCCCACAGCGTGTGCGATCTTCACGTCGTAGTCGTTCGTACGGGCGACGATCCGGGGACTCCAGCTGTCGCTGAAAGTCGCCAGCGCCTCGGTGAGATTGACCGGTTGGGTACTCATCCGCCCAGTATTCGCCGGACCCTTCGGCTCCGCTGTCACACTTTCGGCCTCGAATCCGCTCTCAGTGGGCAAGAGGGACCGCGACAGGAGGCACGTGCCATGACCGAAGGACCGCCGGATCCGCCGGCGCTGCAGACCCCGCCGGCACCGCAGAGCCCGCCGACTCCGCCGACCCAGGTCTTCGTCGACCACCGGGAGCTGCTGTTCTCCATCGTCTACAACATGCTCGGCTCCGTCGCCGACACCGACGACGTCCTGCAGGAGACCTGGCTGTCCTGGGCAGGCCGTAACGATTCGCCGGACGCGCGGCCCATCGAGAGCCCGCGCGCCTATCTGGTGAGGATCGCCGTGAACAAGGCGCTGGCCAGAAAGGACCTGATCAGCCGCCGCCGCGAGACCTACTTCGGGCCGTGGCTCCCCGAACCCCTCGTCACCGCCGACGAGGCGGATTCCGACCGCAGCGACTCCGTCTCGATGGCCCTGATGGTCGTCCTGGAGACGCTGACCCCGCTGGAGCGGACGGTCTTCGTCCTGCACGAGGTGTTCGGGTACGCGCACACCGAGACGGCCGGGATCCTGGGCCGCTCACCCGCCGCCGTACGCCAGCTCGCGCATCGCGCCCGCGAGCACGTCCAGGCGCGCCGGCCCCGTTACCGGCCCGATCCGCAGATCTGGCGGCAGGTCACCGAGCGCTTCATGGCCGCCAACGCGGGCGGCGACCTGGAGGCGCTCCTGGAGATCCTCGCGGAGGACGTCACCCTGTGGGCCGACGGCGGCGGGAAGGCTCCGGCGGCAGGGCGGCAGCTGGTGCACGGACGCGAGAAGGTCGCCCGCCTCCTGGCGACCCGGTCCGGGCGCGGGCTCCCCGACGCGCGGATCCAGTACCGACGGGTCAACGGAGACCCGTCGGCACTGCTCTTCAGCGGGGATTCGCTCTTCGCCGTACTGGTCCTGGAGCTCGCCCCGGAGACCGACGAGGTGTCGAGCATCTACATCGTGACCAACCCGGAGAAGCTCGCGCGGATCGACTAGCCGCCGTACGGGCGGGTGATCACTTCCATGGCGTGGCCCGCGGGGTCGATGAAGTAGACCCCGCGGCCGCCGTCGTTGTGGTTGATCTCGCTGGGGTGCATCCGGTGCGGATCGGCGAACCAGTCGACGCGGGTGGTCTTCATCCGGTCGAAGATCCCGTCGAAGTCCTCCTCGGGTACGAGGAAGGCGTAATGCTGCGGGACGATCGATTCGGCGGGGATGTTCGCGAAATCGAGGGTGACGCCGTTCTCGGTGGTGACGGGGATGAACGGTCCCCACTCCCGGCCGACTTCGAGATCGAGGATGTACGCGAGGAATTCGGCGGAGACCCGGTTGTCACGGCATTGGACGATCGTGTGGTTGAGCTGTACTGATGCGGGCACTGTGGAATGCCTCCATGGGCATGTCCGGCACCTCCATGCTCCGCCCGGGCGGCGGCCGGCACGCGATGCTGCCGTAGATCGTACGCGAGCATCAGCGGTCGAGGTAGGCCAGCACGGCGACGGCGGGGGCGCCGGGTCGGTGGAGAAAACTCCCCTTTCGAGGCTGCTGATCGTTCTTTATCAGAGGTCGACGGTCACGCGCCGGGATATTTGGCAATCTTCACTTGCACGGGTGAACCGCCCCATGCATGCACGTTTCTGCAGCACCCTGCTTCCTATCGTGAGCTGTGTCGCCCTGGACTCCGGTGGCCGTCCGCTTGTTCCGAGCTAACTGCCAAGGACTGCCATGGGTGTGAAAGACATGCCGGGGGTGCTGCCCGATTCCGGCCGCAGCGCGCACAGTTACTCAGAGAACGGTTCCACGGTCGTGTCGTTCCGGGGTGAGATCGACCTCGCAACGGCTCCGGCGGTCCGCCTGCATATAGATGCGGCGACCGCCCTGCCCGGGGCCCGTCTGATTGTGGACCTTCGCCCCGCCGAGTTCATCGACTGCGCGGCGTTGTCCGTGCTCTGCCGGGCCAGCCGGCGCCTGCGGGACCGGCAAGGGGCCATGGTGCTGGTTTGTGCCTGGTCCTGGCACCTGCGGCTGCTGCAGGCCGCCGGGCTCGGCGACTGCTTCCGGGTGGCCGCGTCGATGGAGGACGCGCACGTGCTGGTCCGGGAGTAAATCCATGGCCCGTGCCGCAGCCTCTTCCGTACGATCGTCTTCCATGACCGCGCCCAGGAAGAACACCACCCTCCGCACGTTCGAAGAGCTCGTCACCGAAGCCGATACCGTCTCCGTGGCGGGCTGGGATTTCTCGTGGCTGGACGGCCGTGCCACGGAACAGCGCCCCTCGTGGGGGTACGCCCGTGCGATGGGGGAGCGGATGGGGCGGGCCTCCGCCGCCCTCGACATCCAGACCGGTGGAGGCGAAGTCCTGGCCTCCGTACCGAAGTTGCCGCCGCTCACGGTCGCCACCGAGTCCTGGCCGCCGAACGTCGCGAAGGCGACGGCGCTGCTCCACCCGCGGGGCGCGGTGGTGGTCGCGAACGAGGACGAGCCGCCGCTGCCGTTCGCCGACGATGCGTTCGACCTGGTGGTCAGCCGGCACCCTGTGAGGGCGCACTGGTCGGAGATCGCACGGGTGCTGGCGCCCGGCGGTACGTACTTCTCGCAGGAGGTCGGCCCTGCGAGCGTCTTCGAACTCGTCGAGTACTTCCTGGGCCCGCAGCTGGAGGGCAGGAAGGGCCGCGACCCGGAGGTGTCACGGGCCGCGGCGGAGGCGGCGGGACTCAAGGTGGTGGACCTGCGGCTGGAGGAGCTGCGGACGGAGTTCTACGACATCGGGGCGGTCGTCTACTTCCTGCGCAAGGTGATCTGGATGGTGCCGGGCTTCACGGTGGCGGATTACCTGCCCCAACTCCGGGCCTTGCACGACCAGATCGAGCAGGACGGCCCTTTCGTGGCGACAACAACAAGATTCCTGATCGAGGCCATCTCACCCCCGACCATCTCAAGCCCGTCCGTCGATTGAGGACAAGCGGCCGAAGGTCGCTCACCGGGCGGGGTCGCGCCACCACCCCATTTCCGCGCAACCGGCACGCACCCTCACCGCACCCCCATACGCTCGCCCCGTGATCGCGCCCACCCTCATCGTCACCGCCGCCCTCCTGGGCGCCGCGGCAGGACTCCTCCTGCCGCGCCCCGCCCACCGTTTGGCGGTCGACCCCGGGGACCCCTGGCGCGCGACGGCGCCCGACGGCACCCCCATCCCCGGCTGGATAGGCCCGGCCCGCACAACGCACAGCGGCTGGTACGGCCCGAACACCCCCGCCACAGCCACAGCCACCGCACTCCTCTGCGCCGCACTGGCCACCGCGGCCGGACCTGTGCCCGAGCTGTGCGTCTGGCTGCTGATGGCGCCCGTACTCGTACTCCTCGCCCTGGTGGACGGGGCCGTGCAGCGGCTGCCTGACGTACTGACACTCCCGCTCGCCGCGGCCACCGCCGCCCTCCTCGGCCTCGCCGCCCTGGTCCCCGGCGCCAAGGGCTCCTGGACCCACGCCCTGCTCGGCGCCTGCGCGCTCGGCGGCGGCTACTTCGTGCTCTTCCTCGTCAACCCCAGAGGGATGGGCTTCGGGGACGTCAAGTTGGCCACGTCACTCGGACTGGCTCTTGGCTGGTACGGGTGGGGGGTGCTGATGCTGGGCGCGCTCGCGGGCTTCGTCTACGGCTCGCTGTACGGCCTGTCCCTGGTGCTGCGCGGGCGGGCGACCCGCAAGACGGCCCTGCCTTTCGGCCCCTTCATGGTGGCCGGCGCCTTCACGGGTCTACTGCTCGGCGGATTCGGAGCGTAGTTGCGGCACGGCGTGGCACCGAGCACCACTTACGAAGGGTTATGGTGGAAACCCCCCCTCGGGCCGGTCCGTATCCCCCCCACGGACCGGCCCGATTTTTTGTGCCCAGGCTCCTGGGCCCCGCCGTCAGCCGCGCCCGGCCCAGATGTTGGCGCCCGCGGTGTCCACGGCGAAGGAGTCGATCTCCTTCAACTCCTCGTCGGTGAGCGGTGCCCCGGCCAGTGCGGCGACGTTCTCCTCCAGCTGCTTCACGCTGGAGGCGCCGATGAGCGCGGAGGTCATCCGCGGGTCGCGCAGCACCCAGTTGAGAGCCAGCTGTGCGAGGGACTGCCCGCGGCGGCCCGCGATCTCGTTGAGCCCGTTGAGGCGGCGCAGCACCTCGTCGGAGAGCAGGTCCGGGTCCAGGGACTTGCCCTGCGTGGCACGCGAGCCCTCCGGGATGCCCTTCAGGTACTTGCCGGTGAGCAGGCCCTGCGCGAGCGGCACGAAGGAGATGCAGCCCATGCCGGCCGTCTCCAGCGTGTCGAGCAGCGCGTCGTCCTCGGTCCAGCGGTTGATCATGGAGTACGACGGCTGGTGGATGAGGGCGGGGACGCCCATCTCCTTGAGGATGCGGGCCGCCTCGGCGGTCTGCTCGCTGGTGTACGAGGAGACGCCGACGTACAGCGCCTTGCCCTGCTGGACCGCGGTGGCCAGCGCGCCCATCGTCTCCTCGAGCGGGGTCTCGGGGTCGAAGCGGTGGGAGTAGAAGATGTCGACGTAGTCGAGGCCCATGCGCTTGAGCGAGGCGTCCAGCGACGAGGTGAGGTACTTGCGCGAGCCCCACTCGCCGTACGGCCCCTCGTGCATCAGGTAGCCGGCCTTGGTGGAGATGATCAGTTCGTCCCGGTAGGGCGCGAAGTCCTGCGCGAAGTGCGTGCCGAAGTTGAGCTCGGCGGAGCCGGCCGGCGGACCGTAGTTGTTCGCCAGGTCGAAGTGCGTGACCCCGAGGTCGAAGGCGCGGCGCAGGATCGCGCGCTGGGAGTCGAGGGTGCGGTCGTCGCCGAAGTTGTGCCACAGGCCGAGGGAGATCGCGGGCAGCTTGAGCCCGCTGCGGCCGGACCGTCGGTACTCCATGGAGTCATAACGGTCACCGGCGGCGAGGTAACGAAGAGAATCGGTCATGTTCCCTGACTATCACGGAGCTGTGACAGTCCGGGTTGGGTGGCTGTGACCCCTGCGCAGTAGTGTGGCCTCTCTGAGAAAACCATTTGCCATTGCAGGGACGGGATGGGCTAAGTGAACTTGCGCGACCTGGTGTACGGGCTCTACGCACGCCGGGTGGAAGGCCGTCTCGACCATGCCCAGGTGCCCAAGCACATCGGCGTCATCCTGGACGGCAACCGCCGCTGGGCCAAGGCCTCGGGCGGCACGGCCGCGCAGGGGCACAAAGCGGGCGCGGACAAGATCTCCGAGTTCCTCGGCTGGTGCGACGAGACGGACGTCGAGGTCGTCACCCTGTGGATGCTCTCCACGGACAACTTCGACCGCCCCGAGGACGAGCTCGTCCCGCTCCTCGGCATCATCGAGGACACCGTCCGTGAGCTGGCCTCCGACGGCCGCTGGCGCGTCCACCACGTCGGCACGCTCGACATCCTCCCCTCGCGTACGCAGTCGGTCATCAAGGAGGCCGAGCAGGCCACCCACGACCGCGACGGGATATTGGTGAATGTCGCCGTCGGTTACGGCGGCCGGCAGGAGATCGCCGACGCGGTCCGCTCGCTCCTCCTGGAACACGCCACCAAGGGCACCTCGTTCGAGGAGCTCGCCGAGATCGTCGACGTCGAGCACATCTCCGAGCACCTCTACACCCGCGGCCAGCCCGACCCGGACCTGGTGATCCGTACCAGCGGCGAGCAGCGTCTCTCGGGTTTCATGCTCTGGCAGAGCGCCCACTCGGAGTACTACTTCTGCGAAGTCTTCTGGCCCGCCTTCCGCAAAGTCGATTTCCTCCGCGCCCTGCGTGACTACGCGGCCCGCGGCCGCCGCTACGGCGCCTGAACCCCGCACTCCGTACCCCTCTCGGCCCTCCTCCCTCACCCGCATACGCGGTCGGTGGCATGGCTTCCCGTGTTCGAGGGCATACCCCCTCGTGAGCAGCGTTTGTAGCCGCTCATCCGGGAGGCCCTTTGCACACAGAGCCCGCAAAGAACGGGGCGGGCCGGCGCTCGGCCCGTACGTGGCCTGAGCCCGGTTCCACCGCCCGCGACGTCGTCGCACCCCAACCTCTGCCGAGGGGGTACGTCCTTCCGTGGTGACCAGCACTAAGCGCCGCATGCCCGACAGGCGCACTTACGTTCTCGACACCAGCGTCCTGCTGGCCGACCCCAATGCCATGTCCCGCTTCGACGAGCACGAAGTCGTGCTCCCGATCGTCGTGGTCACGGAGCTGGAGGCCAAAAGGCACCATCCGGAGCTCGGATACTTCGCCCGGCAGGCGTTGCGCCTGCTGGACGACTTCCGGGTGAAGTTCGGTCGCCTCGATGCCCCCATCCCGATGGGTGAGCTGGGCGGGACCCTCAGGGTCGAGCTGAACCACTCCGATCCCAGCGTGCTCCCGGCTGGTTACAGGTTGGGGGACAACGACTCCCGGATTCTCGCGGTCGCACGCAATCTCCAGGCCGAGGGGTACGACGTCACCGTCGTATCGAAAGACCTTCCGCTGCGCATCAAGGCGTCGTCGGTCGGCCTGCTCGCCGAGGAGTACCGCGCCGAACTCGCCATCACGGACTCCGGTTTCACCGGAATGTCCGAACTGCCGCTCTCCGCGGACCAGGTGGACCTCCTCTTCGCCGAGGAGACGCTGTACGTCCCCGAGGCGGCGGACTTCCCGGTCCACACCGGACTCGTGCTCCAGTCGGAGCGCGGGAAGGCGCTGGGCCGGGTCACCGGCGAGGGCAACATCCGTCTCGTACGCGGTGATCGTGAGGCCTTCGGGCTGCACGGCCGCAGCGCCGAGCAGCGGATCGCGCTGGATCTGCTCCTGGATCCGGACATCGGGATCATCTCGATGGGCGGCAGGGCCGGCACCGGCAAGTCCGCCCTGGCCCTCTGCGCGGGCCTTGAGGCGGTCCTGGAGCGCGGGCAGCACAAGAAGGTGATGGTCTTCAGGCCGCTGTACGCGGTCGGCGGGCAGGAGCTCGGCTATCTGCCGGGGTCCGAGGCCGACAAAATGGGCCCCTGGGCACAGGCGGTCTTCGACACGCTGTCGTCGGTGACGTCGCGCGAGGTGATCGAGGAGGTCCTGGGCCGCGGCATGCTGGAGGTCCTGCCGCTCACGCACATCCGGGGCCGCTCGCTCCATGACGCGTTCGTCATCGTGGACGAGGCCCAATCCCTGGAACGGAACGTCCTGTTGACCGTTCTGTCCCGTATCGGGGCTAATTCCAGGGTTGTCCTGACGCACGATGTCGCCCAGCGGGACAATCTGCGGGTCGGGCGGTACGACGGCGTGGTGGCCGTCGTCGAGAAGCTGAAGGGGCATCCGCTCTTCGCGCACATCACGCTGACACGCTCGGAGCGTTCCCAGATCGCCGCACTGGTGACCGAATTGCTGGAGGACGTCCAGCTCTGAGGCATACACCCACTGTTACCCGCGAGTTGGGAAACCGGAGCCGTCCGGCGAGGCGCAGCAGCCTAGCCGGGCGGCTCTTCGCCGTGCCGGAGTTTCCAGAAAACTCTTGGGGCAAACGGGGTGTGAGCTTTCACACGCAGTGAAGAATTGCCTAGCGCGTCCCCGTCCGGCAGAGTCTCTCTTCCGTCAGGCCCCGCATACGGCACCCGTGTTCCAAAGCACCACACAACTCCACAATCGCCGCCGTATGCCGCCCGAGCACCACGCGGCTCTCCCGTAAGGGAGTTGCCGGACGGGCCCGTGCCTCCCGTGACCCAGCAGTTGGGAGGCCAGTGCCAGGGGCACGATTGCGTCCGCGGGGTCACCGGTGCGGGCGCTGCTGGAAGGAAACCGTGTGAGCCGGATTTCGGTTCGCGGATTCGCGGTGGCATCTGCCACTGCGGTCACCACCGTTGGCGCCGTTGTAGGCGTTGCTGCGGGCAGCACGCTGCCCGCGAACGACACTGCCTCCGACGCAACCGCTGCGGACACGACGCTCCTCGCGGACATCCCTACCGGCCAGCAGGCCCAGGTACAGACCGCGTCCCTCACGCAGCAGGCGGACACGCAGGCCGCACAGGCCGACGCGTCGGCCAAGAAGGACGCTGAGGCGGCGGCGCGTATCCAGGCCGCCAAGGACGCGAAGACCAAGAAGGACGCCGCTGAGGCGAAGGTCAAGCAGGAGCGCGAGGCGAAGGAAGCCGCCAGCCGTTCCTCGGCCCGCTCGAAGATCAGCTACACGCAGCAGAGCTCGTACACGGTCGCGCAGATCAAGGCGATGGCGCAGTCGATGATGGCGTCGGACCAGTACCAGTGCTTCAGCAACATCGTGGACCACGAGTCGGGCTGGAACTACCAGGCCCAGAACCCGACCTCGGCCGCCTACGGTCTTGTCCAGTCCAATCCCGGCTCCAAGATGGCCTCGGCCGGAGCCGACTGGCAGACCAACCCGGCCACCCAGATCAAGTGGGGCCTCAACTACATGGAGAACCGTTACGGTTCCCCGTGCGGCGCCTGGTCGTTCTGGCAGGCCAACCACTCGTACTGAGCCACCGGCGCAGTCAACTTCACAGAGCCCCTCACCGTCCTTCGGTGGGGGGCTCCGTGCGTGTACGGTCGGCCTCGAACCAGGCCGGGGCACAACGGGGGAAGAGGATCGACATGGCAGGACTGCCGGGATGGCTGGAGCGGCTCGGCGCCGAACTGACCAGCTTGGGCGAGCGGATGGAGGAACGCCGTGCGGAGGAGGACTTGAGAGACGGTCCGGAAGCACCGCAGGCTGCCCCCGAACACGTACCACCGCCGCCCGACTACGCCCCCGCCGTGGCTCCCCGCCCCGATCCGGTCGCCGCCGTCCCCTGGGGGATGCGGGTCGCCGCCGAGGCCGGCTGGCGCCTCCTGGTCCTCGCGGGCACGCTCTGGGTCCTGATGAAGGTCATCAGCGCCATCCAGCTGGTGGTGTTCGCCTTCGTCGCGGCCCTCCTGGTCACCGCGCTGCTCCAGCCGACCGTGGCGCGCCTGAGGCGGATGGGGCTGCCGCGCGGTCTGGCCACCGCCGTCACCGCGATCGCCGGCTTCGTCCTCATGGGGCTGGTCGGCTGGTTCGTGGTCTGGCAGGTCATGGAGAACCTGGACACCCTCTCCACCAAGGTCCAGGACGGTATCCAGGAACTGAAGCGCTGGCTGCTCAACAGCCCGTTCCATGTCACCGAGGACCAGATCAACCAGATCGCCAAGAACCTCACCGACACCATCGGCGCCAACACCAACGAGATCACCTCGACCGGTCTGCAGGGCATCACGGTGATGGTGGAGACGCTCACCGGCATGCTCCTGGCGATGTTCTCCACCCTCTTCCTCCTGTACGACGGCGCGCGCATCTGGAAGTGGTGCCTCAAGCTGGTCCCCGCCCAGGCCCGCCCGGGCCTCGCGGGCGCCGGCCCGCGCGCCTGGCGGACGCTGACCGCGTATGTGCGCGGGACGGTGATAGTGGCCATGATCGACGCCATCTTCATCGGCCTGGGGATCTACTTCCTCAAGGTCCCGATGGCGGTCCCCCTGGCCGTCTTCATCTTCCTGTTCGCCTTCATCCCGCTGGTGGGCGCGGTCATGTCGGGCGCGCTCGCGGTGGTCGTCGCGCTGGTCACCGAGGGCGTGTTCACCGCGCTGATGGTGCTGGCCGTGGTCCTGGCCGTACAGCAGATCGAGGGCCACATCCTGCAGCCGTTCATCCTCGGCAGAGCGGTACGGGTGCATCCGCTGGCCGTGGTGCTCTCCGTGGCGGCGGGCGGCCTGGTCGCGGGAATCGGCGGCGCGGTGGTCGCGGTCCCGCTGGTGGCGGTGACCAACACGATGGTCGGCTATCTGCGCTCGTACAGCAGGGAGAACGCGCTCAAGGCGTCACCGCCACCGCACGGGGCGACGGCGATCGAGGTGGCGCCGGTGCTGCCGCCCGGGGAAGCCGGGGAACCCAAGTGATATCCGAGCCGGAGATGGCGGGGGGCTTCGGCAACGGGGAAGTCGCCGAGCTGATGGACGGATCGGAGTGGCGCCCGCCGCGTGATGCTCCGGCACGCAGACCGTGGCTGTGGGCGCTCGGCGGGGCGGTGGTGGCGTCGGCCGTCTGGGCGGGCGGTCTCTTCGCGTACGAACGCGGGCGCGACGAGGGGATCGACATCAAGGGGTACGCGGTGGGGTCGGACATCTGTGTGCGGGCCCGGCTGCCGTCCCTGGCCGCTGCGCTGGGCCCCAGCACCATGGAGATCCCCTGGGTGAAGTACACCGCCCCGCTGGACCGGGCCCGCTGTGACATGACGCTGGCTCCGAAGGGCATGACGACAGGGCTCAGCTACGACGTGTCCATCACGGTCGACCTGCACAAGAAGACGGATCCGGTGCCCGAGTTCGAGGCCATGCGGGACGTCGACAGATACAGCTCCGACGCTGCCGCGAAGGTCGAAGAGGTGCCGGGGCTCGGCGACAAGGCGTACATGCTGACGACCCTGGCGGCCGACTCCCGCGACCCGGAGCTGCGGGTCCGGGACGGGGGCGCGGTGTTCAGGCTGGTTCTCGGCTACGGGTGGAACGGGAACGAAGGCGAAAAGCAACCCAAGGATCCGACCGCCGAGGAGATCGCGGCGCTGCAGCCCGCGATGATCGAGGACATGCGGGCCCTGATGGCCGCGCTCAAGACGTGAGAACGGGCCCCGGCGACAGATCGTGTCACCGGGGCCCGCTCGTGCTGTCGTACGTGACCGCTACTGGGCCAGTACCGCTTCCGCGTCCAGCGTCGTGCCGACCGCCTGCAGGACGGCCGCGATCTTGAAGGCCTCCTGGATGGTCTCGCGGTCCACGCCGGCCTTGCGGAGCACCTGCTCGTGCGAGTCCAGGCACTGGCCGCAGCCGTTGATCGCGGAGACCGCGAGGGACCACAGCTCGAAGTCGACCTTCTCGACGCCCGGGTTGCCGATGACATTCATCCGCAGGCCCGCGCGGAGCGTGCCGTACTCGGGGTCGGACAGGAGGTGGCGCGTCCGGTAGAAGACGTTGTTCATCGCCATGACCGCCGCGGCGGACTTGGCGGCGGTGTACGCCTCCGGGGACAGGTTCGCCTTCGCCTCGGGCTCCAGCTCGCGCAGAACCTGCGGCGAGCGCGAGGCGATCGCGCAGGCCAGGACGGTGCCCCAGAGCTGCTGCTTCGGGAGGTCGGAATTGCCGATGACCGAGCCGAGGTTCAGCTTCAGGTCCTTGGCGTAGTCCGGTACGGCGGACTTCAGTTCGTCGAGTGCCATGTCAGATCACTCGCCCGACAGGAGAGCGACCGGGTCCAGGGTGTTCTCGCCCTTGGTCCAGTTGCAGGGGCACAGCTCGTCGGTCTGCAGGGCGTCGAGGACCCGCAGGACCTCCTTGGGGTTACGGCCCACGGATCCGGCGGTCACCATCGTGAACTGGATCTCGTTGTTCTGGTCGACGATGAAGACGGCGCGCTGCGCGAAGCCGTCCTCGCCCTCGATGCCGAGGTCACGCATGAGCTCGTGACGCGAGTCGGCGAGCATCGGGAACGGAAGGTCGGTCAGGTCCGGGTGGTCCTTGCGCCAGGCGTGGTGCACGAACTCGGAGTCACCGGAGAAGCCGAGGACCTGGGCGTCACGGTCGGCGAACTCCTCGTTGAGCTTGCCGAAGGCGGCGATCTCGGTGGGGCACACGAAGGTGAAGTCCTTCGGCCACGCGAAGACGATCTTCCACTTGCCCTCGTAGGTCTTGTGGTTGATCTGCTCGAACTCCTGGCCCGCTTCCAGCGAAACACAGGCAGTCAGGTCGAACGTGGGGAACTTGTCACCAACAGTGAGCACGCGGTCTCCTTGCACAGTAGGAATTCCCTTTTGGGGCTTTCCTGGGGGTTGGACGAATCACAGCGTGACACAGGAAGTATTGATCACGGAAATAGCTAGAGTAGGTCGCGGCGATCGGAGGTGCCTATCAGTGGCCACAGTAAGCAGGAGCAAGCAGCCGAGCCTGGCGCAGCTGCGGGCGTTCGCGGCGGTGGCCGAGCATCTGCACTTCAGGGATGCGGCGGCGGCGATCGGGATGAGCCAGCCCGCGCTGTCCGGGGCCGTCTCGGCGCTGGAGGAGACCCTCGGCGTACAGCTCCTTGAGCGGACGACACGCAAGGTGCTGCTGTCGCCCGCGGGGGAGCGGCTCGCGGTGCGCGCGAAGACGGTCCTCGACGCGGTCGGGGAGCTGATGGAGGAGGCGGAAGCGGTGCGGGCGCCTTTCACCGGGGTGCTGAGGCTCGGCGTGATCCCGACGGTGGCACCGTATCTGCTGCCGACCGTGCTGCGTCTCGTACGGCGGGAGTACCCGGAGCTGGATCTGCAGGTGCACGAGGAGCAGACCTCGTCGCTGATCGAGGGGCTGGCGGCGGGCCGTCTCGACCTGCTGCTGCTCGCGGTGCCGCTGGGGGTGCCCGGGGTGGCCGAACTCCCGCTGTTCGACGAGGACTTCGTCCTCGTGACACCGCGGGACCACTGGCTGGCGGGCCGGGAGGACGTGCCCAGGGAGGCACTGCGCGAACTGGACCTGCTGCTCCTGGACGAGGGCCACTGCCTGCGGGACCAGGCGCTGGACGTCTGCCGGGAGGCGGGCCGCAGCGACGGGGCCGCGGTCACGACGACGGCGGCCGGTCTTTCGACGCTGGTGCAGCTGGTGGCGGGGGGCCTGGGGGTGACGCTGCTGCCGCGGACGGCGCTACGGGTGGAGACGGGCCGCAACGAGCAACTGGCGACGGCGTACTTCGCGGACCCGGCCCCCTCGCGCCGCATCGCCCTCGCGATGAGGGTGGGGGCGGCGCGGGGGGAGGAGTTCGAGACATTCGCGGCAGCACTGAGGGAGTCGATGAGACCGCTGCCGGTGTGGCTGCATTAGAGCCCCTCCGGCGATCGAGGAGCGGAGGGGCCCCTCGACCGGCTGAATTTGCCTGCGTATGCAAGATCGTGCCGGGCAAAACCAAGCCCCTCCGGCGATTGAGGAGCGGGGTCCGGGGCGGAGCCCCGGGGAGGGGGCCGCGCCCCTCGCTCCCGGTTACTCCGTCCGCAGGCCGTCCGGCCGCATCAGACGCCACAGCGGCGGCAGGCTGAGCAGCGTGACCAGGAGTACGACCCCCGCACCGATCCCCGTCATCGCCGCCACCGCCGTCCAGTTGACCGCGACCGAGTGCCCCACCATCCCCAGCAGGATCGCACCGAGCCCGACGCCCACACCCGTGGACAGCACCAGTCCCAGCGCGACCGGGATCGCCATCTGCCAGAGCACCGACCAGCTCATCGTCGAGCGGCGGGTACCAAAGGCCACCAGCGCCGCCAGCAACCGCTTCCGCTCGCGCAGTTGCTCCAGTTGCGAGACCAGCAGGCTCACCCCGATGAGGAGAAGGACACCGGCGGTGCCGATGTACAGCCCCCGGCGCACCGAGGCGAATCGGGTGCTCTCGTCCGTTTCGGTCAGCTCCTGCACCTGGTAGAGCGGCGACGCGGCCGAGACGGTGTTCCGCGCCAGCTCGGCCGCGTCGCTCACCCCGGGATCCAGCAGCAGGTACAGCGTGCGGCTCAGCTTCGCCGTGGTGAGCTGCGGCAGCGCACGCGGGGTGACCAGGATGCCGCCACCGCCCTCGCTGCCCCCGGGCGACTTGCGTACGGGAACGGAGCGCGTGTCCGCCGGCAGTTTCCAGACGAGGGTCTTGTCGTCCACCTTGCCGGAGGCCGAGGTGGTGACGTAGAGCTTCTGGCCCGGCTTGGAGACCGAGGCCACGGTCTGGTCCCAACCGCCCGTCGTGACGAAGGTGTCGCCGTCCTTGCACGCGCCGATGGAGGCGATCTCGCGCAGCGAGGCGCAGTCCGCGAGGGTGATCGTGGACAGGTACGAGTCGTCGGGGTCGGCCGTGACCGTGGCCCCGCCGAGCGAGGCCACCGAGCGCACGCCGTGGGTGGCGCGCAGACGCTCCGCCATCTCCGCGCCCTGGGCCGCGCCGGAGAAGCCGTTGCCGGTCACGGAGAGCTGGGCGCGCGTGAGGTCCGCGCCCGTCGGCTTGGTGTAGTCGCCGTCGATCCCGGCGAAAAGCATCTGCAGCGCGATCGCCCCGGCGACCGCCACGGCGATCCCGTTGACCGTCCTGGCGGCCGTACCGCTGGTCAACTGGAGCCTGCGCACCGCCAGTTGCCAGGCGGTCGTGCCCCCGCCGAGGCGGTTCACGAAGGCCTCCACGCCCCAGGGCAGCAGTGCGACGACCCCGATGAGGAGCAGTGTCGTACCGCTGATGACCTGGACCTGGTTGAAGCGGCCGTTGTCCCGGCCCTGGCCGATCATGGGGTAGAGCAGCGCCAGCCCCGCGGCCGGCAGCAGCAGCCGCCACCACAGCCGGCGACGGCGTGCGACGGCTGTCCGTACGACGCCGAGCGGTTCGATGACCACCCCGCGCATCGACAGGAGCGTCACGCCGACGGCCGCCGCGGGCACGGCGAGTGCGACGAGCACCGCGAGAGCGGGGGAGGGGTCCACGTCGGCGGGGAAGAGGTTGATCCCCGCGAGGGTCATGTCACCGATGAACTGCCTTCCCAGGAGGAAGAATCCGGCCCCCAGGACCAGACCGACGAGCGATCCGGCGAGCGCCTCGCCCGCCGCGATGCGCCGGGTCATCTGCGCGTCCGCGCCCACCAGGCGCAGTGCGGCCAGCCGCCGGTCGCGGCGGTCGCCGCCGAAGCGGACGGCGGCGGCGATGAAGACGGCCACCGGCATCAGCAGCACGATGAAGATGATGACGACGAGGAGTGCCATCACCGGGTCCATGGGCTCCTGCTGCCGGGTGGCGCCGTAGGCGCTGATCCGGCGGACCTGGGACTCGCCGTCGTAGGCGAGCGTGGGGACGCTCGCGTAGTAGGCGAGTTCGTGCGGGCCCAGCAGTCCGCTGTCGGAGATGGTTCCGGCGTACTTGTACGGGATACGTTCGCGCAGGACCTTGCCCTCGGGGGAGTCGAGGAGCTTCTTCAGGTCGGGCGAGACCAGCATCTGACCCGCCGGGGGAAGGGCGGAGAGTCCCGGAGGTACAGGGGCGCGGGCGCTCTCTCCGCGTACGAGGCGGCCTCGTACGTCCTTGCCGTGGTACTTCGTTTCGGCGGGCGCCTGCAGGGTGGTGTCCCCCCGCTTGTCGGCCATCAGCGCGGAGAAGTCGTCGCGGGCCTGGCCCCGGTCCTCGCGCGCGGACAGCGCGCCGGGCACCGCGGTGGTGAAGAGCAGCACGGCGACGCCAAGGCCGACGCCGACGGCGGTCAGCAGGGTGCGCATCCACCCCTCGCGCCCGCCCGCGACCCCGAACTTGGCCCCTATGGACAGGTCCCTGGCCCAGCCGGCCGCGCTCATACGGTGAACTCCAGGTCGCGGGACTTCCCGTCGCGTACGACGATCTCGCGGTCCGAGTAGGCGGCGACCCGCGCCTCGTGGGTCACCAGGACGATGGCCGCGTTGGCGGAGCGGGCGGCCTGCGTGAAGAGCTCCATGACGCGCTCGCCGTTGAGGGAGTCGAGTGCGCCGGTGGGCTCGTCCGCGAAGAGGACGCGCGGCGATGTGACCAGGGAGCGGGCGACGGCGACGCGCTGGCCCTGGCCGCCGGAGACCTCGCCGGGACGCTTGCTGCCCAGGTCGTCGACCTCCAGGCGCTCCATCCACTCGGCCGCGCGGCGCTCGGCCTCCTTGCGCTTGACGCCGTTGAGGCGGAGCGGGAGTGCCACGTTCTCGACGCAGGTCAGCTCGGGCACCAGCTGGCCGAACTGGAAGACGAAGCCGAAGTCGCTGCGGCGCAGGGACGACCGTTCGGCGTCGGGCATCGAGGAGAGCTCACGGCCGTCGTACGTGATGGTCCCGGAGTCGGGGCGGACGATGCCGGCGAGGCAGTGCAGCAGCGTCGACTTGCCGGAGCCCGACGGGCCCATGACCGCGACGATCTCGCCGGGGTGGATGGAGAAGAACGCGCCGTCCAGGGCGGGTGTCGGACCGTACGTCTTGTGCAGGTCCTGGGCGGTGAGGAGGGAGCCGGCGGGGGTCATGCGCGCACCTCCGTGGAGAGCTGGGTGAGACGGGCGGCGGTCAGTTCCAGCCAGCGCAGGTCGGCTTCCAGGTGGAACAGCGCGTGGTCGCAGATCAGCTGGTCGGCGAGGTCCCCGCGCCGCTTGCGGTCGGTGAGGATGCGCATCAGCCGCAGGTGCTCGGCCCGCTGGGTGTCGAGGAGGTCGGCGGCGCTGCGGTCGGTCAGCAGGGCCAGGACGACCTTGGTGTAGAGCGTCGACTGGAGGTAGGGCTCGGGCTTCTCGGGCTGCGCGAGCCACTGGTCGACGTCACTGACCCCGGCCTCGGTGATGGCGTACCGCTTGCGCTCGGGACCGCCGCCGGCCTCCATGCCGTCGACCTCGACGAGACCGTTCTTCAGGAGCCGCGACATGGTCGAGTAGACCTGCCCGTAGTGGAGCGGGCGGTCGTGCCCGAACCTCTCGTCGAAGGCGCGCTTGAGGTCGTAACCATGGCGTGGGCCGGACTCCAGGAGTCCGAGCAAGGTGTGGCCGATTGACATGCCGAGCACTATACACACCACGTATACCCACAGTGCATAGTGAGTGGAGAAGATGACATTGCGTACCTAATCGGTCAACTTGGGTCGGGGTTGGCAACCTTGCGTGCGCTTCACTCGTCGGTTCCATAGAGACGGGTGCTGATTGTCACGTACGGAAAAGTGCTGATCAGCCGTCCTTTGTCCGTACGTGCGGTGTTAGCTTGCGAGCTGAGCTGAGCTGACCTGACCTGGCAGAGAAGAAGGCGGAGCGTACAGAGCGATGGGCCGAGCAGATGCGCGACGGGCCCGGCAGAGCGGGGCGCGCCGGGGGAAGCCGAAGAAGTCGGGCATACGCCGGCTCTTCACCTGGAAGAAGATGCTGGGCACGTTCCTCGGGATCGTGCTCCTCGGCATGGCCGCTTTCATCGGCCTCTATCTGTACGTCGACGTACCCAAGGCCAATGCCGCGGCCGACCAGCAGAGCAACGTCTACAAGCTCTCCAACGGCAAGGTGATCGCCCGCACCGGCGAGGTCAACCGGGAGAAGGTCGGCCTCGACCAGATACCCCTGGAAGTCCAGCGGACCTTCGTCGCCGCCGAGAACAAGTCCTTCTACGACGACAACGGCATCGACCTCAAGGGCCTGGCCCGCGGCCTCTACAACACGGCCAGCGGCAAGGGGAAGCAGGGTGGCTCGACCATCACCCAGCAGTACGTGAAGAACTACTACCTCAGCCAGGACCAGACCGTCACCCGCAAGCTCAACGAGCTGGTGATCTCGCTCAAGGTGGACCGGAAGTTCACCAAGAAGGAGATCCTGGCGGGCTACATCAACACCAGCTACTACGGGCGCCAGGCGTACGGGATCCAGGCCGCGTCCCAGGCGTACTACGGCATCGACGCCAAGAAGCTGAACGTCGCGCAGGGCGCCTATCTCGCTTCGCTCCTCCAGGCACCGAGCCAGTACGACTGGCAGGCGGCGACGCCGGAGGGCAAGAGGCTGGTCACCAACCGCTGGAACTACACCCTCGACAACATGGTCGAGAAGCACTGGCTGGACGCGTCGGAGCGCGCGAGCCTGAAGGTCCTCCCCAAGCCCCGGCCGGTCAAGGCCGAGTCCGGGCTGAAGGGCGAGACCGGCTATCTGGTCAAGGCCGCCAAGCAGGAGATGGTGGCCTCGGGCATCTCCGAGGCGGAGATCGACGCCGGAGGCTGGACGATCACGCTCAACATCGACGCCAAGAAGCAGGCGGCGCTGGAGAAGACGATCAAGCAGCAGGTGACCGACAAGCTGAAGCCCAAGTCCCGCAAGGTCGACGCCGACCTGCAGGCGGGCGCGGTCTCGGTCGACCCGCACACCGGGGCGATCCTGGCCCTGTACGGCGGCCAGGACTACCTCAAGCACGAGTACAGCAATGCCAAGCGCACCGACTACCAGCCTGCTTCCACCTTCAAGCCGCTGATCCTCGCGGCCGCGCTGGAGAACAACGCGAAGACGCAGGACGGCGATTCGATCACCGCGGACACCCGGTACAGCGGCAAGAGCAGGCGCCCGGTGGAGGGAAGCGATACCGCTTTCGCTCCGCCCAACGAGGACAATGTCAGCTACGGCAACGTCAACGTCCAGACGGCGATGAACAAGTCGATCAACTCGGTGTTCGCGCAGATGGGCGTGGACGTCGGGCTCGGCGAGGTCAGGAAGTTGGCCGTCGAACTCGGTCTCAGCCGGATGAAGACCGCCTCCGACTTCCCTGCGATGACGCTCGGTTCGTACGGGGCGAGCCCCATGGAGATGGCCGGGGCGTACGCCACCTTCGACAACCACGGCAAGAAGGTCACCCCCACCATCGTCAAGACCGCGACCCACGCGAACCGTGAGCCGTACTCGAAGATGAAGGACGCGATCGGTGACCAGGTGGTCAGCCGGTCGACCGCCGACGCGCTGACCTCCGTGATGACCGGTGTGGTCGACGAAGGCACCGGCACGGTCGTCAAGAACAAGGACCAGCAGGTGGCGGGCAAGACCGGTACCTCCGACAACAACAAGTCGGCCTGGTTCACCGGCTACACGCCGAACCTGGTCACCTCGGTCGGCCTCTTCGGTGAGGCGGCGAGCCAGCGCACGGTGGACGGCCAGAAGATCCTCAAGGGCGGCCAGGTCACCATGAGCGGGGCCGCAGGCAGCCCCACCGGCCGTATCAACGGTGGTGGTTTCCCGGCCCAGATCTGGGCCGCGTACACCTTCGGGCTCAGCATGGAGAACGCCGAGTTCGACCTGGACACCGACCAGGGCGCCGCGGTCGCGCCGACCTACACCCCGCCCGTGACGCCCTCGGAGACCCCGTCCGAGACGCCGTCCCACACCACGAGCAGGCGTCCGTCGAACACGCCGTCCCAGACGCCGTCGGAGACGCCGTCCGAGACGCCGGTGGATCCGGATCCGGGCGAGAGCAGCAGCCCGCCGCCGGACCCGGGCCAGAGCAGCTCATCGCCGAACCCCGGCGGCAGCCAGAACGCCGGCGGACAAGACTGACGGCACGACGGAGCCCCGCGCAGCGAATGCTGCGCGGGGCTCCGTCGTGTGTGCGGCTCGCTCAGCCGCCGCCGACCTTGGCGGCGATCTTGTCGCCGACGTCCTTGTCGATGTTGCGCCAGTACTGCAGGGCGCGCTCCAGGACCGGCTTGGAGACGTTCTGGGCCAGATGCCCGCTGACGTTGCCCACCAGCCGCTCGCGCGCCGCGTCGTCGAGCACCTGGCGCACCTGGGTGCCCGCCTGGCCCCAGTCGTCGTCCTCGCGGTGCAGCTTGTACGCCTCGCGGACCATCTCGCCCGCGGACTCCCAGCCCGCGACCGCGCCGAAGCGCTGGCCCGCGGCGGCAGCCGCTGATGTGAACGTCGCCGCCGGGCCGCCGTAGGAGTTCGGTGCGTACGGGCGCGCCGTGTTCGACGGCTCGTACCGCATCGGCCCGTCCTTCGCGTACGAATTGACCTGCGAGCGGGGCCGGTTGGGCGGCAGCTGCGTGTAGTTCGGCCCGATCCGGTAGCGGTGCGCGTCGGGGTACGAGAAGAGCCGGCCGAGCAGCATCTTGTCCGGCGAGGGGCCGATGCCCGGCACCAGGTTGGACGGCTCGAAGCCCGCCTGCTCGATGTGGACGAAGTAGTCCTCGGGGTTCTTGTCGAGGGTCATCCGGCCGACGTCGATCAGCGGGTAGTCGGCGTGCGGCCACACCTTGGTGAGGTCGAAGGGGTTGAAGCGGTAGTCGGCCGCGTCCTCGAAGGGCATGACCTGCACCTTCAGCGACCAGGTGGGGGCCTCGCCGCGCTGGATCGACTCGAAGAGGTCGCGGCGGTGGAAGTCGGTGTCGCAGCCCGCCATGTCGTCGGCTTCCTGCTGCGTCATGAACTCGATGCCCTGGTCGGTCTTGAAGTGGTACTTCACCCAGAACCGCTCGCCCGCCCCGTTGATCCACATATACGTGTGGGAGCTGTAGCCGTTCATGTGCCGGTAGTTCTTCGGGATGCCCCGGTCGCCCATCAGCCAGGTGACCTGGTGCGCGCTCTCCGGGGAGAGGGTCCAGAAGTCCCACTGCATGTCGTTGTCGCGCAGCCCGTTGTCCGGGCGCCGCTTCTGGCTGCGGATGAAGTCCTGGAACTTGATCGGGTCGCGGACGAAGAAGACCGGGGTGTTGTTCCCCACCAGGTCGTAATTCCCGTGCTCCGTATAGAACTTGAGCGCGAAGCCGCGCGGGTCGCGCCAGGTGTCGGGCGAGCCCTGCTCGCCGGCGACGGTCGAGAACCGCGCCAGCATGTCGGTCCGTTTGCCGGGCTGGAAGAGGTCGGCCCTGGTGAACTGGCTGACGTCGTTCGTCACTTCGAAGGTGCCGTACGCACCCGATCCCTTGGCGTGCACCACCCGCTCGGGGACCCGTTCGCGGTTGAACTGGGCCATCTTCTCGATGAGGTAGTGGTCCTGGAGCAGGATGGGCCCGTCGGGGCTGACGGTGAGCGAATGTTCGTCGCTCTCCACCGGAATCCCGACGTTGTCCGTGGTGTACGGGGCCTTCTGCGGTGCCTCGGTCACGAGCGTCCTCCCGTCGATTGGGGGATCGATCTATTCAGTCGCTACGTCCGACTGCCCCAGTCAACTCCGCCGACACCTCGTCGGCAACATCTGGACGCTGTCCAGCCCTGGACTCGTATCTCTGCGTATCACTGCAGGGAGAGCTCGAACCACACCACCTTGCCGGTCGACAGACGGGTCGCCCCCCACCGCTTGGCCAGCCGGTTCACCAGGAAGAGCCCGCGTCCACCCTCGTCCGTGTCGCGGGCGCGCCGCTGACGGGGGAGCTGGGGTGCGTCGTCGCCGACCTCGCAGCGCAGTACGTCCGTGCGCAGGAGCCGTAGGGTCACCGGCCGCTCCGCGTACCGCACGGCATTGGTCACCACCTCGCTGACCAGCAGTTCCATCGAGTCCGACAGCTCTTCGAGGCCCCAGCGCGCCAGCGCCTTGCGGGCGAGCTTGCGGGCACGCCCCGGCGCCTGCTCCTCCGGGTCCAGATACCAGTACGCGACGTCGCTCGGCGCGATCCCGTCGAAGCGGGCGGCGAGCAGCGCGATGTCGTCGTCCCGGTCGCCGGGTCCGAGCATGTCCAGTACGTCGTCGCAGAGGGCCTCCAGCGGCGGCGAGTGGTCGGGCCCGGTCAGCTGGGCGGTGGCCGCGAGGCGCTCCCGCAGCTGCTCGATGCCGGTCCACACGTCGCGCAGCCGCGACTCGACGAGCCCGTCGGTGTAGAGGAGCAGCGTGGCGCCCGCAGGGGCATCCAGCTCGACCGCCTCGAAGTCCACGCCGCCGACACCGATCGGCGCGCCGGGCGGCACGCGCAGCACCTCCGCGCGCCCGCCCAGGTGCAGCAGCACGGGCGGCGGGTGGCCGGCGTTGGCGATGGTGATCCGGTGCGCCACCGGGTCGTACACGGCGTACAGGCAGGTCGCCATCCGGTCCGAGCCGAGCCGCTGGGCCTGCTCGTCCAGATGGTGCAGGACCTCGGCGGGCGGCAGGTCGAGCTGCGCCAACGTCTGTGCGGTGGTACGGAGTTGGCCCATGATCGCGGCCGAGGTCATCGAGTGCCCCATGACGTCCCCGACGACCAGGGCGACGCGGCTGCCGGGCAGCGGGATCGCGTCGTACCAGTCGCCGCCGACGCGCGCCGTCTCGGCGGCCGGCAGATAGCGCGAGGCCAGCTTCACGCCGGTCGGCTGGGGGAGGGAGTCGGGCAGCATGGTGCGCTGGAGCTCGTCGGCGATGTACGCCTCGCGCCCGTACAGCACCGCCTTGTCGATGCCGAGTGCGGTGTGCGTCGCCAACTGGGCTGCCACGAGAAGGTCGTTGGGCTCGAACGCGGGCCCGTCGGGGCGGCGGATGAAGACCGCGGCGCCGATCACCCTGCGCCGGCCCCTGAGCGGGGCCAGGATCGTACGGTGCCCGGTCGGGACCGGGTGGCCGCCGCCGAGCAGCTCGGGGAGGGCGGCGCGGGCGGCGGCGGAGTCGCCGAAGACCGGGCGTACGCCCCGGAGCACCTCGGCCAGCGCGCCCCCGGCTCGGACTTCGCACAGCTCGGCCGCGAGAGGCTCAAGGGGCTCCTCCGCTTCCGCCGAGTCGCCGGATTCGGGTAAACGCAGCCGGTCGGTACGGCGCAGCCGCAGCACGAACGGCGTCACCGGACGCTCGTCGCCCACCGGCAGCGGGTCGCGGAGGAAGACAAGTATCGCGTCCGAGAAGGTCGGCACGGTCGCCCGGCACAGGCCGAGCACGATCTCGTCGAGATCTATGCCGCGCGCGATCCTGCGCGTCGCCGCGCCCACGAACCGCAGCCGGTCGCCCTCGGGGCGCGCGGGCGCCGCGGGTGCGGGGATGGCGGCAGCCGCGGCTGCCGCTGCCGCTATGTCCTTGGCGGACTTGGTGGCCTTCGCCGCGTTGGACTCGTCCGCCTCCTGGCGTGGACGGGTACGTTCGTACGGCCTGGCAGCGGTGGTGGGCTGTCGGCCTTCGTGGGAGGTGGAGTGCTCCGTCACGCTGGGGGTTCCGTCCGTCCGGGGCAGGTGTGCGGTGCAACCGCTTCGTGAGGTCGTATACCCGCTGTCATGGCCGCACCCCCCTGTAGTGACATTCGGTCAGTTACTGCACCGCGCACGGTTCGTTGTACGGCGCAGTCTTACGGAAGGCGATCCTACGTTTCGACCCTGGGGGCGCATCAAGGGTCTCACGCAGGCATATGCGCCGGGGCGCGATCCCAGTCAACAGGCAGCGCCGGAACCGGCCATCGGGTGTCGGGCCGCCAGCTCTCCCAACCGTCGGAGAACGGCGCACCCCAGGCCTCGACGGTGGCGACCGCGGCCCGCCCCGCCTCCCACACCCGCCGGGCCTCACCGCTGTCCATCAGCCCGTCCCGCTGGGCCTGCGCGAACTCGTCCTCGTCCAGCCATTGCCAACTCCGGTCCGGTTCCACGGCGATGTCCAGGAAATGGTCCACGGAGTCGACGCCGCCGGTCCAACGAGTGCGCGGCGCTTCGAGGTTCACATACCAGTTCTTGAAACGCCACCCCCGGTCCCAGAACAGCCACACCGACCAGGGCTCACCGGGCCGCGCGAGCTTCAGCACACCCATGCCCAACCACCGGGAATGCTCGGTGGTACGGGGCTTGGTGTAGCGGGTGGCGAGGGGCTCCTGGTGTACGGGTGTGCCGTCGGCCAGCACGGGCCGTACGCACTCGGTGCCGGGGGCCATCCAGACGGCGAGCAGGTCGGGGGTGTCCTGGACGACGGTGACGGGCCGGCAGATGTGGGGGCCTCCGGGGTTGTTGGCGCGATATCGCCAGAGGATCTGGTCCCCGGGCTGCCAGTGAGGTGTGCCTCCGGTGTCTGTCATGGAGGGATCTTAGTGAGGTCGGGCCTCTGGTGCTGCGACCCCCGTCACGGTGTGCGGCCCCGCCCCGGGGGCGCTGCCCCCGGACCCCCGGTCCTCAA
>NZ_JAFLRJ010000846.1 GCF_017315755.1 Streptomyces beijiangensis
GGTCGGGGGCGGGGGTGGACGCTTCGGCGCTCGGAGTGCTGTCGCTGCCACTGCCGTTGGCGTTGTCGCTGCTGCCCGTGGAGCCGCCATAGGTGGCGGCGGGGGAGATGCCGGGTCCGGCCGTACTCACGTCGGGGGTGGTGGACTTGAACCACCCGTCGATGAAGGCGAAGGCGAGCACCGCGACCAGTGCGAGGACCACGGTGGAGCAGAGCCCGACGATGAGGATCACCTTGGCCCCGTTCCGGGGCGGTCCCTGCGGGCCGCCGGGCGGGAAGGGCGGCTGTCCGAACGGGGGCGGTCCGTACGGGGGTTGACCGAAAGGCGGCGGCGGTCCCTGCGGTGGTCCCTGTGGGGGTGGCCCCTGCGGCGGCGGGCCGTACTGGGGGCCCTCGGGCGGGCCGAACTGGCCTGGTGGTGGGCCGAAGGAGTTGCTCATGTCGTGGTGTCCCCCGTGACGGTGATACGAACGTCGAATGACGTGTACAGGCTAGTCGGCGCTACACCCAGAGATCCGTGATGGAGATGCCGAGTTCGCCGAGCAGTCGCCGCAGCAGTGGCATGGACAGGCCGATGACATTGCCGTGGTTGCCGTCGATGGAGTCGATGAAGGGGGCCGAGCGCCCGTCGAGGGTGAACGCCCCTGCCACGTAGAGGGGTTCGCCGCTCGCGACGTACGCCGCGACCTCGGCGTCGGTGGGCTCGCCGAAGCGGACGGTGGTGGAGGCGGTGGCCGCGGCGCGCTGACCGGTGGCGGTGTCGATGACGCAGTGCCCGGTCTGCAGGATGCCGGCGCGTCCGCGCATGGACTTCCAGCGGGCGGTGGCCTCTTCGGCGTCGGCGGGCTTGCCGAGCGCCTCGCCGTCGAGTTCGAGGACGGAGTCGCAGCCGACGACGAGTGCTCCGGCGGCTTCGGGCCGGGCGGCGACGGTGTCCGCCTTTGCCTCGGCGAGTACGAGTGCGAGTTCGCCGGGGGTGGGGGCGCTGATGGCGTCCTCGTCGACGCCGCTGACGATCACCTCGGGGGCGAGGCCGGCCTGCCGGAGGAGGCC
>NZ_JAFLRJ010000847.1 GCF_017315755.1 Streptomyces beijiangensis
GCCCTGGATCGGCTCGATCAGCACGGCGACGGTGTTCTCGTCGACGGCCGCATCGAGCGCGTCGACGTCCCCGTACGGGACGATCTGGAAGCCGGGTGTGTACGGACCGAAGTCCGCCCGCGCCTCCGGGTCGGTCGAGAAACTGACGATCGTGGTGGTCCGGCCGTGGAAGTTGCCGGCGGCGACGACGATCTTCGCCTGCCCGTCCGGCACCCCCTTGACCTTGTAACCCCACTTCCGGGCGGTCTTCACGGCGGTCTCCACCGCCTCCGCCCCGGTGTTCATCGGCAGCACCATCTCCATGCCGCACAGCTCGGCGAGCTGGGTGCAGAAGTCGGCGAACCGGTCGTGGTGGAACGCCCGGGAGGTCAGCGTCACTCTCTCCAGCTGCGCCTTGGCGGCTTCGATCAGACGCCGGTTGCCGTGGCCGAAGTTGAGCGCCGAGTACCCGGCGAGCATGTCGAGGTAGCGGCGCCCCTCGACATCGGTCATCCAGGCACCGTCCGCCGAGGCGACGACGACGGGCAGCGGATGGTAGTTGTGCGCACTGTGGGCTTCCGCGGTGGTGATGGCGACTGCGGTGTTCGACACGGGGTCTCCGTTTCGTACGGCCTGAGGGCAGGGATGGCGCCCCTTTCTATCGTCGGTCACATCCCCGGCGCAGAACCCCCTGCGTCCCGGCGCGCCCACACGGTGGTTTCCGGGCCCGCCGCTAACCGAATCTGGGTACTGTGTTCGGCACGTGCGGCGACTGGCGAACGGGGAATCGACCCCGAGGGAACCGTGCGCGGCCAACCGCACGAGGTGCCGCCCGCCTGGGCACCCCGGGAACGTGACATCCACACCGACCCGGAGGACGCCATGAGCCTTCCCCTTACGCACCCTGCCCTCTCCGCCACGGACCCCGAACTCGCGGCCCTCGTCGGCGCGGAGGAACAGCTCCAGTCCGAGACGCTCCGTCTGATCCCCAGCGAGAACTACGCCTCGCAGGCCGTACTCGAAGCCTCGGGCACGGTCCTGCAGAACAAGTACAGCGAGGGCTACCCGGGGCGCAGGTACTACGAGGGCCAGCAGAACATCGACCAGGTCGAGTCGCTCGCCATCGCCCGCGCCAAGGCCCTCTTCGGCGTCGAGCACGCCAACGTCCAGCCCTACTCCGGCTCCCCGGCCAACCTCGCCGTCTACCTCGCCTTCGCCGAGCCC
>NZ_JAFLRJ010000848.1 GCF_017315755.1 Streptomyces beijiangensis
CCGCGCTCACCCCGGACCCGCACCACGGCGGGACAGGAGCCGGTGCGGGACCCGGGGACGCGGGCGCGGACGGCGCGGGGGAGTACCGCACCTCGACCCCGCCGAAGTCGAAGTCGAACCAGTCCGCCACCGCGGCCCGCACGGGAGGCGTGAGCACCAGCACCACCAGCAGCCCCGACAGTGCCGCCGCCAGCACCCTCCACCGCCGCCGCGCCCAGCCCCGCACCCGCACGAACCGACCCGGCGGCTCAGCAGGCACCGGCACAGGCACAGGC
>NZ_JAFLRJ010000849.1 GCF_017315755.1 Streptomyces beijiangensis
CGTCGCTCCGCTGGAGCTGGTTCTCGTCGAGACCGATGCGCCTTTCCTGACGCCCGCCCCGTACCGCGGTCGGCCTAATGCCCCGTATCTCATTCCGGTCACGGTGCGTGCCATGGCGGCGGTCCGTGGCCTCGGTGAAGAGGCTCTGTGCACGGCGATCGCGGCCAACACGGCCCGCGCCTTCGGACTGACGCGCGACACGGAGTAATCGAACGGCTTTGGAGAGTGACCGGCGCTCCGCTAGTGTCCCGGCCCGACCGGAACGCACCGGACCGGACCTCTGAAGCGAGTGAGCGTCGTGAGCAGTGCGCAGGGCAGTCACCGTGCCGAACGCGGC
>NZ_JAFLRJ010000850.1 GCF_017315755.1 Streptomyces beijiangensis
GCCGACGCCCCGCTCCCCAGCGGCGCCTGAGCCCCCGGCCCGGCACCTCACCCCCCACTACCGCACAAGGACCCGCACCATGGCATCCACTTCCGTCACCCGGATCGTCCCCGCTTCCCCTGACACCGTCTGGGACCTCATCGGCGGCTTCCACTCGCTTCCGGACTGGCTTCCGTACATCCCCCAGAGCGTCTCCGAGCAGGGCGGCCGCGCACGCCGTCTGACGAATGCGGACGGTGAAGTGATCACCGAGCAGCTGACGTCCTTCAGCTCGGAGGAGCGTTCCTACGACTACGCGATCCTCCACGCGCCCTTCCCCGTCACCGGCTACCTCTCCACCCTGCGCGTGCACGCCCTGCCCGGCCGCCCGGACGCCGCCGAGGTGCAGTGGAGCGGACGCTTCGTGCCCGAGGGCATCAGCGACGAGGAGGCCGAAGCCCTGTTCACGNNTGTCGGGTTCGAGCCGGTCGGGCAGGTGCTCGGCACGGTCGTCCTCAATATCGGGTACACCGGAGCCTGGGGCTGCCCGGGCGCGTGGTCGGTCGAGGACGGCGCGAAGATACCGTCCTCGCCGTGGACTTCGTCCTATTCGCAGTTGGTGAAGTCGATGTACGCGGCGCGCAGGCTGGCGCTGACCCGGGCAGTGGCCGAGTGCCGCGCGCTCGGCGGCGACGGGATCGTCGGGGTGAAGCTGCGGATCGGTGAATTCCCCGCAGGGGGCCTGGAGTTCACCGCGCTCGGCACCGCGGTCCGGGCCCACTCGCGCATCCGTCCGCGTCAGCCCTTCACCTCGCACCTGAGCGGCCAGGACTTCGCCAAACTCATACACGCGGGATGGGTTCCCACCGGACTCGCCTTCGGCATCGCCGTCGCGTCGCGGCACGACGACTGGCGCACCTCCCGCCGGATCACCTGGACCGCGGGGAACCAGGAGGTCGACGGCTATACCCAGCTGATCAGCCTTGTCCG
>NZ_JAFLRJ010000851.1 GCF_017315755.1 Streptomyces beijiangensis
CGCTGCTGGCACGGGGGCGGCCTTCCGGCGATGCAAAGGGGGGCTGGTTTGTCGATTCTAACGGCCCGCGAACATCTGACTTGTCTCAGTCTCCGAAGCCCCGCCATACTGACGCCATGCACAAGCACCTCACGCACGCCTCCACCTACGGCGTCTTTACCTATGGCACCCGGCCCACCGGCTGCCATGGTCGTGCTGCTTGAGCAACTAGCCAGCAACTTCCCAGGCGCCCCGGGCCGACAAGGCCCGGGGCGCCTGTTGCATTCCGGACCTGGTCGACCAGGGGGCCGCCCCTTCCCACCAGGAGTTACGGACATGACCACGACCAGCCCCGAGACCCTCATCAGCGACTCGCGCGCCCGTATCGACGCGATGGACGACCACATCATCGGCCTGATCCAGGAACGCATGGCCGTCTCGGCCGTCATCCAGGAGGCCCGGATGACATCGGGCGGCCGCCGGGTGAACCTCTCGCGCGAGATGGAGGTGCTCAGCCACTACAGCGACGCGCTGGGCAAGCCGGGCACGACCCTGGCGATGACGATGCTGGAGCTGTGCAGGGGCCGCATCTGACGGG
>NZ_JAFLRJ010000852.1 GCF_017315755.1 Streptomyces beijiangensis
GGCATGTCCAGCTCGGCAGCGATCCGGTTGAGGGCGTCGACCAGCCCGTGGTGACGGGCGCAGGTGGTGTCGTGCTCCCTGCCCGGCCGTACTGGCGAGACCCAGATCGGCCAGCCGTCCGGGGTGGCGACGACCTGCACGTTCCCGCCATGGTGCTTATGTTTTCCGGACCACCAGAGGTCTGCGCCGTGGGGGCCGGGGGCGGCGACGCGGTCGGTGTGGATGACGGTGCCGTCGAGGTTCAGATGCGTCAGCCCGGCCGCCTTCGCACGCTCCAACGCGGTCGCGAGGTCCGGTGCCCCGGCCGCCAGAACGGTCAGCCCCTCGTGGAGGTAGCGGTAGGCGGCGGAGACCGACAGACCGTTGTCGCGGGCGAGTTGGGAAAGGCGGGTGCCGTCGATGAACCAGCGCAGGATGAGCA
>NZ_JAFLRJ010000853.1 GCF_017315755.1 Streptomyces beijiangensis
GGCGCGCGCTGGGCCTGCACCGCATGCAACACCGCCTGGACGCGGTCGAGTCGACGGACGACGCCCTGGTGGTACGGACCCGGGTGGCCCCCGCCGGCCGGGAGGCGGGCCTGGCGACGTCGTACCGGTGGACCAGCGACGGCACCCGGCTGCGCCTGACCGTCTCCGTCACCCCGGAGGGCACCTGGCACCTGCCGCTGCCCCGGCTCGGCGTCCGCCTCGGGCTG
>NZ_JAFLRJ010000854.1 GCF_017315755.1 Streptomyces beijiangensis
AACGTCACTCCCGCGGCGACGAGCGCGGTCACGCCGGCTGCCGCAAGGGCGGCGCGGCGCTTGGGTATGCGTCGGTGCTTCACAAAGGTGCCTTCCTGTGGGGGCCGTGTCCGGACAAGTGGGGTGTCCTGGCACGGAGGATGCGCCGCCCACTATTCCGACACGCACAGGGAACACACAAGACCGACTTCCGGACGCGCACACGACAACACCAAAGCGTCCCAAGTCCGTTCACGAACGAGGGGAATCGTGCGCCGATTACCTCTGCGAACACTGACCGCGTATACGCAAAGGCGGTGGGTGAGGACTAGTCCTGTCCGGTATTCGACTCCTGCCGACCGGATTCCGACGGAAGCTGAGCCTTCTCGGGCTCGGCGGGAGGGACAGCCGGAGGGGCGGTCGGGGCCGGGGCCGCGACCGGCGCCTGCGGGGCCGCCCGTTCCAGGAACCGCAGCAACTCCACGGGGAAGGGCAGCACCAGCGTGGAGTTCTTCTCCGCAGCCACCGCCACCACCGTCTGCAACAGCCTGAGCTGGAGCGGGGCCAGCTGGTCCGACATC
>NZ_JAFLRJ010000087.1 GCF_017315755.1 Streptomyces beijiangensis
TCAGTCTTGGATGATGTGACAGTATCAGCCCATGATGACGTCAGTCGACACTGAACTGATGCGGGTGCTGGCCGACCCGCTCAGGCTCCAGATCGTGACCCTGCTCGCCCACGAGACGCTGTGCACCACGCACTTGGTCGAGGAGACCGGAGCCAAGCAGACCAATCTCTCGAACCACATGAAGGTGCTGCGCGAGGCGGGCGTGGTGGACACCGAGCCGTGCGGCCGGTTCATCTACTACAAGCTGAAGCCCGAGGTCCTCGACGCCCTGGCCGCGGCCTTCGCCGAACTTGCCGGCACTGCCAGGGAGACCGTGGAGACCGGCCGGAAGCGGGCCTGCTGATGACGTCCACCGAACCCGCCACCACCGGCAGGACCAGCGGCGAGCAGGCAGGGGTGGTCGCGAAGCTCTCCACCCTGGACCGTTTCCTCGCCGCGTGGATCCTGCTCGCCATGGCGCTCGGCCTCGGCCTCGGACGCCTGATCCCCGGCCTGAACGACGCGCTCGCCAAGGTCGAGATCGGCGGGATCTCCCTGCCGATCGCGGTCGGCCTGCTGGTCATGATGTATCCGGTGCTGGCCAAGGTCCGCTACGACAAGCTCGACGCCGTCACCGGCGACCGCAGGCTCATGGTGTCCTCGTTGGTCATCAACTGGCTGATCGGCCCGGCCGTGATGTTCGCGCTGGCGTGGATCTTCCTGGCGGATCTGCCGGAGTACCGCACCGGGTTGATCATCGTCGGGCTCGCCCGCTGCATCGCGATGGTCATCATCTGGAACGACCTCGCCTGCGGTGACCGCGAGGCCGCGGCCGTGCTGGTCGCGCTCAACTCGGTGTTCCAGGTCCTGGCGTTCGGCCTGCTCGGCTGGCTCTACCTGGACCTGCTGCCCGGCTGGCTCGGCCTGGGTGACGGCGAGCACCTGGACATCTCCATGGGGAAGATCGCCCTGAACGTCGTCATCTTCCTCGGCGTCCCGCTGCTGGCCGGATTCCTCACCCGCCGCATCGGAGAGCGGAAGCTGGGACGTGAGCGCTACGAGTCCGACTTCCTGCCGAAGATCGGTCCTTGGGCGCTGTACGGGCTGCTGTTCACGATCGTCATCCTGTTTGCCCTGCAGGGCAAGACGATCACCTCGCAGCCTTTGGATGTCGTACGGATCGCGCTGCCGCTGCTGGTGTACTTCGCGGTGATGTGGTTCGGGACGTTCTTCCTCGGCAAGGCGATCGGGCTCGCCTACGACCGGACCGCGACGCTCGCCTTCACGGCGGCGGGCAACAACTTCGAGCTGGCCATCGCGGTCGCCATCGCCACCTTCGGCGTCACCAGCGGCCAGGCCCTGTCCGGCGTGGTCGGCCCGCTCATCGAAGTGCCGGTCCTGGTCGCGCTCGTGTACGTGTCGCTGGCCTGGCGGCGGAAGTTCCTCGTCTCCTGATCTGTGCCGGGGACGCACAAGCGGCCGGGGCCCCCGTCGGGGGTGCCCCGGCCGCTTGCACGCACGGATCGGCTCGGATCAGCGGGCCGCGGTGGTGAGCAGCTGGCCCATCGCGGCCAGGACGCTCGGCTCGACGCGGTAGTAGACCCAGGTGCCGCGCCGCTCGGAGGACAGCAGGCCGGCGTCCTTGAGCTTCTTCAGGTGGTGGGAGACGGTCGGCTGGGAGACGCCGACGTCGGAGATGTCGCACACGCACGCCTCGCCGCCCTCGTGCGAGGCGACCAGCGAGAACAGCCGCAGCCGCACCGGATCGCCGAGCGCCTTGAACATCTTCGCGGTCCGCTCCGCCTCCTCGGCGCTCAGGGGCCGCTCGTTCAGCGGCGGGCAGCACGGTGCCACCGCCTCGTCCGGCTGGTTCAGGACCGGCAGCTCCACCACGCTCAAGTTCGACATCTGTCAATATTGACATCCATCGATACCGCCTGGCAAGCTTCCTCATATCGACAGACGTCGAAGCAAGAGTTCGATGTCCTCCTGACTGCCCTGGAGCACGTGATGAGCGAGAGCACCACAGGCCTGCCGACCGTGGTCATCGGCGCCGGTCCCATCGGCCTGGCCGCCGCCGCCCACCTCATCGAGCGCGGCATCGAACCGCTCGTCCTGGAAGCCGGGCCCACGGCTGCTTCCGCGGTGCGCGACTGGTCGCACGTCCGGCTCTTCTCCACCTGGGCCGAAGTCGTCGACCCGGCCGCCGAGAAGCTGCTCGCCCCCACCGGCTGGACCCGCCCCGACCCGGACACCTACCCCTCCGGCGGCGACTGGGCGGACAACTACCTGCAGCCCCTCGCCGAGATTCTCGGCGACAAGGTGCGTACGGGCACGCGGGTCACCGGCGTCTCCCGCTCCGGGCGCGACCGCATCGTCGACGCCGACCGCGCGACCCAGCCCTTCGTCGTCCACGTCACCCACGCCGACGGCCGCGAGGAGCGGATCTTCGCCCGCGCCGTCATCGACGCATCCGGCACCTGGGCCACCCCGTCCCCGGCGGGCGGCAGCGGCCTGCCCGCCCTCGGCGAACGCGCCGCCGCCGACCGCATCACCTACCGCGTCCCCGACCTCGACGACCCCGCCGTACGCGCCCGTTACGCGGGAAGGCGCACCGCCGTCATCGGCTCCGGCGCCTCCGCCTTCACCGCCCTGGCCCACCTGGCCGACCTCGCCAAGACCGAGGACGGCGCGGGCACCAGGGGACTGTGGATCCTGCGGCGCGGCATCAGCGGCTCCACCTTCGGCGGCGGCGAGGCCGACCAGCTGCCCGCCCGCGGCGCCCTCGGCCTGGCCGCGAAGGCGGCCGTCGACGACGGACACGCAGATGCGGTCACCGGTTTCCGCACCGACGCCATCGAGCGGGACACCGACGGCCGCCTGGCCCTGGTCGCCGAGGACGGCCGCCGCCTCGACGCGGTCGACGAGGTCATCGTGCTCACCGGCTTCCGCCCCGACCTGACCTTCCTCGACGAACTCCGCCTCGGCCTCGACGAGCGCCTGCAGGCCCCCGCTGAACTGGCCCCGCTCATCGACCCCAACCAGCACTCCTGCGGCACCGTCTACCCCCACGGCCACCGCGAACTGTCCCACCCCGAACAGGACGTCTACCTCGTCGGCATGAAGTCCTACGGCCGCGCCCCCACCTTCCTCGCCATGACCGGCTACGAGCAGGTCCGCTCGGTCGTCGCCGCCCTCGCCGGAGACACCGACTCCGCCGACCGCGTCGAACTCACCCTCCCCGAGACCGGGGTCTGCGGCGGCGCCGGCCTCTTCGACACCCCCGACACCCCCGACACCGACCAGGAAGCAGTGGGCGGCTGCTGCACCCCGGCACCCGCCCTGATCCAGCTCGGCGCTCCCGCCACCGCCCGGACCACTGCCTCCGGAGGCTGCTGACCCGCACCGCGGAGCGCACGTCTCTGACCGGGCTCCTGCGGGGGCGGTGCGTACATCCCGCCCCTCGGTGACCGGGTCGGTACCGGCACCGGTTTTTTCTCAACACCTTTACTTGCAGGCACAGTTGGTGAAGGTAATGTGATCAAGGTCGCGCTTGGTCCGGAGGTCTCCCCATGCGCTGGGACGGCACCGGCAGGCGTGGGATTGCCGGCCCGTGTGTGCGGTCGGGGGCCCGTACGACCGGATCAGCGCTACCCGCGGTGTGCGTGCGGTCCCGTTTGCCCGGGGTGACGGTCGGCGGGTGGATGCACGCGTCGCGGAGGACGGCACCGCAACCGGGCCGTCCGATCGCCCCTGGTGAGCCGCGCGAGAGGAATCAGTCATGGCAGACGAACAAGTTCTCAGGGCCCAGAAGTGGGTGAACTCCCATTACAGCAGCGTATCCGGCTACGTGTCCTGTCCGGAGAACGGCCAGACCGGCTGGGGAACCATGAATTCCCTGACCATGGCGCTCCAGCATGAACTGGGTATCAGCCCGGTCGTCGCGTCATTCGGGCCCACCACCTATGCGAAGGTTGCCGCCCTCGGCGACATCGGCTTCGAGTGGGACACGAATCGGAACATCGTCGCGATTCTCGAGTTCGGTCTGTGGTGCAAGGGCTACTGGGCCGTCGAGCCCGAAAGCGAGGGCTGGTTCACCGGAGTCACCCGTGACGCCGTCGAGAAATTTCGCAGCAATATGGGAATCGGCGGCGAAGGCGTCATCAACGCCAAAGTCGCCAAGGCCATTCTCAATATGGACGCCTATGTCGTCGTGGCCGGAGGCACCGACGGGATCCGCGAGATCCAGCAGTGGCTCAACGGCCGCTACTGGCTCAAGGACGCGTACAGCCTCGGTCCCTGCGACGGCATCTACTCACGTGATGTCCAGAAGTCGCTGATGGTCGCTCTCCAGTACGAGCTGGGTATCTCCGCGCCGACCGGCACCTTCGGACCCGCCACCCAGGCCGGTCTGCAGTCCCACACGCTCGCCCAGGGCGACTCCGGGGTCTTCGTCCAGCTCTTCTCCGCAGCCTGCCTCTTCAACTCCCCGACCTACGACAGCGACGGCAACGACGTCCTCACCACGTGGCGGTCCTCCTTCGACTCCGGCCTCGCCGACTGGGTCCGTCCCTTCCAGAAGTTCAACAAGCTGACCGAGAACGGGGCCGGCGACTACCAGACGTGGGCCCAGCTCCTCGTCTCCATGGGTGACCCCGAGCGTGCTGTGACCGGGTCGGACACGCGGTACGAGATCACCAGCTCCCGTGCCCAGTGGCTGTACGCCAACAATTACCGGTTCGTCGGGCGCTACATCTACGACCCTCCCGGCTCCACCCTCGACAAGGAGATCAAGCCCGGCGAGCTGGACGTCATCTTCAGCAACGGTCTCAAGGTCTTCCCGATCTATCAGGACAACGCCCGCGCACTCGGAGATTTCACCTACACCAACGGCTACCAGCACGGCCTGAACGCGCACAATTGCGCCTCCGGCTATGGATTCAACCGGGGCACGACCATCTACTTCGCCGTCGATTACGACGCGACCGGTGAGGAGATCGCGAGCGCTGTCGTGCCGTACTTCCAGGGTGTGCAGGCCGCTCTCGCCGCCCAGGGAAAGAAGTACACACACGGCGTATACGGTTCCCGGAATGTCTGCAGTACCGTCAGCGACAAGACGTTCGCCCGGTTCTCCTTCGTCTCCGGGATGTCCTGGGGGTTCTCCGGCAACCTCGGATTCCCCATTCCAAGGAACTGGACCTTCAACCAGATCAAGGAATTCAAGGTCACCAACGGAGCCGATTCATTCGACCTCGACAACGATGTCTCCTCCGGGCTCGACCGCGGCGTCTCCTCGGTGAACGACGCCGGAGGACCCGCGGACGATTTCATCGGCTACATCCAGAACCTGTACGACCTGGCAGGCGCGTACGGCGCCAGTGGCCAGAAGCGCAGCCAGCTCGTCATGGAGTACATCCGCCACTCGTCGTACGGCGACAAGGGCACGGCCAACAAGCTCGGCTGGTGGTACCTCATCGGCTCGTACGACTCGGGGTTCGTCGACTACTGCGAGTCGAAGGGGATGAGCATCAAGGCGCTCTTCACGGATCCCTTCACCGGCTACAAACTCGGTTCCGAGCACATGATGGCCACGGCCAACGCCCATGTGCTGACGGATCAGCCGGGCAACAAGATGGCTGCCAACGGAGGCGACGTCGGTGGCTGGGCCGGCGATGTGATGACGTTCTGGGCCGACTGGCGCAACTCCGAGGAGCAGTACGCCGACCCTCTGCAGTTCGCCCACGACAAGCTCGCCGTCCCCGGCGTCAATTCGTCATTCGGCTTCAACGACCTCATCGAGGACGCCGACGGGTACCTCCTCGCCCGGGCCGTGCGCGGCGGGAAGACCATCGTCGACGCCGTGAAGGACCATTACAACGGCGGTGGTGGCCTGAGGCGCTTCAACGACTACTTCACCAACAGGTGGGGCAACGCCACCGATTGCAAGACATCCGTCCACAACGCCCTGACCTCAGTGGACGCGACTCTCTCCGCCGCCCAGCTCTACCTCATCACCGGTTCGGGAGCGGCGCTGCCGGCGGCCTACCAGAACCTTCCGGGCGGCGGTGACAAGCTCAGCAATTTCGAGCAGGGATTCGTCGACGCAGTGCTGGCCCGCATGGGCACGGAGACGAGCAACCAGGCCACGTACCAGGCGAACCACGCGAAGTATCTGAAGGCGGCCCGTGCGCGCGCCACTCGGTGACACGGATAGAACAAGGACATGAAGCAAGCCGGAGCCGTTGCCGCCGCAGTGATCCTCGTCGTCTGGCTGCTGTGGAACCTGTGGAACGTCTACCGCATCACCGTCGGTCTGCGGGACGGATCATGGCGGCGCCCGATGTGGTGGACACGCCTGTGCTCCGTCGCGCTCCTCGTCGGCCTCGCATCCTGGATCCGAGGTGTGTTCAGCACGGGTCTCGACCTGCGGAAGACCTGTCAGTTCGTCCATCACCAGCGCTACGACGCGGCGTACTGGGAATCCCATACCGCGGAGTTCCGGAAGCTCTTCCCGCTGCACAACAAGTGCAACGCGCACTTCGACCTGGTTCCCGGCTGGGTCGATCCAGCCGTCGTGGTGTGTGCCGTCGTCTCCCTGGTCGCTGTCGCCGTCCTTCTCGGGTTCGGCACCGCGCGCCTCATCAGTTTGTCCAGAAAGGGAAATCAGTCATGAACCTGACCGGTCTGTCACGGCGCCAGTTCATCGGTGCCACATCCGGCATCGCCGCTGCCGCAGCACTGGCCAACCTCGGCGGCGCCGGCACGGCATCCGCCGACACCTCCATATGGGAGAGACCGACCTCGAAGAACGGCTGGTCCGTCCTGGACGAGGCCACCGGCTTCACCATCGAGGGCAGCGGCCGGGAGGTCGCGCTCGCCGAAGGGGACGCTGCCACGGTCCTCCTGTACGTGGCCCGTCGATTCCACTACGAGATCGACTCCCTGCGGGCCGGGGACGTCCACGGCTGGACGAACAACCGCAGGGTGACCGAGGCATACGAGTCCAACTACCTGTCCGGCAGCGCCATAGCGATCCGGCCCGCGTCGTACCCGGTCGGCGCGCAGGGCAACCTGTATCCGAACGAGCTGATCGTGATCCGGGACATTGTCGCCGAGCTCGACGGCGCCGTCGTCTGGGGCGGCGACTTCACGACGCCGAAGGAATCGCACTTCGAGATCGCGCTCAAGCCCGGCCATCCTCGTCTGAAGGGTGTCGCGCGCAAGATCGGCGGCTGGAACAGCGGCCCCGGCAACGACGGTGCGGGCGCGACCGACGCCTTCGACCCGAAGCGCCGAAAGGCGTCACGCGCGTTCGAGCAGCGTGCTTCGTAGGAGCCCGTAACCCCTCAGACCTGCTGCGCAGCGCCCCGACCGGTCTCATCCGGGCGGGGCGCTCCTGCGTGTCAGGGCTCGTGCGTGAGCGGAGTATTTGCATTTCTCCGGGAAGTGTGGTCTCGGAGAGCAGAGCAATTTCCTGTTGCTCACAGTTTTTCCGGGAATGCAAGAGCAATCAGGAAAGCTCTCGAAATTGGGTGTTCACAACCCGAATGGGAATGTCAAGCGCGATAAAGACCAGGTCAGCGGGTGTTAGTGTTCATAGTCGTCCCGGACCCAGGCCGTGCGCGCCGTCGTTGCGCTGCTTTCGGATTGAATGCCGCAAAGTAATTGCGACTCCTTCTCGTTCTCCGCTCCGGACAAATTCATCCAGTCCATTTGGGAGCTCTTTCATGTCTGCTGACAGCGTGGCTGTCACTGCCCCGGCACCTTCTGATTCCTCCGGTGTTTCCCCCAGAGGCCGGCATCTCGGTCTCGCCCTGTTCGTGATCGCCGCGGCCCAGCTGATGGTGGTTCTCGACGGCACGATCACGAACATCGCCCTGCCGAGCATCCAGACCGCCCTGGACGTCTCCGACGCGAATCTGGCGTGGATCGTCAACTCGTACGCGCTGGCCTTCGGAGGGCTGCTGCTGCTCGGCGGCCGGGCCGGCGACCTGTTCGGGCGCCGGCGGATGTTCCAGGTGGGCATCGCCGTCTTCACGCTGGCCTCGCTGCTGGGCGGGCTCGCCCCGGACGAGGGGCTGCTGATCGGCGCGCGCATCCTGCAGGGCGTCGGCGCGGCCATCGCGGCGCCCAGCGCGCTGTCGCTGATCGCTACGACGTTCCCCGAGGGCAAGGCGCGCAACAAGGCGATGGGCGTGTACGCGGCCATGGCCGGCATCGGCGCCACCGTAGGCCTGCTGCTCGGCGGCGTACTGACCGACGCCCTGGACTGGCGGTGGGTGTTCTTCGTGAACATCCCCATTGGCCTGGCCGTCCTCGCGGGGACGAAGTCGCTCGTCGAGGCCGAACGCCACCCCGGTCGCCTCGACATCCCCGGCACCGTCACCGGCACCGGCGGTCTGATCGCCCTCGTCTACGGCATCACGCGCGGCGGTGAACACGGCTGGACCGACGGGCTCACGCTGGGCTGCTTCGCCGCTGCCGTCGTCCTGCTGGCCGTGTTCCTGACCGTACAGAGCCGCGCCGCGGACCCGATGCTGCCGCTGCGGCTCTTCAAGGACCGCAACCGGTCCGGCAGTTACGCCACCATGCTGTTCATCGGCGCCGGGATGATGGCCACGTTCTACTTCCTGACGCTCTACATGCAGCTGATCCTGGGCTACAGCGCGGTGAGGACGGGCTTCGCCAACCTCCCCTTCAGTCTGGGCATGGGCATCGCGGCGACCGTCAGCTCGAAGCTGGTCACGCACTACGCCCCGCGCGTGATCGCGGGGCCCGGTCTGCTGGTCGCCGCCGGGGGCATGTTCTGGTTCGCGACGCTCACGCCCGACTCGTCGTACACGGGGCATCTGATGCCGGCGATGTTCGTCACCGCGCTCGGCCTCGGCATGAGCTTCGTCCCGATGACGCTGGGTGCGGTCAGTGCCGTACGGCACCAGGAGACCGGTATCGCCTCCGCGCTGCTGAACACCGCCCAGCAGATCGGCGGGGCGCTCGGTCTGGCCGTACTGACGAGCATCTCCACCTCGGCGGCCAACAACCGTCTGCCCGAGGCGTCCGCGTCCCTGTACCGGGGCCTGGCCACTCACGACGGCGGCCTGGTGGAGAAGGCGGCCGACGCGCTGACCCATGGCTACACCATGGCGTTCGTCGGCGCGGGCGTGGTGTTCCTGGCCGGCCTCGTCGTCACCGCATGCGCCGTCAACGCGGGGAGGCAGCAGGTCACCGATGGCGCGCCCGCCGTCCACTTGGGCTGAGGCCCGGGGTCAGGCCGCCGTCGGGCGCGGGCCGTAGAGCGCGGCCGGGGCGCCGGTGCGTGTAGCAGGCGCCTTCGCTCTCCTCGGGGGCTGATTGGTAAAGGCTCCTCCCCGCGTGCCGTAGGGTTGTGTTTACCGACGCGGGGNNATCATGTGCCGGGCCTTCGTCGTTGACGGGAGGAATGCGGTGTTCGGTATACGGGTGGGGCTCTCGGTACTGCTGTTGCTGGAGGTCGTGCCGTCGGCCGTCGTCGCCGTCACACGTGCCCGGGTGGGCCTCGAACGCCTCGACCAGCTGACACGGACCGGTGTGCTGGAGGGGCGGCGGCTGTGGCTCGTCTCGCTGCTCGGCGTGGTGCACACGCTCGCCACCGTGGGGATCGTCGCCGGGCTCTGGGTGCCGGCGGCCGGTGTCGCCGGGGCCGGGGCCGAAGTGGTGGTTTTCGGATGGGTGCTCTCGCGCCAGCTCGCCGCGGGGGACCGGGGGCGGGCGCTGGGGGCGTACACCCTGTTCCTGGCGATGGCGGTCGCCGTACTGGCGGTGGACGCCGTCGCGCTCGGCACCCGGTAGACCCCGGCGGGGTCCCCCGGATGGCGGAGGCCGAATAGCCGGACGGCGCGGCTGCCGACAGCCTGGGTGGGGCGCGGTACCGTCCGCAGCCGTGTACGGACCGGGCAGGGGCAGGAGATCCACGGTGGGGCAGCGGCGAGGAGAGAGCGTTGCGGTACCCCGCTTCC
>NZ_JAFLRJ010000855.1 GCF_017315755.1 Streptomyces beijiangensis
GCGAACGTGCTGGTGCTGGCGTACGACGTGCCGCTGGGGGTGATGGCGGCGGGGTTCTTCGTCGGGGGGATGTCGTTCGCGTTCTGGCTGGTGATGTGGTCGACGACGGTCCAGACGCATGTGCCCCAGGAGGCGCTGAACAGGATCCACGCGTACGACGTCGCGGGCTCCCTGATCATGCTGGCGGTGGGGCGGGCGCTGGCGGGCCCGGTGGCGGAGGCGGTGGGGATGAAACAGGTGCTGATCACGGGGGCGGTGATCAATGTGGGGGTGTGCGGGGTGCTGTTCGCGGTGCCGGCGGTGAGGAATCTGCGGCGGAAGGGATGAGCGGGGGATGCGGGTCGCCGGCGCTCAGCGGAACGCGTGGACCAGCTGGATCTCGCCGACGATGTGGGCGTTGAACTCGTCCAACTCCTCGGCGGGAACCCAGAGTTCAAGGATCGTCCGACCGCCCGCCTGCTGGACGGGATACCGGCGCAGGAACTCCGACTCGACCTCGAAACGGGTGACGAACCCGGCTCCGTCGAACTTGACGTTCCAGTCCCTGGCGATCCTGATCGCGTAGTCCTCGTTGAGGACCGGGTAGAAGATCGGCTGCTCCGGCAGACGGGGCGGCCACGCGCGCCAGTTCAGCTCCCGGACCAGGTCCAGCTCCTTGGGGCCGGTCGGGCGCCACAGGGTTGTCGTTGCCGGCCGGCTGGTCATCGGGATCACTCTCGTAAGGGCGGCTGGTGGTCGGGAGAGCAGACGATACGGGCACGGCCTGCCGGTGGGCCACGGCGTTTCCGCCCGCCGGCGCGCCCCCTGGCCCGATCCTAACGACAGCTGTCCTTCGAGCCACTCGCCTGCCCCGCCCGCTCTGCCCGATCCTGATTGACGTGACGCAGACAACCGACAGACCCGCCGCCGCCACAGGCGCCCGCGC
>NZ_JAFLRJ010000856.1 GCF_017315755.1 Streptomyces beijiangensis
CGGGGGTACGGCGGCGGGGGCGGCAGGTTCTGATCCTGATCCTTCGCAGCCCGCTTCCGTAACTCCCTTTACGTACAAGGAGAAATGCCATGTCGGACAAGCAGACCATCTTCGGGCGCGTGAGCCAGCTGGCCAAGGCCAACATCAACTCGCTCCTCGACCAGGCCGAGGACCCGCAGAAGATGATCGACCAGCTGATCCGCGACTACACCAACAACATCGCGGAGGCCGAGCAGGCGGTGGCGGCCACCATCGGCAATCTGCGGCTCATGGAGCAGGACCACACGGAGGACGTGGAGGCGGCCAAGGAGTGGGGCGGCAAGGCGCTCGCCTCGTCGAAGAAGGCGGACGAGCTGCGGACGGGCGGGTCGGCCGCCGACGCCGACAAGTTCGACAACCTGGCGAAGGTCGCGCTGGGGCGGCAGCTCCAGTCGGAGAAGGAGGCGAGGACGGCGGAGCCGACGATCGCCTCGCAGACCGATGTCGTGGCCAAGCTGAAGACCGGGCTCGACCAGATGAAGGTGAAGCTGACGGAGCTTCAGGGGAAGCGGGACGAGCTCGTCGCGCGGGCGAAGTCGGCGCAGGCGCAGAACACGATGATGGACGCGGTGAAGAACATCAACGTCCTCGACCCGACGAGTGAGTTGGGGCGGTTCGAGGACAAGGTGCGGAGGGAGGAGGCGAAGGCGATGGGGAAGCAGGAGCTTGCGGCGTCTTCGCTGGACTCGCAGTTCGAGCAGCTGGATTCGCTGGGGGACGGGGCGGAGGTCGAGGCGAGGCTGGCCGCGCTCAAGTCCGGGGCGGAGTAGGCGCGACTCCTCCCCTGGGGGCTCCGCCCCCG
>NZ_JAFLRJ010000857.1:0-151 GCF_017315755.1 Streptomyces beijiangensis
GGCGGCGGAGGCGGCGGGTTCGAGCCGTACGGGTCGCCCGACGGCGGAGTGTTGTCCTGCGGCTTCTTGAGGAACGGGTCGTCCTCGGGCGGCTGGGTGCTCATGGCCCGAGTCGACCGCGCCCCGCGCCCCGCCGCCAGCCGGTCCGGGC
>NZ_JAFLRJ010000857.1:208-785 GCF_017315755.1 Streptomyces beijiangensis
GCCGCTGAGAAGCGCGGGGGCTGATGCGACTCGATGCCGCGTACGTCCAGACCGCAGACCTTCTTGCCGAGGGTGCGCCCCCACTTGGCGGTCGGCAGGACCTCGTACAGCACGCCGAGGACCAGGAAGGCCCCGAGGGCGATACCCAGATACGTCGCCGTGGTCCCGTCCAGGAGCCAGACGGTGACGGTCTGGCCGGAGAGCTTGGCCTCGTCGATCTTGCCGTTGATGTGGTCGGTGGCCTTGGTGACCAGCGGGGCCGCGATGGCGCCGACGGCCGCACCGAGGACGACGGTGTCGATCAGCCGGGCGGCAAGTCGCTTGCCGAGACCGGCGGGGCGGGCGTTCGACTGGTCCGCCGCGAGCTGCGCGAAGGGGTCCAGGGTCGGGGGCCGCCAAGGGGCGGCCTGCTGGGGCTCGGCCTGCTGCTGACCTTGTTGTTGCTGAGCCTGCTGCTGGGGGTCGGGCTGGGCCAGCTGGTGGACCTGCTGCGCCCAGGACGCCGAACCGCCGCCGGAGCCGGGCGTGGTGGGCGAGTTCAGCGCCTCGGGGCGGGGCTGCTGGGGCTGTACGGGGA
>NZ_JAFLRJ010000858.1 GCF_017315755.1 Streptomyces beijiangensis
TGTTGGGGGTGTGGGGAGTGGGGGGCGCAGGTGTCCTGCCCGAATATTCGCCGCTGATCGCATCTGCGGTACGGCGTACGAGCGGGAGCAGGGTGAGGAGTTCCTCGGCCGTGACGACGACGTTGGGTGCCGACATCGACATGGCTGCCACCACCCGGCCGTCGGCGCCCCTGATGGGGGCCCCGACGCAGTTGATGGACTCCTCGTGGCCGCCGAGGTCGGTGGCCCAGCCCTGTTCGCGTACGGTCGCGAGCTCCTTGAGGAAGGCTCCCGCGTTCGGGGTCGAACGGGCCGTGTAGGTGGGGTAGTCGAGCCGTTCCGCGACGGCGCGGCGCTCCGGCTCGGGGAGGTCGGCGAGGAGAAGTTTCGCGACGGCGGCGACGGTGATCGCGACCGGTTTGCCGATACGCGAGTACATCCGGACCGGGTAGCGGCTCTCGACCTTGTCGATGTAGAGGACCTCGTTCTCCTCGTACACGGCGAGGTGGACCGTGTGACCCACCTGCTCGTTGAGGGCGGTGAGGTGGGGATGGGCGATCTCACGCACGTCGAGGTTCTCGACGGCCTCCTGCGCGAGAGCGAACAGGCGGGCGCCGAGGCGGTAGCGCTGGTCCTGCTGGCGGTAGACGAGGCCGTGCTCGTGGAGGGTGCGGAGGAGACGTAGGGCGGTCGACTTGTGCACGTCGAGGCTCGTCGCGACCTGGCCGAGGTCGGCGGGGCCGCGGGCGAGCAGGGGAAGGATGGACAGTGCCCTGTCCACGGTCTGGCTCATGGCGTACGTACCTCCTCGGCGGCCTGCGGCGAGGACGTCCAGCCGGGGCCGAGACGAAGTCTCCCCCAGGCGGCGTCGTCCAGGGCCGCAAGCCGGTCGGCGTGGGCCCGGG
>NZ_JAFLRJ010000859.1 GCF_017315755.1 Streptomyces beijiangensis
GACCGCCTCCCCGCCGCCCCCGACGACCGGATCGTCGCCACCCGAGTCGGCCCGATGGTGCTCGCCGACTTCCTGGTCACCCGCTGTGTCGAGCTCGTCGTCCACACCGACGACCTGAACGACGCCACGGGCCTGGCCGTCCCGTACGACCGTCAGGCGCTCGCCGCCTGCACCCGCCTCCTCGCCGACGCCCTCGCCGCC
>NZ_JAFLRJ010000860.1 GCF_017315755.1 Streptomyces beijiangensis
GGGTCCAGGCGCAGGGAGTCCGGGTCCCAGCGCCTGGACCCGATGCTGACCCCGGGCCTGTCACAGGGCGTACGGCTGGACCATCTCTCCTGGCAGGGGCGGGACCTGGCGGTGCGGATCGGTGCGCGCACGACTCACATCACGCTCCGCTCCGGTCCGCCCATGTCCGTACAACTGCCGGACGGAAAGCATGAGATGCGGGCCGGGGACACGATCACCACCGAGACGCGGCGCCCGGATCTGACGCCGACGGACGACCTGGCGCG
>NZ_JAFLRJ010000861.1 GCF_017315755.1 Streptomyces beijiangensis
CGTCCACGTACACCCACGCACCCTCGTACCGCTCGAAGCGGCTGCGCTCATGGAGTGAGTCCGGCTCGCCCCGGTAGGTGTAGTGCGCGCGGAACGTGACCGTCCCCTTCATATGGAAGGCGCTGCCCTCCGTCGCGGCCAGGATCTCCAGCCGCTGCCACCGCTGCCCGGCATCGAGTTCGATGCCGGGCGGCCGTGTGGTGGGGTGCCAGCTCCGCAGCAGGTACTCCGCGTC
>NZ_JAFLRJ010000862.1 GCF_017315755.1 Streptomyces beijiangensis
CCACCAGCGCGATGGTCTCCGCCCGTCGGGTCACCAGGGACCTGGCCGCCCGGTTGGGGGCGTATCCGGTCCGCTCGATCGCCTGGCGCACCTGGTCCTGGATGCCCGCATCCACGTTCCGTACGCCATTGATGACCCTGGACACCGTGGCACGCGAGACTCCCGCCTCGCGCGCGACGTCCTCCAGGGTCGGCAGCTGTCTGTTCATTCCCGCACCCTAACCGTCCTTCTCCGGCGAGCGGTATGGAGCGCTCTCCCCGACTCGATGCCCTGCTCAGCGCCTTGATCAGGGGCGCTCTCCGATGTCGACGGCCGCGGTGAGGGGCAGATCGGCGGCGGACCTGCCCGCGTGCACCTGGTACACGCCTGTTTCCGTACGCCAGCCGTGCGCGTCGGTCGACCAGTGCCGCACCGCACGGGCGGGGACGTTCACCACGGCGGTCACCGTCTCCCCGG
>NZ_JAFLRJ010000088.1 GCF_017315755.1 Streptomyces beijiangensis
GAACTGTCCGGCGGGGCTGTCCGTGGCGCGGTGTTGACGTCAGATGTGAGCCGCGCCCGCACCTGCCTCCGCGTTGGCGCCGCGCTTGGTCAGCAGCGCCACGAAGATCGCGACCGCGGCGACGCCACAGGCGACGAGGCAGGCGAGACCCATGCCGGACATGAACGTGTCGTGGGCGACCGCGTTGATCTTGTCGGCCAGTGCGGCCGGAGCGTGCGGCGGCACGGGGCCCATGCCGAGCTGGACGGCCTGCGAGGCCTGGTCCAACTGGTCGCCCTTGAACGGCGGGAGACCCGCGTCCGCCCAGTTGCCCGCCAGGTCGCTGTCGACCTTGGAGGCCATGACCGCGCCGAGCACGGCCGTACCCAGGCTGCCGCCGATCTGCATGGCGGCCTGCTGCAATCCGCCCGCGACACCGGAGAGCTCCATCGGGGCGTTGCCGACGATGACTTCGGTGGCGCCGACCATGACCGGTGCGAGACCGAGGCCGAGCATCGCGAACCAGATCGACATGATCAGGCTGCTGGTGTCGGTGGCGAGCGTGGACATGCCGTACATCGCGACGGCCGTGAGCGCCATGCCGCCGGCCAGCGGGATCCGCGGCCCGACCTTGGTGATCATCGCGCCCGCCAGCGGGGAGCCGACGATCATCATGCCGGTGAGCGGGAGAAGGTGCAGGCCCGCGTCGACCGGGCTCATGCCGTGCACGTTCTGCAGATAGAAGGTGACGAAGAAGAGGCCGCCCATGAAGGCGATGGCCATCAGCACCATCAGGATCGTCCCCGCGGTGAGCGGGACGGAACGGAACAGCGTCATCGGGATGAGCGGCTCCCTGACCTTCGTCTCCCAGAAACCGAAGAGCACGAAGGCGACCAGGGAAGCACCCAGGAAGATCCAGACCTTTGCGTCGCCCCAGCCCCACGCCGGGGCCTTGATGAGCGCCCAGACCAGGCAGAACATGGCCGTCGACAGCAGCGCGATGCCCAGGACGTCGAAGGACTTCGGGGCGTTCTCGGCCCGGTGGTCCTTCAGGATCACGAAGCCGATGATGAGGGCGATCACGCCGACCGGCACATTGATGAAGAAGACGGACTGCCAGCTGACGTGCTGGACGAGCAGTCCGCCGAGGATCGGTCCGCCCGCGGTGGAAGCGCCGATGACCATGCCCCAGATGCCGATGGCCATGTTCAGCTTCTCGGCGGGGAAGGTGGCGCGCAGCAGGCCGAGTGCGGCCGGCATCAGCAGTGCGCCGAAGAGACCCTGGAGCACGCGGAAGGTGACGACCAGGGTGACGCTGTCGGAGAAGCCGATGGCGCCCGACGCGGCGGCGAATCCGGTGACTCCGATGAGGAACGTCTGCCGGTGACCGAAGCGGTCGCCGAGCTTGCCCGCGGTGATCAGGGTGACCGCGAGGGCGAGGAAGTATCCGTTGGTGATCCACTGGATCTGGGCGAAGGTGGCGCCGAGGTCCTTCTGGATGGCGGGGTTGGCGATCGCGACGATCGTGCCGTCGAGCGCGACCATCATCACGCCGATGGCCACCGATATCAGCGTCAGCCAGGGGTGGCCGCGCAGCCCCTTGGCCGGTGGAGCCGCAGCGTCGTCCTGCAGAGCCTTTTCGACAGTGGTCTGACTAGTCATGCACGTGAGGTTAGTGTCAGCTGCTGACAGTTGACAAAGCATTTCAGTAGTCAGTAAGTGTCAGGTAGCTCACAGGTAGGCTGAGCTGGACAAAGCGGAGAAATGAGGCCCCCGTGGAGGACACGGTGCAGAAGGTGCGGACAGGGCTGCGCGAGCTGAAGAAGCAGCGCACGCGTGACGCCCTGCTGCGCGCCGCGCTCGAACTCTTCACCACCCAGGGGTACGAGCAGACGACCGTCGACGAGATCACGGACGCCGTCGAGGTCTCCCAGCGCACGTTCTTCCGCTACTTCGCCAACAAGGAAGAGGCCGCACTCTCCGTACAGCTGCTGGCCGAGGCGCAGTTCCTGGCGGCCTTGCGCGAACGGCCGCCGGAGGAGAGCCCGTTCGAGGCGCTGAACCGGTCGGTGCTCGCCTCCTGGGACAGCATCGGCGAGGCGATCGAGGCGGTGATCCCGGTCGAGCTCCATATGCGTACGTACCAACTGATCGAGTCCACCCCTGCGCTGCTCGCCGCCCATCTGCGCCACTCCGCCGAACTGGAGGAGGAGGTCGCCCAACTCATCGCCGCGCGCGAGGGACTCGACGTGAACACCGATCCTCGGCCGCGGATCGCCGTCGCCGCGTACACCGGTGTCATGCGGATGACCGGTCGGATCTGGGGCCAGGGCCAGGACCTCAGCGTGGACGCGATCCGCGAACTGACCGTGACTTATCTCGGTCATATCGGACCGGCATTGGCCGGAAATTGGCGTAATTCACCCGCGCCCGGCGTGCGCGGAGCGTAATCACCCGCGCACATCCCCTCCGTGAAACGTGATCTGACTCACTCTCGTAACTAGGTCACGGTTATGTCTCTTAGGGTGGTCCGCAGTGACTTCCTTCGACTCCTCCCCCACCCTCACCGCCTGGCGCACTCTGCTCGCGCTCGCGGTGGTGTTCGTGATGCTGGCGACCACCGGCTGGACCGCGGTGCGCCATCACAAGAGCGACGGCCAGCCACGTCTGGTGGCCCTCGCCGCATGGAGCCGGGGCTCCATGGACGGGTTCGACCTGCCGAGCGCCGACGCACCGCCGAAGCGGCTCGCACACTTCTTCGCCTCGCTCACCGCGGCCGAACAGACACGCCTCGTCGACCGCTATCCGCTGGTCGTGGGCAATCTGAACGGCGCTCCGGTGACCTTGCGTTACCAGGCGAACAGGATCGCCCTGGACGAGGCGGTCGCGGTCCAGCAGCGCAGGGTGCACGACCCACAGCTCTCGCCCGACGGCCGCAAGGACGCCTCGAACCGGATGAGCCGCTTCGAGGCCCTCGCCTCCAAGGACCGGCAGATCCTCGCCTTCGACCCCGCGGGCAGTGGCCGGGTCGCCGAGGTCCTCGGCGATCTGGACCGCGCGAAGCGGGTCTCGATCGTCGTCCCCGGGGTCGACACGACAGCGCTCACCTTCGAGAAGAGCTGGCGCCCGTACTCCGCCCCGGTCGGCATGGCCACGTCGCTGTACGCGGCCGAGCGGACGGCCTCCCCGAACACCCCCACCGCCGTCATCGCCTGGGCCGACTACACCGCCCCCGCCGGCATCGGCGTGGACGCGGCCATCGGACGCCTCGCCGAGGACGGCGCGGTACGGCTCAACCAGCTGGTCTCCGCCCTGCCCGGCGCCACCCCGGTCGAACTCTTCTGCCACAGCTACGGATCCGTGCTCTGCGGGGTCGCCGCACGCCATCTCCCTTCCCGGGTCAGCGATGTGGCGGTCGCGGGCAGCCCCGGCATGCGCGCCGAGAAGGTCTCGCAGCTGGACACCGACGCCCGGGTGTGGGCGATGCGCGACCGCGACGACTGGATCCAGGACGTCCCCTACATGGACGTCGGCGGGCTCGGACATGGCCAGGATCCGGTGGATCCGGCCTTCGGGGCACGGGTGATGTCGGCCAGTGGCGCGATCGGGCACACCGGATATTTCACTCCCGGAACGTCCAGCCTCAGCAACTTCGCCGCCATCGGGGTCGGTTCGTACCAGGAAGTGAGCTGTGCGGACGGCCAGAGCGCCTGCCATTCATAGGCGGCCCACAGGGGCGACGCGCGGGCGCACGCCGCCTACGATGAGGCGCATGGGTGATGTGCTGGCCGGAATTCATGCCACCTGGGAGTTCGATCCCGACTCCGTGCTCATCCGTTTCGAACGGGGGATCCGCACGCCGAAGCTCTTCCAGGCACTGGGCGAGCGGCGCATCCCGCACGAGGCGCTGGAGTCGGTGTCGCTCGCACGGGGCAAGCGCGGGACGGTGGTGCTGCATGCCGTGGTGCGGCCGGGCGCCGATCCCCTGATGGAGGCGGCCGCGGGCCAGCTCAAGGACGGGTGCGACCCGTACCGGCTGGTGCTCCCCGCCGAGCGCGAGACGCTCGCGGAGTACTACGCGGACGAACTCGCCGCCGTGATCACCCCCGAGGTGAAAGAACCGGCCGACCGGTTCCTGGTGGCCGCGCCGAAGGCTCCGCTGCACTTCAAGGCGTACGACGGCAAAGCCTCCTTCGACGGGTCGAAGGTCTCCTTCCGGTGGTTCTGGACGGGGGCGTCCTCGGCCAAGTGGAAGGCGGGCGACCAGATTTTCGATGTGCGCGAGCTGGCCGGGGTCGAGTGGCGCTCCCCCGAACTCTTCGAGGGCTATCTGCGGCTGGTGCGCCGCGACGCGAACGGGGCGGGGCGGCCGGCCCAGGCCGACCAGGACCCATCCGCCGTGGTCTTCGGCCTCGGCTACGGTCCCGTGCACGAGTCGCTGCCCTTCGCCGCATCCAGCACGGCCGCGGCGAAGAGCAGCGACTCG
>NZ_JAFLRJ010000863.1 GCF_017315755.1 Streptomyces beijiangensis
TCGAAGAGGAGCACCTGCGGGTCGCCGAGCAGGGCGGCCGCGATGCCCAGGCGCTGGCCCATACCGAGCGAGAAGCTCTTGGAGCGCTTGCGGGCGACGTCCTGCAGTCCGACGACCCCCAGCACCTCGTCCACCCGGCGGGCCGGGATCCCGGAGAGCTGGGCCAGACAGAGCAGATGGCTGCGCGCGCTGCTCGACGCCAAGGCCGTGCACGGGGGGCGCAGCGCGCCGACCTGGCGCG
>NZ_JAFLRJ010000864.1 GCF_017315755.1 Streptomyces beijiangensis
GGCCTCCTCGACCCCGCCGTCGCCGGTCGCCGTGACGGCGGCGGCATCGTCAACGCACAGCTCCACCCGTCCCGGGGCCGCGAGCTGGTCGCGAACTCCATCGCCGGGTTCATGCGCAGCACACCCGGTCTGACCCTCATGGAACGTACGGTCAACGGCCAGCCGGGGCTGATCGCCGAACGGGACGGCGTCATCGCGACGGTGCTGGCGTTCGATGTCGCGGACGGCCTGATCACCAACATCTGGGCCGTGCTCAACCCCGAGAAGCTCCG
>NZ_JAFLRJ010000865.1:0-208 GCF_017315755.1 Streptomyces beijiangensis
GTACAGCAGCCCCTCCCGGCCGCCCGTCATCGAAGAGGTCGCGAACAGCCCGATCAGGACCGTCCCGACGATCCCGCCGACCAGGTGCACACCGACCACGTCGAGGGAGTCGTCGTAGTTCAGCCGGAACTTCCAGCCGACGGCGTACGAACAGAGCACACCGGCGCCCAGCCCCACCACCAGCGCCCCGACCAGTCCCACGACCCCG
>NZ_JAFLRJ010000865.1:264-1142 GCF_017315755.1 Streptomyces beijiangensis
GGCGGCCAGACCGTTGGCGCCGAGCGCGGATCCCGCGTTGAAACCGAACCAGCCGAACCAGAGCAGCCCGGCCCCCATCACCACCATCGGGATGTTGTGCGGCCTCATCGCGTCCTTCTTGAAGCCGAGCCGCGGCCCGAGGACCAGGCAGAGCGCCAGACCCGACGCGCCCGAGGTGATCTCCACCGGCAGCCCGCCCGCGAAGTCCAGCGCCTTCAGGTTCTCCACGATCCAGCCCCCGGGACCCCACACCCAGTGAGCGACGGGAACGTATACGAGCAGCGCCCACACGGGCACGAAGATCAGCCACGCCCCGAATTTCGCCCGGTCCGCGACGGCCCCGCTGATCAGTGCGGCGGTGACGATCGCGAAGGTCAGCTGGAAAGTGGCGAAGAGGAACGTCGGGACGGTGCCGTGCACGCTGCCGACGCCGATCCCTGCCATCCCCAGGTGGNNCTCATCATCAGCATGTTCAGGACGCTCTTGGTGCGGACCATGCCGCCGTAGAAGAGCGCGAGGCCGGGCGTCATCAGCAGTACGAGTGCGGTGGCGGCGAGCATCCACGCGGTGTCGCCGGTATCGATACGGGTCACGGAGGGGCACCTCTCCGGGTCGGGGTCCGGTAGAGGCTCGCTCCTCCGCGTTTCGCATCCGATGCACGCGTGTTTCGTACGGATTTCGTGTTGCGGGAGGGTTACCAGGAGCTCACCCCGTGCCGCGTGGTCGGCGCGCCCCGCCCGATCGGGGAGAATGGACCGCATGAGCGTTCACACCCCCGCGTCCGAAGCCGCCGAAGTGACCCACCGGGCCGGCTTCGCCTGCTTCGTCGGTCGCCCCAACGCGGGCAAGTCCACCCTCACCAACGCTCTGGTCGGCCA
>NZ_JAFLRJ010000866.1 GCF_017315755.1 Streptomyces beijiangensis
GGATGTGCGGGAAGCGGCACGCAAACTGCCGGACGAAGTCCACTACCCGCTGAGCGACGCACTCCGGCAGCGCGTCGGCGCTCACGGCTAGCGCCACCGTGGGGGCAGTGGGACAGGCATGAAGCCCGCCCCACCATCCCCCTCGGGAAGGGTCTATCCGCTCCGGCTCCAGGATTCACCCCATCGGGCAGGCGCTCGGAGTGAACAGAGGGGCGTTCGGGGGCGCTTTCGCCCGGCGTTCTTCTCCTGCTGATCACTTCATGCCTACCTTCGGTGTATGGGACGCGGGGACCGGGAGACGCTGGTAGCCATCTGCGATCTGGCGGGTCGCCCGCGC
>NZ_JAFLRJ010000867.1 GCF_017315755.1 Streptomyces beijiangensis
GATCTGGCGGGTCGCCCGCGCGGCACCGGCTTCGTCGCCGACGACCGGGGCACGGTGGTGACCAGCCATGAGGCCGTCGACGGGCTGAGCAGAGTCGTGCTGCACGCGCTCGGCGAGCGGACCTTCCTCGCCGAGGCCGATGACATCACCTCGCTGCCCGGCCTCGGCCTCGCCCTGGTGCGCACCGACGGGCTCGGGGTGCGACCGCTGCCGATCGCGGTACGGGAGGACGGGGCCGAGC
>NZ_JAFLRJ010000868.1 GCF_017315755.1 Streptomyces beijiangensis
GGTTGACGTAGAACTTCGAGCCGTTGAGGCCCTGCTCCTCGTCCGTCCACCAGGCGAAGCGCACATGCTTCGTCATGGTGGGGTTCTTCTGCGCCAGTACGAGCGCGTTCTCCAGCAGGGTCGCGGAGCCGGAGCCGTTGTCATTGATGCCGGGGCCCGCCGACACGCTGTCGAGGTGCGCGCCGAACATGACGGTCTGGTCGGCGGGCCCCGGCATCAATGACAACGGCTCCGGCTCCGCGACCCTGCTGGAGAACGCGCTCGTACTGGCGCAGAAGAACCCCACCATGACGAAGCATGTGCGCTTCGCCTGGTGGACGGACGAGGAGCAGGGCCTCAACGGCTCGAAGTTCTACGTCAACCAGCTGAGCAGCGCCCAGCGCGCGACGATCAAGGGTTACTACAACTTCGACATGGTCGGCTCCACCAACGCCGGCTACTTCATCAACAACGTCAACTCCACCACCG
>NZ_JAFLRJ010000869.1 GCF_017315755.1 Streptomyces beijiangensis
CCCTTGTCGTACGGGAGCGGACGTCCACGGGGCGTGTGCAGGCCGTGCCGCCTCCGCCGCCGTGGTTGGCCGGGCGGTTCACGGGGCTGGATCTGTCCGGGGTGCCCGATGAGTTGTGGCTGGCGGTTCGGCAGTACCTGACGCGGATGGGGCAGCTCGACGCGGAGGTGGGGTGGGCCGTGGCAGCACGGCTCGCCGGGGAACTCGCAGGTCGTACGGGGGCTCCTGTGCCGCAGGGGGTGCCGCCGGGGGCGTACTTGGCCGCGGTGGTGAGTGAGCGGCAGGGGCGGGATGCGCGGCGGGCCTTTGGGGTGGCCGCGCATGGGGTGAGCGGGCGGCCCGTGGGTGCGCTGGGGCCCGTAGGTCCGCTGGGGCCCGTGGGAGGTTCTGTGGTGGGTCCTGCAGTTGGGGCTTCTGGTCCGGGGCGGGTGGAGGCCCCTCCTGTGCGCGGGGACAGCGGTGAGGGGGCTTCGGCCACTGGGTTCGCACCGCCTGCTTAGGCGCGGGTCACGAGGCCAGGAAGGTCGAGGGCGGGGTCTCCAGGTGTTCCAGCTCGATGCCGGGGGCTGAGAGGACCACGTCGCCGGCGATGTGGACGGTGTGCTGCTCGCCCGTGTCCAAGGCGTTCACCTGGTACTCGTCCACCAGAAGAGGGCCGTTGTCAGTGGCGTGCGCTTCACTTTTGAGCAAGGTCCAGGACTGGTCGACGGTGCGGGGGGCCAGGACCGGGTCGGTGAAGGCGACCAGGCGGACGCGGGCGGTGG
>NZ_JAFLRJ010000870.1 GCF_017315755.1 Streptomyces beijiangensis
CGGCACGGCGACGGTGCCGACGAGCCGGCCGTCCCAGGGGGAGGTGACGTCGAAGGTGTCCTCGCCGGTGGCCTGGCGGCCGGCGAGCCAGAAGGCGTGGGTGGAAGTCATGTTTCCCACCGTAGGGGCGGGGTGCGCACGTGGCGTTTGTCCGAGGTGGAGTGATGGGCGTGCCGGAGGTGCCGGTTTGGCGGACCGGGGCGGGCCTGCGCC
>NZ_JAFLRJ010000871.1 GCF_017315755.1 Streptomyces beijiangensis
GAACGCCCTGCTCGCCGACCCCGACCAGGTCAATGTCGGGCATCTGCTGCAGGACGGGCGGATCGGCCTGTACGTCGTCTCCGCACTGGCCCGCAGACACGGCATCTCGGTCCGGCTGCAGGCCAACATCTACGGCGGGGTGCAGGCGGTACTGATTCTGCCCGCCGGCCTGCTCGGCACCGACCAGGCGGGGCTTCCGCAGACCGCGGGGGCCGCGGCCGCCCCGGCGCCGCCCGTACCGCTGCCGCCGGTGCCGCAGCCGGTACCTCCGCAGTCCGTACCTCCGCAGTCCGTATGGTCGCAGCCGGGACCTCCGCCCCCGCCCCCGCCGCAGCGCGAGGCCACGGCTCAGCCGC
>NZ_JAFLRJ010000872.1 GCF_017315755.1 Streptomyces beijiangensis
AAGCGGCCGAAGGCCGCGCACGACCCCGCTACTGGTCCTGCCTGTTCTCCAACGGCGGCACCGGCTCCTGATACGGCGGCACCGGCGTCGCATACGACGCCCAAGGCTCCGGATCCCGCGGCCCGAACAGCGCCGTGAGCGCCAGATGCACGATCATCGCCGCCACCGGCCACGCCAGCAGCGCCCCCTTCGCCGCCAGCTTCAGCGGAGCGTCGAAGGTGACCCCCTTGCCCGCCTTCAGCGCCGCGGCGATCACGTCGTCGTCGG
>NZ_JAFLRJ010000089.1 GCF_017315755.1 Streptomyces beijiangensis
GCTCGACGAGCTCGTCGAGCAGGCGGGACTGACGGCCGCGCACACGCACCGCACCGTGGAGCGGTTCGGCAACGTCGGCAGCGCCTCGGTACCCGTGGCGCTCGACGACGCCCACCGGTCCGGCCACCTGAAGCGGGGCGACCTCGTCCTGCTCACCGGGTTCGGCGGCGGTATGGCGATGGGCTCCTGCCTGATGCGCTGGGCGGTGGGGGCATGAGTACGCCGGAGACCCGGGCAACCAGAGCGACCGGAATGATCGGGGTGCCCGGAGAGATACGCCGGGTCGGCATCGTCGGCGGCGGCACGATGGGCGCGGGCATCGCGGAGGTCTGCGCCAAGGCGGGGACCGAAGTGCTCGTCGCGGTCAGCTCGCTGCCGTCGCTGAAGGCGGCACGGCGGCGCGTCACCGGCTCCCTCGACCGGGCGCTCGCCAAGGGGAAGATCACCGCGGACGGGCGTACGGACATCCTGGGCCGGATCGCCTTCACCACGAGCCTCGCCGACCTGGCGGACCGCCAGCTGGTCGTGGAAGCGATCAAGGAGGACGAGCCGGCCAAGGCCGCGCTCTTCGCCGCACTGGACACGATCATGGAGGACCCCGAGGCCATCCTCGCCTCCAACACCTCGTCGCTGCCCATCGTCAGGCTGGCGCGGGCCACCTCCCGCCCCGAGCACGTGGTCGGACTGCACTTCTTCAACCCCGTGCCCGTACTGCCGCTCGTCGAACTCGTCGGATCCGTGCTCACCGACGAACTCACCGCCAAGCGCGCCGAGTCGTTCCTCGCCGACACCCTCGGCAAGCAGGTGATCCGCTCCCCTGACCGGGCCGGCTTCCTGGTCAACGCCCTGCTCTTCCCCTACCTCCTGGCGGCCGTCCGGATGGTCGAGTCGGGGCTCGCCGCCGCCGAGACCATCGACGAGGGCATGGTGCTGGGCTGCTCGCACCCCATGGGACCGCTCAAGCTCGCCGACCTGATCGGCCTCGACACCACCGTCTCCATCGCCAACGCCCTCTACGAGGAGCTCAAGGAGCCGCTGTACGCCCCGCCGCCCCTGCTCCTCCGCATGGTCGAAGCGGGGCTGCTCGGCCGGAAGTCGGGCCGCGGTTTCTACGCGTACGCGTGATCCGGACATTTGTACCCGAGAGGAAGAACATGACGCCCCACCAGCCCGTTGCCGTCGTAGGTCTGTCCTGCAGGTTCCCCTCGGCACCGGGACCCGAGTCCTTCTGGCAGCTGCTCCAGGACGGTACGGACGCGGTGACCGGGCCGCCGCCGGGACGCACCGAACTGGCCGCGCTCACCGGCGGCGGGTCCACCGTGCGGGCCGGGTTCCTCGACCGGGTGGACGGGTTCGACCCGGACTTCTTCGGGATCTCGCCGCGCGAGGCCGCCGGCATGGACCCGCAGCAGCGCCTGGTGCTCGAACTGGCCTGGGAGGCGCTGGAGGAGTCGGGTACCGTCCCGGCCCGGCTGAAGGGCAGCAGGACCGGGGTGTTCGTCGGTGCGATCTGGGACGACTACGCGAAGCTGGCGCACGAGGGCGGCGAGGACGCGGTCACCCACACCAGCATCACCGGGCTGAGCCGCGGCATCATCGCCAACCGGCTGTCGTACGCGCTCGGCCTCGAAGGCCCGAGCCTGGTGATCGACAGCGGTCAGTCGTCCTCACTGGTCGCCGTCCAGCTGGCCTGTGAGAGCCTGCGCAGCGGTGAGTCCGAGACCGCGCTCGCCGGAGGCGTCAGCCTCGCGCTCACCCCCGAGGGCTTCACCGTGGCGGAGCGCTTCGGCGCACTCTCCCCGGACGGCCGCGCCTACACCATGGACGCCCGCGCCAACGGGTACGTACGCGGCGAGGGCGGCGGCATCGTCGTCCTCAAGACCCTCGAACGGGCCCTGGCCGACGGGGACTTCGTGCACTGCGTCATCCGTGGCGGCGCGGTCAACAACGACGGCGGCGGCAGCACCCTCACCGCGCCCCGGGCCGCGGCCCAGGAATCCGTACTGCGGCAGGCCTACGCACGGGCAGGGGTCGATCCCGCCGAGGTGCGGTACGTCGAACTGCACGGCACCGGTACCCCGGCAGGCGACCCGGTGGAGGCCGCCGCCCTCGGCGCGGTGCTCGGCGCCGGCAGCGGGCGGTCCGCGGACGCTCCGCTGCTGCTCGGCTCGGTCAAGACCAACATCGGTCACCTGGAGGGCGCGGCCGGCATCGCCGGGCTCATCAAGGCGGCTCTGTGCCTGCGCGAACGCACGCTGGTCCCCAGCCTCCACTACCGCACGCCCAACCCCCGAATACCGCTGGACGAGCTCGGGATCCGGGTCAACGACCGCCTGCTGCCCATCGGCGGTACCCAGGAGCCGCTCCTCGCCGGAGTGAGCTCCTTCGGCATGGGAGGCACCAACTGCCATCTGGTGCTGTCCAGTTGGGAAAGTGCGGATGCTCCGGACGGAGAATCCGGCACACCGCTGCCGTCCGCCGGGCTCCCGGCGCAGGTCCTGGTGCCGGTCCTGGTGTCGGGCCGCAGCGCCGCGGCCCTCAAGGCCCAGGGCGAACAGCTCCTCGCGCACCTGGGGCCGGCCCCCGGTTCCGTAACCGAACTCGGCGGTCTCGCGCACGCGCTCGCCACCACCCGGACCCACTTCGAGCACCGCGCGGTGGTCCTGGCACAGGACCCCGCGGACCTCGGCACCGCGCTGGCCTCGCTCGCTCCCCGGTCCGCATCCGCCCAGGTGATCAGCTCCAAGGTGAGCAGCGGAGGGGCGGCCTTCCTCTTCACCGGACAGGGCAGTCAGCGACCCGGCATGGGTCAGGAACTCCGCTCGCGGTTCCCGGTGTTCGCGGATGCTATCGACGAGGTGTACGCGCACCTCGACCCGCTGCTCGACCGGCCCCTCCGTGACCTCGTGGCCGCACCCGAGGGCTCCGCCGACGCCGCGCTGCTCGACCAGACCTGCTACACGCAGGCCGCCCTCTTCGCCTTCGAGGTCGCGCTGGCGCGGTTGTTGAGGCACTGGGGCATCCGGCCCGGATTCGTCATGGGCCACTCCATAGGCGAGCTCGCCGCCGCCCACACCGCGGGCGTCCTCTCCCTGGCCGACGCCTGCACCCTGGTCGCGGCCAGGGGCAGGCTGATGCAGGCGCTTCCCTCCGGCGGCGCGATGGCCGCGGTCCAGGCCTCCGAGGAGGAGGTACGGCCGCTGCTGGCCGCGTTCGGCGGGCGCGTGAGTGTGGCCGCGCTCAACGGCCCCGATTCCACGGTGATCGCGGGCGACGAGGAAGCCGTACTGGAGGCGGCGGGGCAGTGGCGTGAGCGGGGCCGCAAGACCAAGCGCCTGCGGGTCAGCCATGCCTTCCACTCCGCGCACATGGACGCGATGCTGGCCGATTTCGGCGCCGTCGCCGCGTCCCTCACGTACCACGCACCCTCCCTCCCCGTGGTCTCCAACCTCACCGGCGCGGCCGTCACGGCCGAGGAGATCGGCTCCCCGCGGTACTGGGTGCGCCACGCCCGCGAGGCCGTCCGCTTCCTCGACGGGGTCCGCACGCTGGAGACCGGGGACACCACCACGTTCCTGGAGATCGGCCCCGATGCCGTACTCACCGCGATGGGCCGCGAGTCGGCGACCCGTGAGAGCTCCGTCTTCGTCCCCGCGCAGCGCGGCAACCGCCCCGAGGCCCGCACCCTGCTGACCGCCGTGGCCCGGCTGCATGTCCGTGGCGTACCCGTCGACTGGGAGAACGTGCTGGCGGACCTGGGCATCGGCGGCGGACGGGTCCCGTTGCCCACGTACGCCTTCCAGCGCGAGCGGTACTGGCTGCGTACGGAACCGCGCGAGCGGCGGCAGGGGCCGGCGGCCGGGGCGCCCGAGCCGCTTCCCGTACCGGAGGAGGACGCCCCGGCGCCCGTGCTCTCCGCGGCCGACCGCGAGCGTGCCCTGACCGAGCTGGTACGCGCCGAGATCGGAGCCGTGCTCGAACGGGAGCCGGGGACAGTGGAGTTGGGGCGCGCCTTCAAGGACCTCGGCTTCGACTCACTGATGTCCGTGGAGCTGCGCGATCGGCTCGCCGACGCCACCGGGGTACGGCTGCCGTCGACGTTCGTCTACGACCACCCCACGGGCGACGCGGTGATACGCGAACTGGCCGCCGGGGCGGAGGGTGCCCCCGCCCCCGAAGAGTCCACGGCTGCCCCCGCGGCCGACGACGACCCCATCGCCGTCGTCGCGATGGGCTGCCGCTACCCCGGCGGCATCGACACGCCCGACGCGCTCTGGCAGGTGGTCGCCGAGGGCAGGGACGTCATCGGCGCGTTCCCCGCGGATCGCGGCTGGGACCTGGAGGGTCTCTACGACCCGGAGGGCAGCACCCCCGGCAAGCACTACGTCAGGGAGGGCGGATTCCTCGCCGGGGCACCGGAGTTCGATGCCGAGTTCTTCGGCATCTCGCCCCGTGAAGCACTGGCGATGGACCCGCAGCAGCGCCTCGTGCTCGAAGTGGCGTGGGAAGCGGTGGAGCGCGCCGGCATCGATCCGTCGGCGCTCAGGGCCAGCCCGACCGGAGTGTTCCTCGGGACGACGTTCCAGGACTACGGGCCGAGGCTGCACGAGGGCACGGAGAGCACCGAGGGCTATCTGATGACCGGCAGCACGCCCAGCGTGGCTTCGGGCCGGATCGCGTACGCGCTGGGACTCGAAGGCCCGGCGGTCACCGTCGACACCGCCTGCTCGGCCTCTCTGGTCGCGATGCATCTGGCGTGCCAGTCGCTGCGGTCGGGGGAGTGCACGATGGCGCTCGCCGGTGGGGTGACCGTCATGTCGACCCCCGGGATATTCGTCGAACTCACCCGGCAGCGCGCCCTGTCGGCCGACGGGCGCTGCAAGTCGTTCGGCGCGGGTGCCGACGGCACCGGCTGGTCGGAAGGCGCCGGGGTCGTGGTCCTCGAAAGGCTGTCGGAGGCCCGTCGCCGAGGACACCAGGTCCTCGCCGTGGTCCGGGGCAGCGCGATGAACCAGGACGGCGCGAGCAACGGTCTGACCGCGCCCAGCGGAAAGGCTCAGCGACGCGTGATCGAACAGGCGCTGGCCCGGGCCGAGTTGACGTCAGGGGACGTCGACGCCGTCGAGGCCCACGGCACCGGCACCCGGCTCGGGGACCCGATCGAGGCCGGCGCGCTGCTGGCGACGTACGGACAGAACCGCTCGGGCGGTGAGCCGCTCTGGCTCGGTTCGGTGAAGTCGAACATCGGGCACACCCAGGCCGCCGCAGGGGTGGCCGGCGTGATCAAGATGGTGCAGGCGATGCGCTACGGAGTGCTGCCGCAGACCCTGCACGCGCAGGAGCCCTCGCCGTTCGTGGAGTGGGACACCGGCGACGTCGCGCTCCTGACCGAGGAGCGCACATGGCCCGAGACCGGGCGCCCCCGCCGCGCCGGCATCTCCTCCTTCGGCATCAGCGGCACCAACGCCCACCTCATCCTTGAACAGGCCCCGCAGAACCAGGAATCACAGGAGCAGGAGTACGAGACCCCGTCCCCGGCCCTCACCCACGGGACCCCCCTGCCCTGGCTCGTCTCCGGCAGGACCGAGGACGCGCTCCGAGCCCAGGCGCAGCGCCTCCTCGACCATGTCACCGGCCGCCAGGACCAGACCCCCCAGGACGTCGCACTCTCCCTCGCCACCACCAGGACCGCGTTCAAGTACCGGGCCGTCGTGGTCGCCGGGGAAACCGCCGCTCTGCAGAGCGGGCTCGGCGCCCTGGCAGCGGGCGCGGCCGCCCCCGCCACTGTGCGCGCAGTCGCGGCGACGGGCGGCAGGACCGTCTTCGTCTTCCCCGGCCAGGGCTCGCAGTGGGCCGGCATGGCTGTGGAACTCCTCGACTCCGTACCGGAGTTCGCGTCCGCGCTCAGGGAGGCGGCCGCAGCCGTCGAGGCGCATGTCGACTGGTCGGTCGAGGACGTGCTCCGCGAGACCGAGGGCGCGCCGTCACTCGCGCTGATCGAGGTCGTACAGCCGGTGCTCTTCGCCGTGATGGTCTCGCTCGCCCGGCTCTGGCAGGCGTACGGGGTGCGGCCCGACGCCGTCGTCGGCCACTCCCAGGGCGAGGTCGCCGCCGCATGCGTCGCAGGGGCCCTCACCCTGCAGGACGCGGCCCGGATCGTCGTGCTCCGCTCCCGCCTCTTCGCCGACGAACTGGTCGGCCGTGGCGCGGTCGCCTCCGTCGCGCTGTCCGGTACGGAGGTGACGGCCAGGCTCGTGCCGTACGCCGGCGTCCTGTCGGTCGCGGGGATCAACGGCCCGAGGGCGGTCACCGTCGCCGGTGACACCGACCTGCTGAAGGGCTTCGTCGAGGAGCTGACCGCCGACGGCGTACGCGCCAGGATGATCCCCGCGACGGTGGCCTCGCACTCCCCGCAGGTCGAGCCGTTGCGCGAACAGCTGATGGAGCTGCTCTCCTTCGTCCGCCCCCGCACGAGCACGGTGCCGATGTACTCCACGGTCACCGGCGAGGTGCTCGAAGGGCCCGAACTCACCGCCGCGTACTGGTACGAGAACTGCCGCCGCCCGGTGACCTTCGAACCCGTGGTGCGCTCCCTGCTCGCCGACGGCTACCGGTCCTTCATCGAGACGAGCGCCCATCCGGTGCTCACGGTCGCCGTCGAGGAGACCACGGAGGACGCCGGGACCGAGGTGCTCGCGCTCGGCTCCCTGCGCCGCGGCGAGGGCGGCCCCGCACGGTTCCTCACCTCCCTCGGCGAGGCCTGGGCCAAGGGGATCGCGGTCGACTGGGCCGCTGTGCTCGCCGGTTCCGGCGCCCGGACCGTGGAGCTCCCCACGTACGCCTTCGTGCGCGACCGCTACTGGCTCGACACCCCGGCGGGCCCCGCGGGCGACGCGGCCGCCGCGCTCGGCCTGGCGGCGGCCGGACATCCGCTGCTCGGCGCGCGGCTGCCGCTCGCCGACGAGGGCGGTGCGGTGTTCACCGGGCGCATCTCCCTGGCCGGTCACCCGTGGCTCGCCGACCACGCGGCGCTCGGCACCGTACTGCTGCCGGGGACGGCCCTGCTCGAACTGGCCAGGAGTGCGGGCGAGCAGACCGGATACGGCCTGCTGGACGAACTCACGCTGGAGGCGCCCACCGTGCTGCCCGACCGGGGCGGCCTCCAGATCCAGGTCGCCGTCGGAGCACCCGACAACCTCGGCCGGTGCGAGGTGCGCGTCTTCTCGCGGCCCGAGGACACCGCGGCCGCGGGCGGCGCGGAAGGGCCCTGGACCCGTAACGCCGTCGGCTTCCTGGCCGACGACCGTACGCCCGCCGACGAAGTCCCCGACCTCACCGTCTGGCCGCCGCGCGGCGCCGAACCCGTCGACCTCGACGGCTGGTACACCGCGCTCGCGGGCAAGGGGTACGGATACGGTCCCGCCTTCCAGGGCCTGCGGGCAGCCTGGCGGCGCGGCGACGAGGTCTTCGCCGAGATCGCACTCGACGGCCGCGAGAGCGGGGACGCGGAGCTCTACGGACTGCACCCGGCGCTGCTCGACGCTTCCCTGCACGCCATCGAACTGGGCGCGCTGCCCGCGAGCGGACTGACGCATCTGCCCTTCGCCTGGAGCGGAGTGCGTCTGTACGCGGCCGGTGCGGCGGCGGCACGGGTACGGCTGGCGCCGGCGGGCGACGACGCGGTCCGCATCGACGTGGCGGATCCCGCGGGAGCCCCGGTGGCGAGCGTGGCCTCGCTGGCCCGCAGGCCCGTCTCCGCCGACCGGCTCGCCGCCGCGGGACCGGGCATCGACGGGCTGTTCGACGTGGTCTGGACGGAGGCGCCCGCGGATCCGGGAGCAGATCGCGGACGCTGGGCGCTGCTCGGCGCGGAGGTCCCGTCGCTCTTCGACACGGCGGGCGAACCCGTCCACGCCGGCCTCGGCGCGCTCCGCCGGACCCTGGACACGGGTGCCCCCGTACCGGACGTGGTGGTGGCGGCCCTGCCGCCCGCCACAGGGCACGACCTCCCCGAGGAGACCCGTGCCGCCGCGCGGCAGGCGCTGGCGCTCGTGCAGTCCTGGCTCGCCGATGAGAGGTTCGCCGCGGCCCGGCTGGTCCTGCTCACCCGGCGCGCCGTGGCCACCCACCCCGGCGAGGGCGTCGACGACCTGCCGCACGCCGCCGTCTGGGGCCTCGTACGGTCGGCGCAGAGCGAGCACCCCGGCCGCTTCGTCCTCCTCGACACCGACGAACGGGCGGTGACCCACCCGGTCCTGGCGGCCGCACTGTCGACAGGCGAGCCCCAACTCGCCGTACGGGGAGCCCAGTTGCTCGCTCCCCGGCTGGAGCGGTCCGGGCCGGTCCCGGAGACGGGTACCGGCGGCTGGGACCCGGAGGGCACCGTCCTCGTCACCGGCGGCACCGGCGCCCTCGGCACCCTGGTCGCCCGCCACCTGGTCACCGGACACGGCGTGCGCCATCTGCTGCTCGCCGGCCGCCGGGGCCCGGACGCTCCCGGGGCCGCCGAGACCGCGGCCGAACTGCGTGAGCTCGGCGCGTACGTGACCGTCGCCGCCTGCGACATGGCCGACCGGGGCGCCGTGGCGAAACTCCTCGCCGAAGTGCCGGTGGACCACCCGCTCACCGCGGTGGTGCACACGGCCGGGGTCCTGGACGACTCCCTTGTCGACGCGCTGACCCCGGAGCGCCTCGACGCCGTACTCAGGCCCAAGGCGGACGCCGCCTGGCATCTGCACGAACTGACCCGCGAACTGGACCTCGCCGCCTTCGTCTCCTTCTCCTCCGTGCAGGGCGTGCTCGGCGGCCCCGGGCAGGCCAACTACGCCGCGGCCAACGCCTTCCTCGACGCGCTCGCCCAGCACCGGAGCGCCCAGGGGCTCGCCGCCGTCTCGCTGGCCTGGGGGCTCTGGTCCGAGGGAGGCATGGAATCCGCGCTGTCGGAGGCCGACCGGGTGCGGATGGCACGGAACAGCGGGATGCGGGCCCTGTCGCCGAAGGAGGGCCTGGCCCTGTTCGACGCGGCCATCGGGCTCGGCAGCGCGCACGCGGTCACCGCGAGGATCGACACCGCCGAACTGGCCTCCCGGGGCGATGCGCTGCCCCCGCTCCTGCGCCGACTGGTGCGGGCGCCCCTGCGGCGGGCGGCACGATCCGGCGGCGACACGGGCGACTCGCTCGCCCGCCGGCTGGCCGGACTCGACTCGGCCGAGGCGGAGTTGGCGCTGCAGGAGACGGTACGCACCGAAGTGGCGGCCGCCCTCACCTACCCGGGCCCCGGTGCGGTCGACCCGCGCAGGGACTTCAAGGAGCTGGGCATCGACTCGCTGACCGCGGTCGAACTGCGTAACCGGCTGGCCGCGGCGACGGGGCTCAGGCTCCCCGCCACCGTGGTCTTCGACCACCCGACACCGATCGCGCTGGCCAGGCTGCTGCTGGCCGGACTGCGGCCTACGGACGAGACCGCGGCGGAGACAGGGACAGAGGCAGAGATCGCGGTGGAGGCGGAGACGAGCGACGCCGTCGACGCGATCGAAGCAATGGACATCGAGGCTCTCGTCCGCGCGGCGCGCGAGACCGGGCTCTGAAGGCTCCTCGGAAGCAGGGAAGGAAGAAATGACCAGCACGTCACCCGAAGCGGTCGTCGAAGCACTGCGTGACTCGCTCAAGGAAGTGGCCCGGCTGCGCCGGAAGAACCAGGAGCTGATCTCCGCGGCCCAGGAGCCGATCGCGGTGGTGGGCATGGCCTGCCGCTATCCCGGCGGCGTCCGGTCGGCCGACGACCTGTGGGAGCTGGTGTCCTCGGGAAAGGACGCGGTGACGGGTTTCCCCGACGACCGCGGCTGGGACCTGGAGCGGCTCCACGACCCCGACCCCGACCGGCCGGGGACCTCGTACACCCGTGAGGGCGGATTCCTCGACGACGCAGCCGACTTCGACGCGGACTTCTTCCGCATCGGCCCGCGTGAGGCGCTCGCCATGGACCCGCAGCAGCGGCTCCTCCTGGAGACCTCCTGGGAGGCCGTGGAAGCGGCCAGGATCGACCCCGCCTCGCTCCACGGGAGCCGTACGGGCGTTTTCGCCGCGGCGATCTACCACGACTACGGGCCGCAGCTGCACGAGGCGGACGCGGCCGTCGAGGGCTACCGGCTGACGGGCAGTCAGGCCAGTGTGCTGTCCGGCCGGGTGTCGTACGCGCTGGGACTCGAAGGCCCCGCGGTCACCGTCGACACCGCCTGCTCCTCCTCCCTCGTCACCCTGCATCTGGCGTGCCAGTCGCTGCGCGCGGGGGAGTGCTCGATGGCGCTGGCCGGCGGGGTGACGGTGATGGCGACCCCCGGCACCTTCGTCGAGTTCAGCCGGCAGCGCGGGCTGGCCCCGGACGGCCGGTGCAAGTCGTTCGGCGCGGGCGCCGACGGCACGGGCTGGGCGGAGGGCGTGGGGGTGATCGTTCTTGAGCGGCTCTCGGTGGCCCGCAGTCGGGGGCACCGGGTGCTTGCCGTCGTACGGGGCAGTGCGGTCAATCAGGACGGGGCGAGCAACGGTCTGACCGCGCCGAGCGGTACGGCTCAGCGCCGGGTGATCGAACAGGCGCTGGCCCGGGCCGAGTTGACGTCCGCGGACGTCGACGCCGTCGAGGCGCACGGCACCGGAACGCGTCTGGGTGATCCCATCGAGGCGAACGCGCTGCTGGCGACGTACGGACAGAACCGCTCGGGCGGTGAGCCGCTCTGGCTCGGTTCGGTGAAGTCGAACATCGGGCACACGCAGGCCGCCGCAGGGGTGGCCGGCGTGATCAAGATGGTGCAGGCGCTGCGGAACGGTGTGCTGCCGCGGACTCTGCACGTGCAGGAGCCCTCGCCGTTCGTGGAGTGGGACACCGGCGATGTCGCCCTGCTGACCGAGGGGCGCGCATGGCCCGAGACCGGGCGTCCCCGCCGCGCCGGGATCTCAGCCTTCGGGATCAGCGGTACCAACGCGCATGTGATCCTCGAACAGGCCCCGGAGGCAGCGGAGTCCACAGCCTCCGCTGCCGACGGCGGACCCGGCCCGGTCCGGCCCGTCCCGCTCGCCGCCAAGAGCCCCGAAGCGCTCCGGGCCCAGGCGCGGAAGCTGCTCGCGTACGCGGGGGAAAGGCCGGGCGCCTCCCTGGCCGATCTGGGGCAGGCCCTCGCCACCACCAGGTCGGCCCTGGACCACCGGGCGGTCGTCGCCGCCGTCGACCGTGAGGAACTCCTCCGTGGTCTGGCGGCCGTCGACGAGGGCGACCTCCTGCCGTGGACCCACGTGGGCGAGGCCGACCGGGAGGGCAAGCTGGCCGTGCTCTTCACCGGTCAGGGGAGCCAGCGCCCCGGCATGGGGCGCGAACTCCACGCCGCACACCCGGTGTTCGCGCAGGCGCTCGACGCCGCGTGCGAGGCGCTCGACGAGCACCTGGACCACCCGCTGCGCGACATCGTCTTCGCCCCCGAGGACACCCCCGAAGCGGCTCTGCTGGGAGAGACGGCCTACACGCAGGCGGCGCTCTTCGCCGTGGAGGTCGCGCTGTACCGGCTGACCGAGTCCTGGGGTGTGCGGCCCGCGCTGCTGCTCGGGCACTCGGTCGGCGAACTGGTCGCCGCCCATGTGTCCGGCGTGCTGTCGCTCCCCGACGCGGCGGCCCTCGTCGCGGCACGCGGCCGGCTGATGCAGGCCCTGCCGGAGGGCGGCGCGATGGTGTCCGTCACGGCGGGGGAGCGGGAGGTGGCCGAGGTGCTCGCCGCGTTCGGCGGACGGGCGGCGGTCGCCGCCGTCAACGGTCCCGCGTCGGTGGTCATCTCCGGCGACGAGGACGCCGTACTGGAAGCGGCGGCACACCTCGCGGCACGCGGTCACAAGACCCGCCGGCTGCGGGTGAGCCGCGCCTTCCACTCCCCGCTGATGGAACCGATGCTGGCGGACTTCCGGCGGGTCGTCGAGAAGCTGGACCTCAGGCCGCCGCGCATCCCCGTCGTCTCCAATCTGACCGGACGCGTCGCCGGAGCCGACGACCTCTGCTCGCCGGAGTACTGGGTGCGGCACGTACGGGAAGCGGTTCGCTTCCACGACGGGATGCTCCAGCTGGCGCGCGAGGGAGCCACCACCTATCTGGAACTGGGGCCCGACGCCGTCCTCACGGCCATGGGCCGCGACTGCCTGACCGGCACACCGGGCGCGGAACTGCTGCCCGCCATGCGCAGGGGCAAGCCCGAGGCGCAGACCTTCGCCACAGCCGTCGGAGGCGTCTGGTCCAGGGGCGGGACGCTCGACTGGGGGGCTGTGTACGGGAGTTCAGGCGACGGCACCCTCGATCTCCCCACGTACCCCTTCCAGCGGCAGCGCTACTGGTGGCAGCGGACCGGCGGCCTGGCGGCTCCCGCCGCCGCACCGGCCACGGAGCAGGAACCGGAGGCGGCTGCGCCCGCGGGGGAGCCGTCCCTGGCGCAGACCCTGGCCGGGCTGCCGGCGGACCGGATCGAGCGCGCGCTGCTCGACCTGGTGCGCCACGAGGCGGCCAGGGTCCTGGGGCACGCCACGGCCGACGCGGTACCGGCCAGGCGATCCCTGAAAGACCTCGGCTTCGACTCGCTGGCCGCCGTCACCCTCAGAGGCCGTCTGGAGGTACGGAGCGGCCTGGTGCTGCCCGCCACGCTCGTCTTCGACCACCCCACCCCGGCGGCGCTCTCCGCACTGCTGCGCCAACTCCTTTTCCCCGGCGCGGAGTCCGCACCCGAACCGGCCGACGGTGACGTCGGCGACGACGCGGCCGACGGTCTCGCCGAGCGACTGGAGGCGGCCGGGGACGACGACATCTTCGACTTCATCGACAACGAGCTCGGACAGCTCTGACCGGGAGGATCGCCATGACGGACGAGCAGAAGCTGCGGGAGTACCTCAGGCGGGTCACGGTCGAACTGCACCGGGTCCAGGGCCAGTTGAAGGAAGCGCGTGAACCGGTCGCGATCGTGGGGATGAGCTGCCGCTTCCCCGGCGGGGTGCGCTCGCCCGAGGACCTGTGGCGGCTGGTGGAGTCGGGCACGGACGCGGTCGGCGAGTTCCCCGCCGACCGGGGCTGGTCCGTGGACGAGCTCTACGACCCCGACCCGTCCCAGCCGGGGACCTCCGCTACCCGGCACGGCGGATTCCTCTACGACGCGGCCGAGTTCGACGCGGAGTTCTTCGGCATCGCGCCCCGTGAGGCGCTGGTGATGGACCCGCAGCAGCGGCTGCTCCTGGAGACGGCGTGGGAGGCATTCGAGCGCGCGGGCATCGACGCCGACACCCTGCGCGGAAGTCGTACGGGCGTCTACGTCGGCAGCGCCCAGGAGGACTACCGGCTCACCTACCCCGGGGCGCCGGAGGACACCGAGGCCTACCGGATGACCGGCGCCGCGGGGAGTGTGATCTCCGGCCGGGTGGCGTACACCTTCGGTCTCGAGGGCCCCGCGGTGACCGTCGACACCGCGTGCTCCTCCTCGCTGACCGCGCTCCATCTGGCCACCCAGGCGCTGCGCCAGGGCGAGTGCACCCTGGCCCTGGTCGGCGGTGTCACCGTGATGGCATCGCCCAGCGGATTCGTGGAGTTCAGCCGCCAGCGCGGCTTCGCGCCCGACGGCCGCTGCAAGTCCTTCGCGGCATCGGCGGACGGCACCGGCTGGTCGGAGGGGATCGGCGTGCTGCTCGTCGAGCGTCTCTCCGACGCCCGGCGCAACGGCCACCGGGTGCTCGCCGTCGTACGCGGCAGTGCCGTCAACCAGGACGGCGCGAGCAACGGCCTCACCGCCCCCAGCGGCCCCGCCCAGCGCCGCGTCATCGAACAGGCCCTGTCCCAGGCCGAGTTGGTGTCATCGGATGTCGACGCGGTCGAGGCGCACGGCACCGGCACGCGTCTGGGTGATCCCATCGAGGCGAACGCCCTGCTGGCGACGTACGGACAGAACCGCAGGGACGGCGCACCCCTGCTCCTCGGCTCGGTGAAGTCCAACATCGGGCACACCCTCGCCGCGGCCGGCATGGCGGGCGTGATCAAGATGGTCGAGGCGCTGCGCCACGGCACGTTGCCGCGCACCCTGCACGTGGACGAGCCCTCGCCGTACGTCGACTGGTCGGCAGGTGCGGTGTCGCTGCTCACCGAGGCCGCACCGTGGCCCGAGACCGGACGTCCACGGCGGGCGGGTGTCTCCGCGTTCGGCATGAGCGGCACCAACGCCCATGTGATCATCGAACAGGCCCCGCCGGAGGACGAGTTCACCCCCGAAGCCGAACCGCCCGTCGAGGACCGCGCCCCCCTGCCCGTCCCCGCGCTGCTCTCCGCGCGGAGCGAGGTGGCGCTGCGGGCCCAGGCCGAGCGGCTGCGCGACCACGTGACTGCCCGGCTCGGGATCACGCCCGCCGACCTCGGCCTCTCCCTCGCCACCACCCGCGCCACTCTGGAACACCGTGCGGTCGTCGTCGGGCGGGACCGGGAGGAGATCACGGCGGGCCTCGACGCACTGGCCCGCGGCACGGCCGCCACCGGAGTGGTGCGCGGTGTGGCGCGCGAACCGGGGCGCACGGTCTTCGTCTTCCCCGGCCAGGGCTCGCAGTGGGCCGGGATGGCGGCGGAACTCCTCGACTCCTCACCGGTGTTCGCCAAGCGTCTGCGGGAATGCGCGACCGCCGTCGACGCCCACACCGACTGGGCCGTCGAGGACGTCCTGCGTCAGCTGCCCGGCGCGCCGTCGATGGAACGGATCGACGTCGTCCAGCCGGTGCTGTTCGCCGTCATGGTCTCCCTCGCCGAACTGTGGCGCTCGTACGGTGTGGTGCCCGACGCGGTGGTCGGCCACTCGCAGGGCGAGATCGCGGCGGCGTGCGTCAGCGGGGCGCTGACCCTGGACGACGCGGCCCGGATCGTCGTCCTGCGCTCCCGGCTGTTCGCCGACGAGCTCGTGGGCCGCGGTGCGGTCGCCTCGGTGCCGCTCTCCCGGGCGGGGACCGCGCAGCGGCTCGTTCCGTACGCCGGTGTGCTCACCGTGGCGGGCGTCAACGGGCCGGGGCTCGTGACCGTCGCGGGCGAGACGACGGCGCTCGAAGAGCTGGTCGCCGCGCTCAACGCCGACGGCGTACGCGCCAGGACGGTGCCCGCGACGGTGGCCTCGCACTCCCCGCAGGTCGAGCCGCTGCGCGAACGGCTCGCCGCGCTCCTCTCCTTCGTCAGGCCCCGGCGCGCGGAGATACCGCTGTACTCCACCGTGACCGGAGAGGTCCTCGACGGCTCCTCGCTGACCGCCGACTACTGGTACGAGAACTGCCGGCGCCCCGTCGAGTTCGAGACGACCCTGCAGGTCCTGCTCGCCGACGGCTTCCGGGTCTTCGTCGAGTCCAGCGCGCACCCGGTGCTCACCATGGGAGTCGTGGACACCGCCGACGAGGCCGATGTCGATGTGGTCGCCGTGGGCACGCTGCGCCGCTCCCAGGGCGGGCCGGCCCGTTTCCTCGCCTCGCTCGGCGAACTCCATGTCGCCGGTGTGTCCGTGGACTGGTCCCCGGCCTTCGGTGCAGCGGGGGCGCGGGCCGTGGAACTCCCGACGTACGCCTTCCAGCGGCGGCGCTTCTGGGTGGAGACCACACCCGCCGTGCGTGAGGACCGCACCGTGCGAGGGACGCCGGAGAGTCTGCGGTACAAGGTCGCCTGGTCGCCCCTGGGTGCGGACACCGGACGCACGACGCTGGACGGCACCTGGCTCCTGGTGACACCCGCGGCGGACGAGGATCCCGAGGGCCTGGCCGCGCGGACGGCGAAGACCCTTGCCGAACACGGGGCCCGGGTGGTGCCCGTCACCGTGGATCCAGCGAACGCCCAACGCGTGGGTCTGACAAAGGAGTTGAGGTCGTCGGGCATCGCCGGAGTCGGCGGGACGATCACCGGGATACTCTCCCTGCTGCCGCTCGCCGCCGCCCCGCACCCGGACAGCCCCTCGGTGCCCGGCGGTCTGGCCGGCACGGTGACACTCCTCCAGGCGCTCTCCGACCTGGGCGTCGAAGCTCCGCTCTGGTCCGTCACCCGTGGCGCGGTCTCGACCGGCGAAGGGGATCCGCCCACCGCGCCCGAACAGGCGACGCTGTGGGGCCTGGCCCAGGTCGCCGCCCTGGAGGCCCCCACCTCCTGGGGCGGAATCGTGGATCTGCCCGATGGCATCGACCGGCAGGCGCTGGATCTGCTGGTACGGGCGCTCGCGGGCACCGGCGGCGAGGACCAGCTCGCCGTCAGGGCCCCGGGACTGTTCGCCCGGCGTCTGGTGAGCGCCCCGCTGCCGGCCTCACCCCCCGTACAGAACCGCCCCGCACACGGCACGGTCCTGGTGACCGGAGCGGCTGCCGGGCCGGGCGCGCACATCGCCCGCCGTCTGGCAGAGCAGGGGGCGCTCCATCTGCTGCTGACGGTGTCCGACCCAGGGGAGTCCGAGCGGTTCGGGGTGGTACGCGGTGAACTGGAGGCCCTGGGAAGCCGGGTGACCCTCGCGCCGTGCGACCCCGCCGATCGTGCGGCACTCGCCGCTGTGCTCGCCACCGAGCTGCACGGCATCCCGCTCACCGGCGTCGTGCACACCGCGGAGTTGCGCGCCGAAGCCACCCTCGACACCCTCACGGTCGGGCAGCTGGAACCGGTGCTCCGGGCCAAGACGGCCGCGGCCCGCAATCTGCACGAACTGACCCGGGAGCATGAGCTGTCGGAGTTCGTGCTGTTCTCCTCCGTCGCCGCCACCTTCGGCGCGGGCATCGGACTCGGTGCGTACGCCGCCGCGAACGCCTGCCTCGACGCGCTCGCCGAACAGCGCCTCGGCCTCGGCCTGCCGGCCACTTCGGTCGCCTGGGGCGTATGGGCCGACCCCGGGGCGCCCGACGCCCCGGCCGAGGAGTCCCGCCGCGGCCGGCTGCGCCGCCGGGGGATTCCGGCACTCGACCCCGAGGTCGCCGTCGCCGCCCTGCAACAGGCCCTCGATCAGGGCGATTCCACGCTGGTGGTCGCCGATATCGACTGGCCTCGCTATCTGCGGGGCTTCGCCGCAGGGCGTCCGATTCCCCTCGTATCCGACCTGTCCGAAGTGCGCGCACCGGCCGGGGACGCCGGGCGCGGCGAGCAGCGGCAGACCCACCGGCTGCCCGCGCTGACCGGACTCGCTCCCGCCGAACAACAGCGCCTCGTACTGGAGTTGATACGCGGGGAGATAGCCGCCGTCCTCGGATACGAGGGGCCCGAAGCGGTCGAGGCGCACCGGGGCTTTCTCGAACTCGGCCTCGACTCGCTGACGACGGTGGAGCTGCGCAACCGGCTGAGCACCGCCGTCGGACGCCGGCTGCCCGCCCGCGCCCTGCTGGAGAGCCGTACCCCCGAGGCGTTCGCGCGCTCACTGCGCGACCAGTTGACGGACGCATCCGAGGACGGGACCGCCGTATCCGTCGCGTCCCCGGCAGACACCTCCCGGCCCGGCACCGCACCGGCACCCACGCACACCCTGGTGCCGCTCTTCCATGCCGCCCGCGCGGACGGCAGGACCGGCGAGTTCACCACCCTGCTCGCGGACATGGCCCGGTTCAGGCCCGCCTTCGACGGCGCGGGTACGGTGCCGCTCCCCGAGTCCGTGGGCCTGGCCCGCGGTACGGCGGGAGCCGCCCTGATCTGCTTCCCCACCGTGCTCGCCACCTCGGCCCCGCACCAGTACGCCAGGCTCGCCGCGCACTTCGCGGGCGAGCGGGACGTGTCCGCCGTGGCCCTGCCGGGATTCCTGCCCGGCGAACAGCTGCCCGCCTCGCTGGACGCGCTCGTCGGCGTACTGGCCGATGCGGTACGCCGCCGGGCCGGGGACGCGCCCTTCGTACTCGGCGGCTACTCGTCCGGCGGCATCCTGGCCCACGCGGTCGCGCACCGCCTGGAGGACACCGGGCCGGTCCCCGAGGGTGTGGTCCTGCTGGACAGCCATCTGCCCGAGGCGGGGGTCCTGGCACGCTTCGGCGGGCCCCTGCTGGACGGAATGGCCGAACGCGCCGGTGAACTCACCGCACTCGACGACGCACGGCTCACCGCCATGGGCGCCTATCTGCGGCTCGTCGACGAGTGGAAACCGGCTGCCCTCACCGCGCCGACCCTGCTGGTGCGCGCCGCGCGGCCCGCACCGGGCTGGGGCGGCGACGAGGCCTGGGCCGCCGCCTGGAGCGGGCCGCACGCCGTCGCCGAGGTGCCAGGCGACCACTTCACCGTGATCGAGGAGCACGCCGGGGCGGCGGCGTACGCGGTCCTGCGCTGGCTCACCGCGGAGCAGCAGCCGGAGTCGCAGTCTCAGCAGCAGCCGTCCTGAACAGCACAGCCGGCCATCATCGGAAGGGACAACCGTCATGCGGGACAAGCCAGTTGTACTGATCGTGGGAGCAGGGCCGTGCGGTCTGGCGGCGGCCTGCGCACTGCTGCGCCGCGGGATCCGGGTGCGGCTGCTCGAAGCGGCCGATGAGCCCATGCGGGGCAGCCGGGCCGTGCAGCTGTGGCCACCCGCCCTTGAAGTCCTCGACGAACTGGGGGTACTCGACGAAGCCGTACGCCGTGGCCGGAAGGTGCATGCGACCACCTACCACCTGGCGGGCGGCACCGTCTTCAGGGTGCCGCTCGGCGCCGAGAACGAGCCGCTGCTGCTGGCCCAGGAGCAGACGGGCCAGATCCTTGAGGACGCCCTGAAACGGCTCGGCGGGCACGTCGAACGCTCCACGCGGGTCACCGGAATATCAGTGACCGGCCCCACCGCGACCGTCGAGGCGCGGGGCCCCGACGGCGCCGAACTGATCGAGGCGGACTGGCTCATCGGCGCGGACGGCGTGCGCAGCACCGTACGCGAACAGCTCGGCATCGAGTTTCCCGGCGACCCGGTGGAGACGTCCTTCCTCATCGCCGAGGGCGAGGTGGAAGGCGCGTACGAACAGGGCTGTGTCCACTACTTCCTGGGCAGGACCGGATCGCTCGTCTTCGCACCCCTGCGGGGCGGAACCGTACGCATAGGGGCGCCCGTCGGCCGGGACTTCCCGCTGCGCGACGATGCCGTCCAGGAACTCCTCGATTCGCGCGGCCCCGGCGGGCTGCGACTCACCGGCACCGTGGCCATCAGCACCTTCGGCAGTCAGGAGCGGATCGCCACCAGCCTGCGCGCGGGGCCCGCCTTCCTGGTCGGCGACGCAGGGCACACCCACTCCGCGGTCGGCGGGCAGGGCCTCAATCTGGGCCTCCAGGACGTCCGTAACCTCGTCTGGAAACTGGCCGGGGTCATCGACGGACGGCTCGATGCCGGGGTCCTCGACAGTTACGACCCCGAGCGCAGGCAGGCTGCGGAGCAGATCGTCCGCAACACCCGCCAGTTCGTACGGATGTTCACGCTCGGGCCCGCCGCCGCACGGGTGCGCAACACCGCCTGGCGGACCGTACAGGCGACCGGACTGCTGCGCCGGTGGTTCGTGCCCCTGCTCGCGGGAGCCCGCATCAGCTACCCCGATGTCCTGCTCGGCGACGATCCGTCCGCACCACCCGCCCGGCGAGGGCTGCCGCGCATCGGGACCCGGGTGCCCGCACGCCTCAACACCCCGGCAGTCGAACGGAGTTCGCGTCTGAGTCTGCTCACCCTCGGGGCAGCCGGCGGTGCGCTGGACCGGCGGGGCCGCGCACTCGCCGCCCGTATGCCCGGCGTACTGGCGCACGAGCACCGGCCCAGACGGCGGCCCGGCTTCGTCCTCACCCGCCCCGACAGCTATGTCGCGGCAGGCGGGCGCACGGCGACGGAGCTCGACGCGCTGGCGTGGCGCCTCTCCGGGTCCATGCCCGCCCCCGCCCGCGCTCCCGTAC
>NZ_JAFLRJ010000873.1 GCF_017315755.1 Streptomyces beijiangensis
CGACGGACGAAGGCCCCGGGCTCAGGACCGAGCTCTGGCAGGCCGTGGTGGTCGCTGTGGCGGTGGCCGTCGTGGGCTTGCTGCTCGGGGTGCTCTGGGCGTGGCTCGCGCCCAAGGTCCCGCTGATCTCCGACGGCAAGGCCGTCTTCCTGAAGAACAGCGAGGGCGAGGAAGCGGTCGGTGCGGACGGCACCTTCATGCTGCTCGCGCTGGCCTTCGGTGTGGTGACCGCGGCTGCCGTCTTCCTGTTCCGGCGGAGCGGCGGTATCGCGCTGGTGCTCGCTCTCGCGGTGGGCGGACTGCTTGGCTCGGTGCTGGCGTGGCGCGTGGGGCTGCTGCTCGGGCCCGACGACGACGTGATCGCCG
>NZ_JAFLRJ010000874.1 GCF_017315755.1 Streptomyces beijiangensis
AGCCGTACGCAAGCTCGCCACCGCCCTGGAACGCGCCACACTCCACGGGCCCGTCACCAACCGCGACCTGCTCGTACGCTCCCTCCGTCACCCCGAGTTCATCGAAGGCAGTGCCGACACCGCCTTTTACGATCGCCGTCTCCACGAGCTCACCACCCCCGTCCCCGCCCCGTACGCACCGCTCGCAGCCGCCCTCGCCGACGCCTGCGGCCGCTC
>NZ_JAFLRJ010000875.1 GCF_017315755.1 Streptomyces beijiangensis
TCGGCGCCTGGCGCAACCTCCACTCCCAGCCGCAGATCAAGCGCTACCGCACCGAGCCCGACGGCACCGAGCATGAGGTCCGCTACCGCCACACCCGCGACGGCCTCACCGCCGAAGCCGACGGTGTACGTGTCGTCCTGGCCACCCCCACCCGTGTGGTCCTGGAAGTCGACGGCGTCCAGCACCCCTTCACCGTCACCGCCCACGCGGACCGCGTCCACGTCGACGCCACCACCCTCACCCCCCTC
>NZ_JAFLRJ010000876.1 GCF_017315755.1 Streptomyces beijiangensis
GTCGGGGTGGGTGAGCAGGGCGCTGATGGCGTTGTCGAGGAGGTTGACGGTTGTCTCGTAGCCCGCGGTGAACAGCAGGATGAGGTTGTCGAGGAGTTCCTTCTCGCTGAGCTGTGCCTCTCCTGTGTCGCAGGCCGAGACGAGGTCGCTGGTGAGGTCGGCGGTGGGGGTCTCGCGTTTGAGGGCGACGATCTTGGTCATGGTGGTGTAGAGGTTCTGGGCGTTCGTGCGGGCTTCTTCGAGCGAGGTGGAGGTGCGGAAGAACCCTTTGATGATCCGGTGCAGGTCGTCGCGGTATGCGTCGGGGATCCCGAAGAGTTCGCACACCACTTCGGTGGGGAGGGGGTGGGCGAATGCTTCGCGGAGGTCGACTGGGCGGTCGCGGGCCGTGGCGGACAGCCCGGCCAGCAGGCGCCCGGTGATCGCTTCGATGTTCGGCCGCAGGGCGGCGGTCCGCCGGGCGGTGAATGCCGCGGCCACCGGCCGGCGCAGCCGGGTGTGGTCCTCGCCGTATGCGGTGACCATGTTCTGTACCGAGACCCAGATCGCCAGCGGCCACTGCTGGGGCACGTCGCCGTTGATCCAGGCGGGCCAGTGCCGGTAGGCGTCCTTGGAGACCCGTGGATCGTTGAGGAGGCGTTTGATCAGGGCGTAGTCGGTGACCGACCATGCCAGGACCCCTCCGGGGAGCTCCACTTGGACTGCGCTGCCGCGTGCGCGGATCTGTGCGATCTCACCGTGAATGTCGTGGCCCAGCGGGTCGATGACAAGGGGGCACTGCGTGAGTTCCATGAAAGGACCTTTAAGTTTCGGGCAGCGAAACACACGGCGCTCGCGCGGGGTGCCGCTGCTGGAGCCAGGATCCGTCGAGGGCGGAGTCCTGGAAGGAGGTGT
>NZ_JAFLRJ010000877.1 GCF_017315755.1 Streptomyces beijiangensis
TACGGCCGGGTGATCACCCGGGGGTCCGTACCGGACGGGCCGGCCGGGTAAGGGGGTGTGGGCGGTGGCCGTTCATCGATGCCCGGGGAATGGGCGGGCGGTGCCGGTGCCGGGTCCAGCGGGCTGCCGGGCAGCAGGATCAGCAGGCCGGCGGCCACAGCGGCAGCCGCACCGAGCGCGGTCAGGGCGATCCTGCGCGCGCGGCGCACGCCCCAGCTCCGTCCTTGTGGCGGTGCGTCGGGGCGGAGGTCGTGGTGCGTGACGAGCGCGGCGCGGGCGGCCAGCGCGGTACGCAGCCGGTCCTCGGTCGCGGACCTGCGGTCTTCGGTGTGCGGCCTCATCGGCCCGCCCCCAGCTTCTTCTCCAGGACATCCAGTGCGCGGCTCGCGGTGGATTTCACCGTGCCGCGCGACAGTCCGAGCGTCTGTGCGATCTGCGCCTCGGTCAGGTCCGACCAGTAGCGCAGCACGAGCACCTCGCGCTGACGTTGCGTCAACTGTGCTACGGCGTCCAGGACTTGGCGGTGCTCTTCGACGAGCAGCAGTCCCTCGTCGACGGGCGGCCCGTACCCCTGGTGGGGTGGCGTGTAGGCGCGGGCGGTGCGACGTCTGCGCAGTACGGAGCGTGCCGCGTTGACCACGGCGGTGTGCAGATAGGCCCCGGGGTCCCGGAGCCCGTCCAGCGAGGTGCCGTGCGTACGGCAGACGGCGGCGAAGGCGTCCTGGACCACGTCCTCGGCGGTGTGCAGGTCGT
>NZ_JAFLRJ010000878.1 GCF_017315755.1 Streptomyces beijiangensis
CGGCGGTGTGCAGGTCGTCCACCAGGAAGAGGGCGAGCCGCACCATGTCGAGTCGCCTTGCCCGGTACAGCTCGGTCATCGTGGGCGGCGGTTCGTCGTCGTACGGCGTGGCGACCGCCCGCAGATGATCTCCCCGTACCGGCACGTCCCCGGTCCGGGACATACGGGCGAGCAGACGGGACCACCAGGGCGGCGCTAGGGGAATGGCGTACTGCATGGGCCTCGATCCGTTGCGGGAGGGGC
>NZ_JAFLRJ010000879.1 GCF_017315755.1 Streptomyces beijiangensis
GTCGAGGAACTTGTCGGCGTGCCAGGAGGCGGCCAGCGGGCCCGTCTCCGCCTCGCCGTCCCCCACGACAGCGCACACCAGCAGGTACGGGTTGTCGAAGGCGGCACCGTAGGCGTGCGCCAGGGAGTAGCCCAGCTCGCCGCCCGCCTGGATGGAGCCGGGCACGCCGGGGGCCGTGTGGCTGGGGACGCCGCCCGGCTGCGAGAAGTCGCGGAACAGGCGCAGCATGCCCGCCGCGTCCCGTGAGCGGTCCGGCTCCAGTTCCCCGTACGTGCCCTCCAGCCACGCTCCGGCCAGCACGGCGGCGGCGCCGTGTCCCGGGCCCCAGACGCACAGCGCGTCCCGGCCGCGGGCGCGGACGAGCCGGTTCAGATGCGTGTAG
>NZ_JAFLRJ010000880.1 GCF_017315755.1 Streptomyces beijiangensis
GCCCGGCGGCGTTTGTGCTGACTCATGGTTCCCATTCCTTGTGTGGGGGGCGAGAGCTTTCGCTCAGTGGTCGCCGCCGCGCCGGGATGGGTTGCCGCCCGGTGGGGAATTCTCAGGCGAATCCGCCGTGGACCACGCTGGGCTTCCCGGACGTAGTGCCCCGGACGGTGTACGAGTCGCGCTTGGCGTCGCGGCCGCCCTCCGCGTGGTTGTACTGGCCCGCGAAGACATGCTGTCCGACGGGCACCGTACGGCCGTCCTTCAGCGTCCAGCGGTAGACGAGGCAGCCGCCGTCCTCGCGCACCGAGACGGTGAAGTCCTCGGAGGGCAGGTCACGCCAGTTGCCGGTGTCGTTGACTCCGCCGGTCTGGGCGACGCGCAGCTCGACCGTCAGGGCGGAGAGCGGGGCGCGGTTCTTGAAGGTGATGTCGGACTGCGCCCAGTAGGCGTTGGAGCCGGCGTCGATCGAACCGTCGGCCCACAGGGTCCCGGACGAGGACGAGGACCTGGTCTCTCCGGCCGCCGGTCCGGTCGACACGGTCTGCTGCGGCCCGCTGTCGTGGAAGGCGGAAGCGACGGCGTATCCGCCCGCCGCACAGACGCCCGCCACGAACGCCGTCACACCCACGGCGCGCAGCCACCGCCCGAGACCGCGCGGGCGGTGCGGCCGGATCCGTACCGGCTCCGGCTCGAACATGCCGCGCTCCACACGCGCCAGCATCCGCTCGCGGTCGGGCCGGTGAGCCTGTGCCATGTCCTTGAGCTGTTTCTCCAGGCCGTCCATCAGTTCCTCCCTCCCGTACGTCCCGTGGCCACGGCGGCGCGGATGCGCACCGGGGTTTCCTCCGTGCCGAGTATCCGGCCGAGCTCGGCCATCGCCTTGGAGGTCTGGCTCTTGACCGTACCCACGGAGATGCCCAGCGCCTGGGCGGTGTCGCGCTCGGAGAGGTCGAACGAGTGCCGCAGGACGACGCAGGCCCGCTTGCGGAAGGGGAGTTGGCGCAGTGCGCCCTGCACATCGACGACGGCCGGTATATCCGGGCCGTCGGTTCTCTCGCCGCGGTGCGACCAGAAGAGGGTGATGCGCCGCCGCTCGCGCACCGCGCTCCTGATCCGGGTGCGGGCCATGTTGGTGACGACTCCACGGGCGTACGCGAGAGGGTGCTCGGCGGCGCGGACCCGGTCCCAGCGGTGCCAGAGCGCGAGGAACGCGTCGGCGGCGAGGTCGTCGGCGGCGTCCGCCTCGCC
>NZ_JAFLRJ010000881.1 GCF_017315755.1 Streptomyces beijiangensis
GTCTGGGGGCGGAGCCCCCAGTTCACCCCGACCCCGCCAACTCCTGCAACATCGCCGCCCGCAGCCGCAGCGTGGACACCAGCCGCTGGAACGCCTCCGACCAGTAGCCCCCCGCCCCGGGCGACGCGCCCTCCGCCTCGTCCGGCAGCGCGGCGAGTGCCTCGAACCGGCTCGCTTCGGCGGGGTCCATGCACCGCTCCGCCAGCCCCATCACCCCGCTGAAGCTCCATGGGTAGCTGCCCGCGTCCCTGGCTATCTCCAGCGAGTCCACCACGGCCCGCCCGAGCGGCCCGGCCCACGGCACCGCACAGACCCCCAGCAGCTGGAACGCCTCGGAAAGACCGTGCGCCGCTATGAACTCGGCCACCCAGGCGGCCCGTTCGTCCTCGGGGAGCGTGGCCAGCAGCTTCGCCCGCTCGGCCAGCGATTCGGTACCCGGACCGCCGAGCAGTGCCCGCGCCCACTCCGCATCCCGCTGCCGCACCGCCGCCCGGCACCACGCGGCGTGCAGCTCCTCGCCCCAGTCGTCCGACACCGACAGACCGGTGATCTGCTCCGGCGTACGGCCGCCGAGCCGTCCTGGCCAGACCGACAGCGGGGCCGCCTCCACCAACTGTCCCAGCCACCAGGACCGTTCGCCCCGGCCCGCCGGCGGAACCGGCGTCACGCCGTCCCGCTGCATCGCCGCATCGCACTCGTGCGGCGCCTCCACCACGATCCCCTCGGTCCCTCCCGAACGGTCCTGGCTGACGCAGGTCGCCGCCCGCACCGCCATCCGCCCGGCCAGCGCGGAACCCGGCAGTGCGGAGAGCAGCTCGGCCGCTGTCGCGCGGACGTTCCGGCTGCGATCGGAGAGCGCCTGCTCAAGGAACGGCTCGTCCGCGTCCGAGAGACCGGAGCGGAGCGAGTCCAGGAACATCAGACGGTCTTCGGCCCGCTCAGTGGACCAGGTGGCGGCGAGGAGTGTGCGCCCGGTCGCCGGGTCCGCCGCCCGTACGGAGCCGAGCAGCGCCACCCGCTCCGCGAACAGCCCTTCGTCCCAGAGGCGTTGGACGGCCTTGGCGTCCGAAGGCGGCGGCAGTGCGGTGCCACCCCCTGACAGTGCAGCCCCCCGCAGGGCGTACCGCCACTCCGGATTGAGCCCGGCCAGCCACAGCCCGCGCGGTCCGGCGAAGGCCAGGGCCTGCGGGCGGAGATCCGTACGCGACCTGGCCGCGTCCAGGAGCGCGGGCAGCAGCGCGGCCGGTGACCGGTAGCCGTGCAGGCCGGCAGCGGTGAGCCACTGCGGCAGCAGCTCGGTCAGATCGGGGGTCGTGCCCCGGCGCCCGCCCGTCCCCGCGGGACCGCTGCGGTCGGCGAGGAGCTGGGCCAGCCGCCGCTGCGCGGGCGCGGGCAACGCGGGCCGCGGGTCGTGCGCCGCTGGCTCGGGCCGGGGCGCGGCGGGCGCCGCCAGGAGACCCGCCCGGCGCCGTACGGTGTGCAGGGCCGCGGTGTCGAGCAGCGCGTGGACCCCGCCGGGCGCGGGCCTGCGGTCGGTGCCGAGCAGTGCCGATGTGACGAGCTCTTCCCAGGCAGACATGGGAACGGTCGTGGTCATACAACCCCCTTCAGGTCAGCGGGACCGCGTCGGTCCCGTCCGGCGTCCAGGCCGTGAGCGGAGTGAAACCCCGGTGTCCGCACTCGCCGAAGACGGTGACAGGGCCGCCCCCGGAAAGCGCGGCCAGCGTCCAGAGCCCGGGGCGGGACAGTGCGTCGGGCGCGATGGGAAGCGCCAACACCCCGTCGCTGTCAGCCAGTTGCCAATCGCCCCCCGCCGGAGCGGGTATGACGGACGTCAGCGTCACCGGCCACGCCTCCGCCCACGGGTCGTCCCGCAGCGCCCGGCCGTACGCGGCGACGGCACCGGTGGCCCGTAACCCGGCCGGTGGCCCGCCCACCGGACTCAGCACCCCGAACTGCTCGCCCAGCGCCGCCCGCAGCTGCCCCGCTCCCGGATAGGGCGTCAATTCGGCGTCCAGCTCCAGCCCGACCGGCAGGGCGACCCCGGGTGCACGCCCCGCCGCCCCGAAGTCCAGGACCAGCGCCGTGCGCCCCGACTCCCGTCCGTGGAGCCATATCCGGCGGGTGGTGAGCCGGCCGTCCGAGCTGTCGTACTGGGCGAGGACCAGCCAGCGATCGCGGACCGCGGCCCCCTCGGCGGCAACCGGCAGCCCCACCCTCGTACGCACCGTGGCGGCGAGCGGCTCAGGCAGCCGCTCGCGGCCCAGCCACGCGCGGTCCAGCAGATGCAGCAGTGCGCACTCCTCCAGGAGCCGCACCGGCCAGCCCGCCCCGGAGGCGGGTATCGCCCCCAACTCCCTTACCCGTCCCGCGAGTCCTGGCGCCTGGGCGTCGATCATCCGGGCCGCGGTCTCTTCCCAGAGTCCGTACCCCGCCTGCTCGGCGGCCGCGAGCCCGCCCCGCAGCAGGTCCTCCAGCCGCTGCTCCAGCTCCACCGCCCCCGCGGTGACCCGCTCGGCCCGCTTCTCGGCCCTGCGTCTCGCCGCCTCGGGATCGGCGGTCCTCGTGGCGGCATCCGGCGCGGCCTGTGCCGCCC
>NZ_JAFLRJ010000882.1 GCF_017315755.1 Streptomyces beijiangensis
CCGGGCCGGCCCGGAACGACACCATCCAGTCCGTCGTCTCCGACCGGACCAGATCCGTCACGTCCTCCGAGAACCTCCGCAGCACCCCCAGACATCGCTCGGCCGCCTCGCTCGCCGTCCCCTCCGTCGGCCCCAGCACTTCCCGTACGCTCTCCGTCGCCCAGTCGAACTGCAGCGCCTGCAGCCGACGTTGGACCGCCTGGGCGGTGGCCACGTCCCTCATCCACCCGGCCGTGAGGCCGAACCAGCGGTCGCACGCCAGGCACGCGGCGCCCGCGAGCAGCGCCAGATACCCCCAGCCGATCACCCCGTCCACGGCCCCCGCCACATCGAGCAGCGGCAGCGCGGCCCCC
>NZ_JAFLRJ010000009.1 GCF_017315755.1 Streptomyces beijiangensis
ATCGCCGGACGGGCTTGATCCTCCCTGGACCGGCCTCGTACCTGTGGGCGCATGCGGACAGACAAAACAGTGCTGCCCCCGGCCGTCATGGCCGGGGGCAGCGAAAAGTTTGGCTTCGGAACGTCAGCCGACGACCTTCTTCAGCGCATCGCCGAGCGCGTCTGCCTCGTCCGGAGTCAGCTCGACGACGAGCCGACCGCCGCCTTCGAGCGGAACGCGCATGACGATGCCCCGCCCCTCCTTGGTCACCTCGAGCGGGCCGTCGCCCGTCCGCGGCTTCATGGCCGCCATGCTGTTTCCCCTTCCTGAAACCAGCTCATCGCAGCCGACAACCCAGGTGTCACCGGCATCGAACACATTGCTTCCAAGCCATTATCCCGCATCACAGGACCCGATGACCAACATCGGTCCGCATCGCTTGCGCAACGCGCTCCCGCAAAACCACTCAATTCGGCGATCCTGCTGCGATACTTCGCCGCCTCGCACGCCCTCACAGCCCCTTTTTGTTTGACGCAGGTCACATGTGCAGCGTCGGTGATCTCCGCCATGCTGAGCAGTGACGACGACTCAGTAACTTCTTGGAGGGCCCCATGGCGGACACCGTGCTGTACGAGGTGGCGGACGGACTCGCGACGATCACGATCAACCGGCCCGAGGCCATGAACGCGATGAACATCGTGACCAAGGTCGCACTCCGCGAAGCGGTGCAGGCCGCGGCCTCGGACGATGCCGTACGGGCCGTACTGCTCACCTCTGCCGGTGACCGCGCCTTCTGCGTGGGCCAGGACCTCAAGGAGCACATCGGGCTCCTCGCCGCCGACCGCGAGGCCGGCACGGGCCGGACCATGAGCACCGTGCGCGAGCACTACAACCCCGTCCTGCGGGCGCTCACGGAGATGCCCAAGCCGGTCGTCGCGGGCGTCAACGGCGTCGCCGCCGGAGCGGGTCTCGGATTCGCGCTCGCCGCCGACTACCGGGTGGTCGCCGACACCGCGAAGTTCACCACTTCCTTCGCGGGTGTCGCGCTGACCGCGGACTCGGGCGTCTCCTGGACGCTGCCGCGGCTGATCGGCCAGAGCCGCGCCGCCGACCTGCTGCTCTTCCCGCGCTCGATCACCGCGCAGGAGGCGTTCGAGCTGGGGATCGCGAACAAGGTCGTCCCCACCGCCGATCTCGCCGCGGAGGCGGCCGCCGTGGCGCGGGCGCTCGCAGCGGGCCCGACGGTCGCCTACGCCGCGATCAAGGAGTCCCTGGCGTACGGCGCCGGGCACTCGCTGAGCGAGACCCTCGACAAGGAGGACGAGCTGCAGTCGCGCGCGGGCACGTCCGAGGACCACGCCATCGCCGTCCAGGCCTTCGTCAACAAGGAGAAGCCGAAGTACCTGGGCCGCTGACGCTAGAGGGTGCCCCGTACGAAGCAGTCCGCCAGGTGGTCGTCGACCAGGCCGCACGCCTGCATCAGGGCGTAGGCCGTGGTCGGCCCCACGAAGCGCAGACCGCGCTTCTTCAGCTCCTTGGCCAGGGCCGTGGACTCGTCCGTGACCGCCGGTACGTCGGACAGGGCGCGTGGTGCGGGGCCGGCGCCGGCGCCGGAGGCAGGGGCGTACGACCAGATCAGTTCGTCCAGCGCGCCATCGGCCCAGCCGTTCAGCACCTTCGCGTTGGCGAGGGTCGCCGCGATCTTCGCGCGGTTGCGGATGATCCCGGGGTCGGCGAGGAGCCGTTCGGCGTCCGCGTCGGTGAAGTCGGCGACCGCGGCGATCTCGAAGTTCGCGAATGCCTTACGGAAGCCCTCGCGGCGGCGCAGGATCGTGATCCAGGAGAGACCCGACTGGAAGGCCTCCAGACAGAGCCGCTCGAAGAGCGCGTCGTCGCCGTGGACCGGCCTGCCCCACTCGGTGTCGTGGTAGGCGATGTAGTCGTCGGTGGAGAGACCCCACGGGCAGCGCGGTCTTCCGTCCGGGCCGGGTACGGCGGCGCCGCTCAACTCCGGGGCTCCTCGTCGCGGACATGTCCGGCGCGCACGCCCGCCAGGTCCGCTTCGAGCCCGGCGATCCGGGCGTCGCGCTCGGCGAGTTCCGCTCCCAGCCTGCTCAGTACGTCGTCCACATCCGCCATGCGGTAGCCGCGGACCACCATCGGGAGCCGCAGCTCCTCGATGTCGGCGCGGCCGACCGGGCGGTTCTCGGGCAGCGGGTCGGTGAGCCGCTCGGGCGCCACATCGGGCAGCACCGTTCCTTCACCGTCACCGTCGGCGTCGCTGCCGCCGCCACCGACCACCGCGAGCGTCACCGCGGCGACCACCACGACCATCGCGATCAGCAAGAACCAGAACACGCGCATCTCCCCGGGATCCGAAACGGTACCGGTGCCGATCGTGCCATGCGCAGCTGAGAGTTAAGGTCGCAGGCGACCGGATGCGAGGGAAGGTACGGCGAATGTTGCGGTTGGGACGGCGCGAATTCAGCGCACAGGAGCCGGTGATCATGGCGATCGTGAACCGGACTCCGGACTCCTTCTACGACCAGGGAGCCACCTTCCGCGACGAGCCCGCGCTCGCCCGCGTGGAGCAGGCGGTGTCGGAGGGTGCTGCCATCATCGATATCGGCGGGGTCAAGGCCGGCCCCGGCGACGAGGTGTCGGCCGAGGAGGAGGCGCGGCGCACGGTCGGTTTTGTCGCGGAGGTACGGAGACGCCACCCGGATGTCGTGATCAGCGTCGACACCTGGCGGCACGACGTGGGCGAGGCGGTCTGCGAGGCCGGGGCGGATGTGCTCAACGACGCCTGGGGCGGGGTCGATCCGAAGCTGGCGGAGGTGGCGGCGCGGTTCGGGGCGGGCCTGGTGTGCACCCACGCGGGCGGCGCCGAGCCGCGGACGCGGCCGCACCGGGTGACGTACGACGACGTGATGGCGGACATCCTGCGGGTCACGGTGGGGCTGGCCGAGCGGGCCGCCGCGCTCGGGGTGCGGCGGGACGCGATCATGATCGATCCCGGTCATGATTTCGGGAAGAACACCCGGCACTCGCTGGAGGCGACACGGCGTCTGGGCGAGATGACGGAGACGGGGTGGCCGGTGCTCGTATCCCTGTCGAACAAGGACTTCGTCGGGGAGACGCTCGACAAGCCGGTCAAGGAGCGGGTGATCGGGACGCTGGCCACGACGGCCGTTTCGGCTTGGCTGGGGGCGCAGGTGTACCGGGTGCACGAGGTCGCCGAGACGCGGCAGGTCCTGGACATGGTGGCGGCCATCGCGGGGCACCGGGCTCCGGCTGTCGCGCGGCGGGGGCTGGCGTAACCCCAAAAAAGACTGTCCTCAATCGCCGGACGGGCTTGATCTGCCCGGCGATTGAGGACAGGTGGCGAGTGGCCGCTACTTGGATGTTTCCTTTGTCACCAGGGCCACCGCTTCGTCCACGTCGTCCGTCACGTGGAACAGCAGCAGGTCCTTCTCCGACGCCTTGCCCTGGGCGATCACGGTGTCCCGCAGCCAGTCCACGAGACCGCTCCAGTACGCGGTGCCGAAGAGCACGATCGGGAAGCTCGTGACCTTCTTCGTCTGGACGAGCGTCAGGGCCTCGAAGAGCTCGTCCAGGGTGCCGAGGCCGCCCGGCAGGACCACGAACCCCTGCGCGTACTTCACGAACATCGTTTTCCGTACGAAGAAGTAGCGGAAGTTCACCCCGATGTCGACGTGCTGGTTCAGGCCCTGCTCGAAGGGGAGCTCGATGCCCAGGCCGACCGAGACGCCCTTGGCCTCCCTGGCCCCTTTGTTCGCCGCCTCCATCGCACCGGGACCGCCGCCCGTGATCACCGCGAAGCCGGCGTCGACCAGGGCGTGGCCGATGCGTACGCCCGCCTCGTACTCCGGAGAGTCCACAGGTGTGCGCGCCGAGCCGAAGACGCTGATCGCGCTGGGCAGTTCGGCGAGTGCGCCGAAGCCCTCCACGAACTCCGACTGGATGCGCATGACCCGCCAGGGGTCGGTGTGCACCCACTCGGAGTCGCCCTCGGAGTCCAGCAGCCGCTGGTCCGTCGTGCCCGGCTGGACCTGCTCCCGGCGGCGTACCACCGGTCCGAGCCGCTGCTCGTCCAGGGCCGGCGCTCCCTCGGGGTTGTCCATGACCTGCTCCCTCCGCTGTGCGTGTCAGGTCAGCGTAGGCGGACAGCTGTGACGAACAGCGAAATTCAGGACGTCAGCCAGGCGTGGAGTCGCGACTCGCAGTCGGAGATCAGCGAGATCTGGACCCGCTCGTCGCGCTTGTGGGCCAGCAGCGGGTTGCCAGGGCCGTAGTTCACCGCCGGAATGCCCAGCGAGCCGAAGCGCGCCACGTCCGTCCAGCCGAACTTGGGCCGCGGGGTGCCGCCGACCGCCTCGGCGAAGGCCTTGGCCGCCGGGTGCGAGAGGCCGGGCATGGCGGCGCCCGAGTGGTCGTCGATGATGAACTCGTCGATGTCGCAGTCGGCGAAGACCTCACGGACGTGGGCCAGGGCGTCCTCCTCGCTGCGGTCGGGCGCGTAACGGAAGTTGACGGTGACCGTGCACGAGTCGGGGATGACGTTCTTCGCCTCGCCGCCCTCGATGCCGACCGCGTTGAGGCCCTCGCGGTACTCCAGGCCCTCGATCACCGGCCACCTCGGCTCGTACGCGGCGAGCTTCGCCAGGATCGGTGCCGCGGAGTGGATCGCGTTGGACCCCATCCAGCCGCGCGCCGAGTGCGCCCGCTCGCCCTTGGTCTTCAGCAGGACCCGCAGCGTGCCCTGGCAGCCGCCCTCGATCTCCAGGTCCGAGGACTCCAGGACGACCGCGAAGTCTCCCTTGATCCAGTCGGGGTGGGCCTCGACGACCTTGCCCAGGCCGTTGAGGTCGGCGGCGACCTCTTCGTTGTCGTAGAAGACGAAGGTGAGGTCGCGGTTGGGCTCGGGGACGGTCGCGGCGATGCGCAGCTGGACCGCGACGCCCGACTTCATGTCGCAGCTGCCGCAGCCCCAGAGCATGCCGTCCTCGTCGAGGCGGGAGGGCACGTTGTCCGCGATCGGCACGGTGTCGAGGTGTCCGGCGAGGATGACGCGCTCGGCGCGGCCGAGGTTCGTGCGGGCCACGATGTTGTTGCCGTAGCGGTCGACGGTCAGGTGCGGGAGGGCGCTCAGCGCCTGCTCCACCGCGTCGGCCAGCGGCTTCTCGGTACCGCTCACCGACGGGAAGTCGACGAGCCAGGCGGTCAGCGCCGGGGCGTCCAGGGTGAGGTCAAGCGGGGTTTCGGGCATGGCGCCGACGATATCGCGGGCTCCAGTACGGTTGGCCGCGTGTCCCAGACCGCCTCCCTCCCCCGTCGCGGCCGTCTCCTGCGTACCGCCGCCGCTGTCGCCGTGCTGCTGGCTGTCGCCGGGTATCTGGTGGCGCAGTACGAGACCGGGGGCGGCGGCCCGCCCCGGTGCACCGTCTCGTCGGCCGACGGGGACACCTACCGGATGAGTCCGGAGCAGGCGGTCAACGCCTCGACGATCTCCGCGGTCGGCACGACCCGGGGGATGCCCGAGCGGGCCGTGACCATCGCGCTGGCCACCGCGCTCCAGGAGTCGGGGCTGCGCAATCTTGCCCACGGCGACCGTGACTCGCTCGGGCTCTTCCAGCAGCGGCCCTCGCAGGGCTGGGGGAACGCGCGGCAGATCATGGATCCGGCGTACGCGGCCGGAAAGTTCTACGACCACCTCGCCGAGGTCCCCGGCTACTCGCGTCTGCCGCTGACCGTCGCCGCCCAGCGCGTCCAGCGCAGCGGCTTCCCGCAGGCGTACGCCAAGCACGAGCCCGACGCGGCGCTGCTCTCGGCCGCCCTCACGGGACGGACACAGGCGGCCGTCACCTGTTCGGCGGCGAAGGGCACGACGCCCGGGAGTGCCGCGCGGGTACGGACCGAGCTGGCGCGGGACTTCGGCCCCGGGGCGCTGCCCAAGGCCCCTGATGCGGGTTCCGGCGCCGTGGTGGACCTCCCCGTACCGTCGGCGAAGGCCACGGCCGGTGGCCCCGGGCAGCCGCAGCGGGGCTGGGAGTTGGCGCACTGGGCGGTGGCCCACTCCTCCGAGCTGCGGATCGAACGGGTCTCCTACGCGGGCCAGGAGTGGACCGCGGGGCATTCGGGGAACGGCTGGCAGAAGCAGAACACGGACGGGAAAGCGGCCGGGCAGACGGCCGGCGTGCGCCTGACCCTGTCGAAATAGCACTCGGTCAGGGGTCCGGCACGTCACTCGGCCGTGGCACTCCTGGCGACACCCGGATGGCCCTGCGGGCCTCTGTCGAGGCACCGGGCCGGTGATCCTCGCTTCCCTTGCGGGCAAAGGGATCCAGCGGTCCCGCACCCCTGCGCGGCGTGGATCATTTGCCCATATTCATCCCTGGCCGATAATGCGACGCATTACGAACTCTTTACGTTGCCGGACCGCAACCTCTCCCGCCCTTCCGGCAGTTGTCATGACGTCTGATCGTCGGACACCACGTAATTCCCTCCCGTATCAAGGAGCATCATGTCCCTCCCCCTGGCCCGTCGGATCGCCCGTGCCGCGCTGCTCATCGCGGCGGGTGCAGCCCCCGTGGTCGCGGCGGCCGGCTCCGCAAGCGCCGTGGACCTCCCGACGGCGGCTCCGAACCTGGGCAGCCTGAGCGCTCTCGACGGTGCCAACCTCGGCAACACCGTCGACGGTGCGGCTCAGAAGGCCACCGGGCTCGCGGGCGACGCCGGCAGCAAGGCCGTGAAGCAGGCCGTCCCGGCCGCCGGCAAGACGGTCGGCAAGGCCGGCAAGACCGCGACCCCCGCCGCCCAGAAGGCCGCCGGTGACGCCGCGGGCAGCGCCGGGGACCTCCTTGGCGGCACCGCCAAGTCGGCGACCGACGGTGGTCTGCCGGTCGGCGGTCTGCCCACGACCGGTCTGCCCACCGAGGGGCTGCCGTCCACGGGCTCGCTGCCGGTTCAGGGTCTGCCGCTCGGCTGACCCTGCCGCTGTGCAGGGAAGGGCCCGGGAGCGTGTGCTCCCGGGCCCTTCCCTTCTGTACGTGTGTACGTGCACGGCCTTCGGCCGTTTGTCCTCAATCGCCGGACGGGCTTGATTTGGCTTAGCTAAGTCGCTTTGCCGCGGCCTCAACCCGTTCGTCCGTGGCTGTCAGTGCCACCCGTACGAACTGCGCGCCCGCCTCGCCGTAGAAGTCCCCCGGCGCGACCAGGATGCCCAGTTCCGCGAGGTGCGCCACCGTCTCCCAGCAGCCCTCGCCGCGTGTCGCCCACAGGTAGAGGCTCGCCTCGCTGTGCTCGATCCGGAAGCCGTGCGCCTCCAGCGCGTCGCGCAGCACGGTCCGGCGGGCCGCGTACCGCGCCCGCTGCTCCTGCACATGCGCGTCGTCGCGGAGCGCGGCGGCGGCCGCCGCCTGCACCGGGGCCGCGGTCATCATCCCGCCGTGCTTGCGGATCTGCAGCAGCTCGCCGACGAGCTGCTCGTCCCCGGCCAGGAAGGCGAGCCGGTAGCCCGCGAAGTTGGAGCGCTTGGAGAGCGAGTGGACGGCGATCAGGCCTTCGTACGTACCCCCGCAGACATCGGGGTGCAGTACGGAGACCGGGTCGGCCTCCCAGCCCAGCTCCAGGTAGCACTCGTCGCTCGCGATGAGCACGCCGTGCTCGCGGGCCCACGCCACGATGCGTACGAGTTCGTCCTGTGACAGGACACGACCGGTGGGATTCGACGGCGAGTTGAGCCAGAGCAGCTTCAGATCGGTGGGGTCCAGCTGAGTGGGGTCGTCGTAGACGACGGCCTCCGCGCCGCAGAGTCGCGCGCCGACCTCGTACGTCGGGTACGCGAGCCGGGGGTAGGCGACCTTGTCCCCCGCGCCGAGTCCGAGCTGCGTCGGCAGCCAGGCCACCAGCTCCTTGGAGCCGACGATCGGCAGCACGTTGGTGTGCTTCACGTCCACCGCGCCCAGCCGCTTCTCGCACCAGCCGGTGATCGCGTCCCGCAGGTCGGTGGTTCCCCACACCGTCGGATAGCCCGGCGAGTCGGCGGCCGCGATCAGCGCTTTCTGGATGACATCCGGGACCGGGTCGACGGGCGTGCCGACCGACAGGTCCACGATGCCGTCCTGGTGGGCTCTGGCCGTCGCTTTGTACGGCTCGAGCTTGTCCCAGGGGAAGGCGGGGAGGCGCGAGGAGACTGCGCTGCTCACGGGATGCTCACTTTCGCTGTCGTACGGGGAAACACCAGAGCCCCGCACGGCGCGCAAGCCGTACGGGACCCTGGGCGATGTCAGCTCAGCCGGGCTGGTTCTGCGGCGGCAGCGCTGCGATGAAGGGATGGTCGCGCTCGATCAGACCGAGCTTGGAGGCACCACCGGGCGAGCCGAGCTCGTCGAAATACTCGACGTTCGCCTTGTAGTAGTCCTTCCACTCCTCCGGGGTGTCGTCCTCGTAGAAGATGGCCTCCACCGGACAGACCGGCTCACAGGCTCCGCAGTCGACGCACTCATCGGGGTGGATGTACAAGGACCGGGAGCCCTCGTAGATGCAGTCGACGGGGCACTCCTCGATGCACGCCTTGTCCTTGACGTCGACACAAGGCTGCGCGATGACGTAAGTCACGCTGTCGTTCCTCCTCGGTAGGGCTGCTCTGCGCGGGAGCGCGGCGTCGTCGATGCCCGCCCCTAGTATCTCCGTTCCTGGGCACGATCCGAACAGGAGGGGCGGAGAGAGCTGTGGAATTCACCACCGGCGGACGTCTTGAAGTCCGAATTACACCCGATGACGTGGGAAAACGCGTATCGGTCAGGCAGTTCACGGAAAGCGGGCGCGAGGGCGAGAAGTTCACCGACACGGTGGGTGTTCTCACATCCTGGAACGATGGTGTGCTGTCGATCACACGCAGGACCGGCGAATCTGTCCGTATCGCGGAATCGTCGCTGGTCGCGGGCAAGTCCGTTCCGCCCGCTCCGGCACGGCGCAGGGGCCCTTCGGCCACCTTCCCCGAGCTGGCGAGGGTGACGGCTCGTGCCTGGCAGCCGGTCGAGAGCGAGGCGCTGGGCGAGTGGGAGCTGCGGGCCGCGGCCGGATTCACGCGGCGTGCGAACTCGGTGCTGGCGGTGGGGGACCCCGGACGGCCGCTGGCCGAGGCGCTCGGTCTCGTACGCGACTGGTACGCGGCCCGGGGGCTGCCCTCGTACATCCAACTGGCCATGGGCGCCGAGGGCACCCAGGAGCTCCTCGCCGCTGAGCTGTCCGAGCAGGGCTGGGCCAGCGAGGTCAGCGCGCTCGTGCGGATCGCCGCGCTCGCTCCGATCGGTGACCTCGAAGCGGACGTCTCGCGGGTCGTGCTCTCGCGCTCCTTCGACGAGGCGTGGCTCTCGCGCTACAAGCGGTTCGGGACACCGGGGCCCGAGGTCTCGAAGGTGATCGGCAGCGGCCCTTCCACCTGGTTCGCCACCGTGGCCGCCCCCGACGGGGGTACTCCCGCGGCGATCGGCCGCTGTGTGATCGACGGGCGCTGGGCCGGGTTCATGGCGATAGAGGTGGATCCGGCGGCCCGCCGCCAGGGTCTGGCGACAGCCGTGATGGCCGCGCTCGCCCGCCGGGCCCTGGAGGAGGGCGCGTCGGCCGCGTGGCTGCAGGTGGAGGAGGACAACACCGGGGCCCGTGCCCTCTATGACCGGATGGGTTTCGAGACCCACCACAGTTACCACCACTTTCGATCGGTCTAGCCGGGTACGAGGCTGCTATGCACGAGGAATCACCCGACCCCCAGGAATCCGCAGACTGGCGGCGGGAGTTCGCCGACGAGGCACGTGCGGACCGCCCCGACCTCTCACAGCTCTGTCTGCTCATCGGTACCCAGGCCGACCCCGCCTTCGGCCGTCACGGGATCGACGCCGCCCAGATCGAACTCGACCGACTGGCGGGGCTGTTGCCCTTCGGCGTGTCCGGCGCCCGCTCCTGGGCGGTCGCCCTGAGCGAACTCCTCGGCGTCGCGGGCGGGTTCAGAGGCGCACCCGTCGACTACCAGCGGCTCTCGTCCTCCCTTCTGCACCAAGTGCTGCGCCGCCGCCGGGGCCTGCCGATCCTGCTCTCCGTCGTCTGGATCGAGGTGGCGCGCCGGGCGGGTGCTCCGGTGTACGGGGTGGCCCTGCCCGGTCACTTCGTGGTCGGCTTCGGCGCCCCTGACGACCTGGTCCTGGTCGACCCGTTCGACGGCGGCCGGCTGCTCACGGGGCAGGACGCGGGCCTGCTGGTGGCGGGTGCGACGGGCGCCCCGCTGGAGCCCTCCATGCTGGTCCCCGCCGAGCCGCTCGACATCGTCCTGCGCATCCTCAACAACATCCGCGCCTGGGCCGCCACCCGCCCCGAGCGCTCGGACGTGCAGCTCTGGGCGGTGGAGCTCTCGCTGCTGCTGCCCTCGCACCCGGCGCGCCTGCGCTACGAGCACGCCCAGCTCCTGGTCCAGCGCGGCGACTTCCTGCGCGGGGCGGCGGAGCTGGAGGACTACGCGGACGTGGTGGCCGAGGTGGAACCGGCGACGGCGGAGGCGATCAGGGGACGGGCCAGGTCGGCGCGCGCCATGCTGAACTGACCGGCTCCCGTACCGGTGTGGCGGCGTAGCGGCCCGGGGTGGTGCCCACGACCCGCTTGAAGTGCCGGGTCAGATGGGACTGGTCATAGAAGCCGGTGGCGGCGGCGACCTCGCCCGCGGGCCGGCCGTCGAGGAGCAGGCGGCGGGCCCGGTCGACTCGGCGGGACATCAGGTACTGGTGCGGGGCGATCCCGAAGGCGCCGCTGAAGGCCCGTACGAGATGGGTCGGATCGGCGTGCACGGTCCGTGCGGCCTCCTCCAGGCCGACCCCTTCGACGAGCCTCGCGTCGAGCAGTTCGCGCAGCCGCCCGGCGACGCCCCGGTCGGCTCCTGCTTCCGTACGGGAGAGAGCGCGCGGGCCGAGGTGCCCGCGCAGCCGCTCCCCGATCAGCGCCAGCCTGCTCTCCGCCTCCAGCTCGTCGCCGCGTACCGCGAGGGCGGTGTGGAGCTGTCCGACGCGCTGCCGCAGTACGGGATCGACGAGGTCGGGCCCGTCGACCGCGGGCCCGATGAGACCCGCGTCGAGCACCGACATGTCGAGATAGATCACGCGCTTGCGGAACCCGTGCGGGGTCGCGGGCGAGCCGTTGTGCGGGACCTGCGGCGGGAGCAGCGAGACGGTGTCGCCGGGTGTGCCGTGCTCATGGCGGTCGAGGTCGTAGCGCACGGCGCCGTCGTCGACGATCAGGAGTGTCCAGGCGTCGTGCACATGCATGGGGTACGCGTGCTCGGTGAAATGGGCGTGGAAGACCTCCACGACGCCCGCGACCTTCGGGCGCCACGCGGATATCTCCTGCCTGGCCACCATGCAAAGAACGTACAAGACGGCGGGCATACGTTCTCGGCAGTCTCAGTACATGACCACCGAGAACACCTCAGCGCCCGCCTCCGCCTCCGCCCCCGTCCGCTTCGACACCAAGATCGCCGTGCTGCTCCGTGAGGACCTGGAGACCTGGCAGCGGCTGAACGTCACGGCCTTCCTGGTCAGCGGCCTGGGCAGCACGGCCCCCGAGGTGATCGGCGAGCCGTACGCGGACGCCGACGACACCGCGTACCTCCCGATGTTCCGCCAGCCCGTGCTGGTCTTCGAGGGCACGAAGGAGTCGCTGACCGCGGCGCACACGCGCGCTCTGGGCCGTGGTCTCCCGGTGGCGGTGTTCACCTCGGACCTGTTCGCGACGGGCCATGACGGCGACAACCGCGCGGCCGTCAGGGCCGTCCCGAAGGACCAGCTGGATCTGGTGGGCCTGGCGGTGTACGGGCCGCGCAATGCGGTGGACAAGGTGCTGAAGGGGTCACGGATGCATCCGTGACCCCCGGCGGGCTGTCAGTCGAGACAGAACTCGTTGCCCTCGACGTCCTGCATTCCGAGGCACGACTCGTTCTCGTCGTCGGCGAGCTGAAGCAGCCCTCGTACCGCGCCGAGCGGGAGCAGCCGTGCGCACTCGGCCTCAAGTGCGGCGAGGCGCTCCGCACCCACGAGGCCGGCGCCGGCCCGTACGTCGAGGTGCACCCGGTTCTTGACGACCTTGCCTTCGGGAACGCGCTGGAAGAAGAGCCGCGGACCCGCACCCGAGGGATCGTGGCAGGCGAACCACTCGCCCTGCCGCTCGGGCGGCAGCGAGCTGTTGTAATCGTCCCAGGTGGCAAACCCCTCCGGCGGCTCGGGTGCGACGTACCCGAGCACCTCGCACCAGAAGCGAGCGACGCGCTCGGGTTCCGCGCAGTCGAAGGTGATCTGGACCTGCTTGATCGATGCCATCGGGCCACCCTAATGGCGCTTGTCGATCACCGGAACCCTCGGGTGGCCCCTGGCCAAGGGCCTCAGGCGCGGGCGTCGTCCGCCGCGGCGACGATCCAATTCCTGAACTCGACGGCGTAGTGACGCAGATGGTGATCGAGGACGTCCTGGGGGCAGGACGTGGGGAAGTAGACCGTCAGGTTCGCGGTGAACCCGTCGGCGGTGTCACCGAACTGGATCAGTGCCCGCCCGACGACGGTGCCGTCCTCCAGGAACAGGTTCGAGGACATCTTGCGCGGATACTCGGCTTCCGGGAGGAGCTCGTCCGCGTCGGCGGCCCAGGCCAGCGCGTCCGTTCCCCAGCCGCCCATGTAGAAGGAGGAGACATGGGGGCCGATGTTCTCCACCACGCGCGCTCCGATGTCATCGGTGCCCATCACGTAGTGCTCGGGGTGCGCCGCGAGCAGTGCGCGCTCGTCGCCCGCGAAGGCCTTGTCCATCCAGGCCAGGAACGCGGCCGAGGACAGACCGCGCGTGGCGAGCACGGTCGTACCCGCCTTGAAGTGGCCGTCGGAGGTGCGCGCGCACTCCCGCAGGAAGGCGTTGCCCTCCTCGATGTCCGCGGCCAGGAGATCCAGCAGGCCCTGGCGTCCCAGCCGCGTCCGGAAGCGGTCCAGGGCGCGGCGGGCGTAGAACAGCTCGAAGTCGTCGATGCTCCCGGCGCCGGTGGGCCCTGACTCGAGCGTCACGGTCACAGCGGGGGAAGTCTGGTGGTCGGTCATGGTCGTCGAACCCCTCCGATAGAATGCGAATGTGAATTCACGTTCGCATCATGAGAGTACTGAGAGGGGTGCACCACTTGTCAAAAGGGCCTGCTGGGACCGGCGCCGATACGATGCCGGACATGACCGAGGAGCCAGAGCGCCCGGCGCTCTACCGGGAACCCCGGCAGGCGCGCAGCGCCGCGACACTGGCCCGCGTACTGCGGGCGGCCGAGGAAATCGCCTCCTCGTCCGGCCTGGAGGAGATGACGATCACCGGCGTCGCCGCGCACGCAGGCGTCTCCGTCGGCACGATCTACCGCCGCTTCGAGGACAAAGAACAGCTGATCACCGCCCTGACCGAGCGGATGCTGGAACGGCGCGAGGAGTACATGGCGGAGCAGCTGGGCTCAGCCGAACCCTCTCTCTCCGGCGTCATGGACGCCTACGCCCACGGCCTGCTGCAGTCCTTCGCCGACAACAGCAGTCTCTTCCCCGAACTGCTGCGCGCGCGAGGAACGAAATCCCTGGACCGCGGGGCCCGCACCATCACCGAGATCCACCGCCTCCTGCTCGAAGCGGCAGCGCCGTACACCGACGAGATCCGGCGCTCCCACCCGCGGGCCGCACTGGACACCGCGGCCCGCGCCGTCCTCGGCGCCTGCTTCCACAACTCCGTGCGCCCCGACCCCGCCACCGGCGAAGCGGCCAGGCACCGGTACGCGGACGAGCTCAGCGACATGGCCATCGCCTACCTCCTCACCCCCGACCGCCGGCGCCGCACCGCCCACACCTGAGCCGGATCCGGTCAGAGCCAGCCCTTGTCGCGGGCGATGCGGACCGCCTCCGCCCGGTTGCGGGCCGCGAGTTTCTGGATCGCCGTGGAGAGGTAGTTGCGCACCGTGCCCTGCGAGAGGTGGAGCGTCTCCGCCAGTTCCGCGTTGGTCGAGCCGTCCGCCGCCGCCCGCAGCACATCGCGTTCGCGTTCCGTGAGCGGATTCGCCCCCTCCGCCAGGGCCGCCGCGGCGAGCGTGGGGTCGATCACCCGCTCGCCCGCGAGGACCTTGCGTACCGCCGCCGCCAGCTGGGCCGCCGGGGCGTCCTTCACCAGGAACGCCGACGCGCCCGACTCCATCGCGCTGCGGAGGTAGCCGGGGCGGCCGAAGGTCGTCAGGACGACCACCTTGAGGGCGGGGAGTTCACGCCGGAGCACGGCCGCCGCCTCGATGCCCGTCATGCCCGGCATCTCGATGTCGAGGAGCGCCACGTCCACGTCGTGGGCGCGCGCCGCCGCCAGCACCTCGTCGCCGCGCGCCACTTGGGCCACGACCTCGAAGTCCGGTTCCAGGCCGAGCAGGGCCGCGAGGGCTTCTCGGACCATCGACTGGTCCTCGGCGAGCAGGATCCTGATCATGCAGCGGATTTTATGGGGACGCGGGCGGTGAGCGTGAAGCCGCGGGACACATCGGTGTCCAGCGTGCCGCCGACGCCGACGAGGCGTTCCGTCAGACCGGTGAGGCCGTTGCCCGGAGTGGTCTGCGCGGCGCCGCGCCCGTCGTCGTGGACCGAGAGTGCCAGGTGGCGGCCGTCCAGGGTCTGGCGCACGGCGAGCGTGACGGTGCAGGTGCGGGCCCCGCTGTGGCGTACGACGTTGGTGATGCCCTCGCGGAGCGCCCAGGCGAGCGCCGCCTCGCGGTCCTCGGTGAGGTCCAGCGGGCCCGGGTCGTCGGGGACCGTGGCGATGATTCCGGCGGCGGCCAATGCCGTACGGGCGCCTGCCAGTTCGCCGGAGAGGGTGGGGCGGCGGTAGCCGGTGACCGCGCTGCGGACGTCGGCCAGGGCCTGGCGGCTGACCCTTTCGATGTCGGCCACCTGCTGGGCGGCCCGGTCGGGGCTGTCGGGGAGCATCCGGCCCGCGAGCTCGGACTTGAGGGTGATCAGGGAGAGGGAGTGGCCGAGGAGGTCGTGCAGGTCGCGGGCGAGGCGCAGGCGTTCCTCGTTGGCCGCGAGCTGGGCGACCGTGGCCCTGGCCTCCTTCAGCTCGACTGTCGTACGGACCAGTTGGCGCACCCCCGTCATCGCGAAGCCGCCCAGGAGGGCGGGGACGAGGAGCGGGGTGACGGCCTCGGCCGGGTGGTCGTCGACGAGGAGGGCGATGAGCGCCATGAGGGCTGTCGTACCGAGGATCGCCCAGCGTGCGGTCCGGATCGGGAGGACCGCGCCGGCGCCCACGGCCACGTACACGAAGAGCACGAGCCAGGCCGGGCCGAGCGTGAGCGACATCGTGAGGGCCAGGGCGCCCAGGAAGACGAGTGCGCCGTACACGCGGCGGGCGGAGAGCGCGCGGGCCGTCTGGCGGAAGACCAGGACGAGGTAAGCGGCGACGAAGACCACGATGCCGGTCCAGCCGAGGAACTCCTCGACGCCCGTGTAGTCGTCGCCGAGGAGCTTGCTCACCGGGTTGCCCATGAAGATCAGCCAGACGCCGATCCAGAGCATCTTGCGTGCCGCCTCGCGGCCGTTCGAAGGCGGCCGGCCGATCCCGATCTCCCGTTCGCCGTTCACGCCTTCAGGGTGTCCTTGCGGTAGAGGTAGGCCGCTCCGCCCGAGAAGAGCAGGAAGTACGCGAAGAGGATCGCGACGTCCTTCGAGTGCGGGGCGTTGCCCATTTCGACGGCCTGGCCGAGGGCCGCGTACGCGTGGGTGGGCAGCCAGGTGGAGACGGTCTGCAGCCAGTCGGGGAAGACCGTGGTCGGCATCCACAGACCGCCGAGGATGGAGAGACCGAAGTAGATGATCATCGTGATCGGGCGGACCGCGTCGCCGCTGGCGATGTAGCCGATGGCGACTCCCAGGGCGGCGAAGACCAGGCTGCCCGCCCAGATCACTCCGGTGAGGGCCAGCCACTGCCAGGCGTCGAAGCGGACGTTCTTGGCGACCGCCGAGACGATGAAGACCACGACGATGCAGGGCAGCGTGACCACGGCCCCGCTGGCGATCTTCGCGAGTACGTAACCGCGGCCGGGGAGCGAGGTGAGGCGCAGCTGGCGGACCCAGCCCTTCTCGCGCTCCTTGGCGATGCGTTCGCTGTTGCCCATCAGGACGGCGGTGAGCGCGCCGAAGGAGGCCATGGCGACGACGTAGAAGTTCTGGAGGGTGAGGCTGGTGCCGGGGACCTTGTCCGTCGACGACGCGCCGCTCGCGATGATCAAGTAGAGGATCGACGGGTAGAGGATCGAGAAGAACATGAACTTGCGGTTGCGCAGGGTGCGCAGGATTTCGAGCCTGATGAGGGTGGTCATGCTGCCTTGGCCTCCTCGGCCTCGGTGATGGCGACGAAGGCCTGCTCCAGGCCGAGGCCCGCGACTTCGAGGTTGCGCGGGTAGAGGCCGAGCGAGTAGATCGCGTGGACGGTCGCGTCCGCATCGGTGGACTGGATGCGGACCGTACGGGCGGACACGTCGAAGCTGGTGAGGAACGGGAGCTCGCGCAGGGCCGGTTCGTCGATCACACCCTCCAGGTCGAAGGCGATACGGCGGGCCCCGGCCTTCGCCTTGATCTCGGAGGCGGTGCCGTCGGCGAGCAGCCGGCCCTTGTGGAGCACCAGGACGCGGTCGGCGATCGCGTCGGCCTCCTCCAGGTAGTGGGTGGCGAAGAGGACCGTGCGGCCCCGGTCGGCCTGTTCGCGCATGGTGGCCCAGAAGGCCTGGCGGGCGGTGACGTCCATGCCGGTCGTCGGCTCGTCGAGGACGATCAGGTCGTTGTCGCCGGCCGTGGCGAGGGCGAAGCGCACGCGCTGCTCCTGGCCACCGGAGAGCTTGTTGACCTTGCGGTCGGCGATCTGATCGATCCCGGCCCTGCTGAGGACCTCGTTCACCGGGTGCGGCCTGCGGTGCAGGTCGCAGGCGAGTGTGACGATCTCGCGGACCGTGACCTCCTCCATCAGGCCGCCGCTCTGCAGCATCGCGCCGACGCGGCCTGCCGCGATGGCGTCGGTGGGCGTCGTACCGAAGACGGAGACCGTGCCGGTGTCCGCCGGGCGCAGGCCGAGGAGGAGGTCCAGGGTGGTGGACTTGCCCGCTCCGTTGGGGCCCAGGAGTGCGACCGTCTCGCCCGGGTTGAGGGTGAGCGAGAGGTCGGCCACGGCGCGTACGTCCCCGTAGCTCTTGCTGACGTTCTCGAAGCTCACCACGGTCGCGGTGGGAGCGGGGTGTGTGGTCATAGGGACAGGTTCGCTCAGCGGGGGCCGCTCGCGGCAGAGCCGCCTGTCGTGAGTCGGCGATGACAAATGTCATGGCCGTACCCATGACGGAGCCCCCGCACAGTCGGTGTGCGGGGGCTCACGTCGGCGTGCCCGGGGGTCAGGTGATCGTGACCGTACGGGCTGCCAGGGTCTTTCCGAGCAGCGCCTTCTTCATGGCCGTGGCCACGTCGTCCGCCGTCACCTCGTGGTTCGTACCGCCCTGGTCGACCATGACGCCCTTGAAGACGCCCTCCAGGAGCTGGTTGATCGCAGCCTTGTCGTAGTGCTCGACGAGCTTTCCGTTGGCCGGGGTCACCGAGAGGATCTTCGGCAGCGAACGCGCGGGGCCGAAGGCGATCTCCTTGCCGCCCGCCTTGATCTTGATCAGGCCGGACATCGCGGGCTGCGCGAAGTCCTTCATCTCACGGTCGAGCTCGGCCTGGGTGATCGCGGGCTGGCGCTCCACGACCGGGAGCCGGACGGTGTTGGGCTTCCCCGTCTCGACCTGGTTGCGGTAGGCGTCCCGTACGGAAATCACCGACCGGCCGACGTCGAGCGATTTGCCCGCCTTGCCGGGTACGGCGACGGCCTTGCCGGGGACGAACTTGATCGTGCCCTCGGATGCGGAGCCGGAGACGCCCGCCAGATCGTTCAGCGCGACGCTCAGCTTCTCCTGGTCGACCTTGATCACCGGCTCGACGACGCGTTCGCCGCCGAAGAGCGAACCGATGACGGAGACGGGGTTGTAGTCGCTGCCCGCCGCGTTGCGGACCGTTTCCTGGCTGTCCAGCGTCAGGCCCGACTTCTCCGGGAAGAGCTTCGTCTGCTTGCTGTCCACGGAGAGCTGCAGCGGGTCGTTGATGCGCTTGCCGAGAGCCGCGTCCAGCTTGTTGGCGGCTTCCTCGCGGGTCCCGCCGCCGATGTCGACGCCGAGGACCGTGGTGTTGGTCGGTACGTCGGTGTGGTTCATCAGCAGCCCGGCGCCGTAGGCGAGACCGGCGACGACGACCACGGCCACGCCGAGCAGGACCAGCTTGGAGCGGCCCTTCTTGGCGGGCCTGGCGGCGGTACGGGCCGGAGCGGGCGCCGCGGGGGCGGCGTCCGGCGCCGGTGCCTGGCCCGGTGCCCCGGGGGAGTCCGGCAGGCGCGGGG
>NZ_JAFLRJ010000090.1 GCF_017315755.1 Streptomyces beijiangensis
CGGCCCCGCCCCCCTCTCGGAACTGATCAGCCGCCGATGACGACTCGGCGTACGCCTTCCCAGCGGGCCGGGTCCGTGGTGCGGCGGCCGTCGACCAGGACGCGGACGTCCGGCAGGTCGGCGGCGGCCAGCTCGCGGTACTCGGCATGGTCGGCCTGGAGGACGGCGGCGGTGACGGACTCACCGGCGTGCGGGGTCAGTCCGTGCGCCGAGAGCTCGTCGGCCGTGTACATCGGGTCCGAGACGTAGACCGTCGCGCCCCGCGCCTTGAGCGCCTCGACCGTCGGGAAGACACCGGAGAAGGCCGTCTCCTTGACCCCGCCGCGGTAGGCGGCGCCCAGCACGAGCACGGCGGCACCGGTCAGGTCGCCGTAGGCGGCGGCCAGCAGGTCCACCGCGTACGCGGGCATCGCGGCGTTCGCCTCGCGCGCCGACCGGACGACGGTCGCCGTCGGGTCGTTCCACAGGTACATCCGCGGGTAGATCGGGATGCAGTGGCCGCCGACGGCGATGCCGGGCTGGTGGATGTGGCTGTACGGCTGCGAGTTGCAGGCCTCGATGACCTTCAGGATGTCGATGTTCTGCTGGTCGGCGAAGCGCGCGAACTGGTTCGCCAGACCGATGTTGACGTCGCGGTACGTCGTCTCGGCGAGCTTGGCGAGCTCGGAGGCCTCGGCGGTGCCGAGGTCCCAGACGCCGTTGGGGCGCGGCAGGTCGTCGCGTGCGTCGAAGTCCAGTACGGCTTCGTAGAACTCGACGCCGCGGGCGGCCGAGGCCTCGTCGATGCCGCCGACCAGCTTCGGGTAGCGGCGCAGGTCGGCGAAGACCCGCCCCGTCAGCACGCGCTCCGGGGAGAACACCAGGTGGAAGCCCTCGCCGGCCTTGAGGCCCGAGCCCTCTTCCAGCATCGGCGCCCAGCGGGTGCGGGTGGTGCCGACCGGCAGGGTGGTCTCGTAGCTGACGAGCGTGCCCGGCTTGAGGCCGGCGGCGATCGCCTTGGTCGCGGAGTCCATCCAGCCGAAGTCCGGCGTGCCCTCGGCGTCCACGAAGAGCGGCACGACGACCACGACGGCGTCGGACTGCGCGACCGCCGCGGTGGTGTCGGTCGTCGCGGTCAGCAGGCCCGCGCTGACCGTCTCCTTGAGCTTGACGTCGAGGTCGTGCTCGCCCGGGAAGGGCTCGCTGCCCGCGTTGACCAGCTCGACGACCTTTGCGTTGACGTCGGCGCCGATCACCCGGTGGCCCTTGGCGGCGAACTGCACGGCGAGCGGCAGTCCGATCTTGCCGAGAGCGACTACACAGATGTTCATGGGGAGTTACTTCCTCTTGGAGCGCTTGGCGCCGGTCAGCAGGGATCGCAGTCGCGAGCCCAGGGGTTGCTTGGGCAGATGGAGCGGCCCGGTGGCGAGCACCATCCGGCCCTTGCCGTTGACGGTCACCGCGGCACGGTACGGTTCCGCGGTGCCCTCCTGCCAACGTCGCGCGAGCGGCATGGGGAGCCCCTCGCCCCGTACCGGAATCTCATAGGTCGATCCCGCGACGTCCACGTAGGCGCGTACGCCCCGCGACATGGCCTGCCGCTGGAGTGGGATACGGGCCCGGACGACCGTGGCCGCACCGCCGTCCATGAGCTCCCGGGTGAACTCGCCCTGGACCAAGCCCAGTTCGTGGCCGTCGGGCAGTCGGCGGGCGCGCGGCTTGTCGGCGCTCTTGGGCATGGCGCCCTGGGCGAGGCGGACCACGAGCGAGTCCGTGTCGCCGGTGAGCCCGGTGCGTACCGCGAGAGTGAGCGACAGTTCGCCGCCGTCCTGCTCCCAGCCCGACTCGATCAGCTCGGTCCCGGCGGCGAGCCGTCCGGGGACCTTCTCGCCGACGAGTTCGAAGCAGCGGTCCGGCAGGTCGAGGCCTTCGTCGCGGAAGCCGGGGTAGCGGGCGAAGGCCCGGCCGCCCTCCAGATGGAAGGGGGGCGCCCCGTTCCGGACCTCGTCGTCGATCGCACGGCACAGCTCGTCGACGGCGCCGCGCTGGGCCAGCCGGAGCCGTACCCGCTGCTGCACGCCGAGCCAGTCGCTCACCTCGTCGGTGAGGTAGTCGTCCGCGAGCCGCGTGATCCCGGCGCAGATCTCGCGCCGGGTCTCCGCGTCAAGTGCCGGGAAGTCGCCCTGGATGAGCTTGGAGAGTTCCCACTTGAAGTGGCGCCTGAAGACGGCGTCCCGCTTGGGTCCGGCCTCGATCAGCGCCGCTGTGTGGTCCATGATCCTGGTGGTGCAGTGAAGCCGCGCCAGGTGGTTCGCCCGGTAGGTGATGTTGCTCGCGTCGCCGCGCTTCACCGCGTAGTAACAGGTGTAGTCGGCGACCACCGATATCTTGCGGGCCCGGACGCAGGCCTCGATGGTGAACGGCTGGTCGCTGCCGACCGGGACGTCCTCGGGGAAGCGCAGCTTGTGCTGTTCCACGAGCTCGCGCCGGAAGAGCTTGGTGTTGGCCAGGGCGAAGGGCAGCTCGTCGCCGTACAGGCTGACGTCGGAGTCGTTCGTCTTGTAGAGCGACTGCCGCACATAACGGCCGTTGGTCCCGACCATCTTGCCGACCACGACGTCGGAGCCGTTCTCGTCGGCGCAGGCCACCATGCGCTCCAGTGCTTCCTCGCCGAGGTAGTCGTCGGAGCCGATGAAGTAGACGTACCGGCCCGTCGCCTCCTCCAGCGCCCGGTTGCTCGGAACCGCGGGGCCACCGGAGTTGGGCTGGTGGAGCACCTTGATGGTGTCGGGATAGCGCTCCGCGAAGCGGTCGAGCTCGGCACCGCTGTCGTCGGTCGAGCCGTCGTCGACCGCCACGACCTGGAGCCGGCCGAGACCGATGCTCTGTCCCACGAGCGAGTTCAGGCACTCGGTGAGATAGGGCATCGTGTTGTACACGGCCACGACGACCGTCACATCGGGAACAGCGGGGCTTTCGCTCACGGAGTCACCTCAGCAGTCTTGTGCCTACCCCCGGGAAGCAGCCTCGTGTACACGCTGTCGAGCACCACTGCCTGGGCTTCCCACGTCCACTGGTCGAGCAGTCCCGGTTCGCCGTAGACGTCCCGGTACTTCTTCGGTTCCGCCAGCACTGCCTTCACCGCGCGGACGTAGTCGTCCACGTCCTCCGCCTTGAAGACCTCTCCCTGACCGGTCTTCGCGACCATCTCGCCCATCGTCTTCACATCGCTCACCACGAACGGCAGACGTGCGTGCGAGTACTCGAAGAACTTCGTGATCAGCGCGATCTCGTGGTTCGGCCAGTGGTGGATCGGGATGACCCCGAAGTCCGCCGTGGAGAGGAAGGGGACGACCTGGTAGTGCGGCACGTACGGAAGGATGTGCAACCGGTCGGCCACGCCCAGCGCCTCGGCGCGGCCCGCAAGTTCCAGCATGTAGGCCGAGGTCGGCCGCAGCACGACGAACGCGACGTGCAGATCGGGGATCTGCGGCAGCGACTCGACCATGATGTCGAGCCCCCGCTGCGGAGCCGCCGCCCCGCTGTAGACGGAGAGCGGTACATCGGGACCGATTCCGCACAGCTCACGCAGGTCCGGTACCGGCTCCGCGGCCTGCTCGGGGGAGACCTCCGCGTCGGGGGCGTTGAGCACCACCTCGGGGGTCGCGGTCAGCCCGTGCCGCTCGACCAGCATGTCGGCGAGGGTCGCGGAGACGGTCGTCACGGCGTCGGCGTACTTGGAGTGCGCCTGCTCGTGGAGGATCTGCGCCACGTGCCAGCGCGGGTGCGGGCTCCACGGCTTGATGCCCGGCAGGAACTCATGTGCGTCCCAGACGAGTTTGACGTCGCGCTTCTTCGCCCGGGCCCGCAGGGTCGCGCGCGCACCGACACCCAGCATGCGGAAGTCGTTGGCGTGGATCAGGTCGGGCTTGAGACCGTCGATCACCGGGCCGTACGCCAGCTCCATGTCGAGCAGGTACGGGTCGAGCTTGCGCCAGGCCCGCTCCCCCATCACGCGCTGCCACATCGCCGTGGTGAACCGGTCCAGCGGGGCGTTCATCGCCTTGCGGCGCTGCTCCAGCGCTCGCGTCTGCTTGTAGCGCAGACCGACCCAGCGGCTGAGCCCCTTGGCGCCCATGCGGGGAAACACCAGCCGCGCCTTGGCCGCGGGCGATCCGGCCGCATTCGCCTCGATGAGGCGGATGTTGAGGTCGGCCCGCCAGGCCTTCATCTTCTGCTTGCGGTAGCCGGCCAACGGCCCGGTCCGGTACGCGAGCGGGGCACGCAGCGGCGCATGGCGGTACTCGTAACGGCGCCGGTTCATCGGCCCGTGCACCCGGATGAGCCGGACCTCGGCATCGCCGATCTGCCAGCTCTGCTCCTGCTTGCCGGGTGCCTTGCCGAGGAGGATCACATCCCAGCCGGCCTCGGCCGCGGAACGCGCCTCCTTCTGGACCCGGGAATCACCGTTCACGCCGTTGTCCACCAGCATGACGATCCGGCCGCGGGTGCCGGCCCGCGGTTTCGGCATGTTCTCAAGCACCATGAGCGGCGGAATCCCTCGTCTGAATCGTCATTCCGGTCCTGGCGGATTCCAGTACGGCTGCCGCCACCTCCACGGTCCGCAGACCGTCCCGCAGCGTGCAGATGTCCCGGTCCTCCCCGCGCACGGCATCCCGGAAGAGCTCGTGCTCGACCTGGAGCGGCTCGCGCTTGGGGATGGCGTAACGGATCATGTCGCCCTCGGAGACCCCGCGGAACGCCTGCAGCGCCTCCCACTCGGTCGCCACGGCGGCGTTCGAGTGGAAGGTCAGGTCCGCGGTGAGGGTGTCGGCGATGTAGGTGCCGCGCTCGCCGGTGACCGAGGTGAAGCGCTCCTTGAGCGGGCTCAGCCAGTTGACCAGGTGGTTGACCATGGTGCCGTCGCTGAGCTGGCCGACCGCGGAGACCATGTCCTCGTGGGCGCGGCCGCTCTTGTGGACGGTGTGGGCGGCGATCGAGACGTAACTCTGGCCCGTCACCCAGCCCGTCAGGTCGATGTCGTGCGTGGCCAGGTCCTTGACCACACCGACGTCGGCGATGCGGTGCGGGAAGGGGCCCTGGCGGCGGGTGACCACCTGGAAGACCTCGCCCAGCTCGCCCGCCGCCAGGCGGGTGCGCAGGGAGAGGAGCGCCGGGTTGCAGCGCTCGATGTGGCCGACGCCGGCCACCAGGCCGCGCGACTCGAAGGCCTCGACGAGGCGGCGGGCGCCCTCGACGGTGTCGGCGACGGGCTTCTCGATCAGCGCGCAGATACCGGCTTCGGCGAGCTTGAGGCCGACCTCTTCGTGGAGTGCGGTGGGGCAGGCCACGACCGCGTAGTCGATGCCGAGCGCGATCAGTTCCTCGACGGTCGACAGCACGGGGACACCCTGCGCCCAGCCGTTCTTGTCACCCATCGGGTCGACGACGGCGACCAGTTCGACACCGTCGAGGCCGGCCAGCACGCGCGCGTGGTGGCGGCCCATCGACCCGAGGCCTACGAGCCCGGCCTTGAGACTTGCGGTCACTGGTTGTCCCCCAGCTCGTTCACGGCGGTGGCGATGCGTTCCAGGTCCTCGGCGGAGAGCGAGGGGTGCACGGGCAGCGAGACGACCTCTGCCGCGGCACGCTCCGTCTCGGGCAGGTCCCAGTTGCGTCCGGCCTTCTGGTCCGGCTCCCAGTACGGCTTCAGACGGTGGATCGGGGTCGGGTAGTACACGGCGTTGCCGATGCCCGCCTCGGAGAGCTTCGCCATCGCGGCGTCACGGTCACCCTGTATACGAATCGTGTACTGGTGGTACGCGTGACGCACACCGTCGGCGAGCGGCGGCGTGGTGACGGCCGGGGCGGTGATGTGCTGGTCGAGGTAGGCGGCGTTCGCCTGGCGCTGCGAGGTCCAGCCGAGCACCTTGCCGAGCTGTACGCGGCCGACGGCGGCCGAGACGTCCGTCATGCGCATGTTGGCGCCGACGATCTCGTTGGCGTACCGCTGCTCCATGCCCTGGTTACGGAGCAGGCGCAGCGTGCGCGCGATCTCCGCGTCGGCGGTGGTGACCATGCCGCCTTCGAGGGAGTGCATGTTCTTGGTCGGGTAGAAGCTGAAGGTGCCGCCTTCGCCGAACGCGCCGACCGGCGTGCCGTTGAGGGCCGCGGTGTGCGCCTGGCAGGCGTCCTCGACGACCGCGAGCTTGTGCTTCGCGGCGATCGGCATGATCTTGTCCATCGCGGCCGGGTGACCGTAGAGGTGGACGGGCATGATCGCGGCGGTGCGCGGCGTGATGGCGGCCTCGACGGCGGCCGGGTCGAGACCGAAGCTGCCAGGCTCGATGTCCGCGAAGACCACGTCGGCGCCGACCAGGCGGACCGCGTTGGCGGAGGCCGCGAAGGAGAACGACGGGACGATGACCTCGTCGCCGGGTCCGATGCCCAGAGCCAGCAGAAGGAGGTGGAGTGCCGAGGTGCCGGAGTTGACGGCGACGCAGTGCCGTCCGTCGACCAGTTCCGAGAAGCCCTCCTCGAAGGCGGCCACCTCGGGGCCCTGGACGACGCGGCCGCTGCGCAGTACGCGTACGGCTGCCTCGATCTCCTCTTCACCGATGACCGGCCGGGCAGCAGGGATCGGCTCCCTTGTGACGCTAGACATGGACGTCCTCCTTCAACACCGCAAGAGCTTTGAATGGCAAAGGTTCTGAGGCGTTCGGACGTCTGACGAGGCCCTGCTACCCCCCGGCGCATGGCCGACTCTGTACCAATTTTTTGCGCATAAATCGCCCACTCCCCTCATAGGGAGCGGACCGGACTGTGACATTTGGGCCGGTCTGCCACGAAATGGTCCAGTCCATAGATCGGGGTATCCATGGCTGAACCACAGACGCCAGCGATCGGCGACACATTATCAGGGTTTTCATAGCAGGTTTCGTGGAGGTAAAGGGCAAGATCCCGGATGTACGCAAAGAGGTGCGGCCCCCGCAAGGGGGCCGCACCTCTTCGTGTCATATCTGACGGTTTGTTACTCCTCGGTGGAAGCCGAGACCGACGGCAGCGTCTGCTCGGCCGCCGCGGTCTTCTTCGTGGCCGCCTTCTTCACCGTCGTCTTCTTCGCAGCCGTCTTCTTCGCCGTCGTGGCCGCCGTCTTCTTGGTGGCGGCCTTCTTGGCCGTCGCCTTCTTCGCGGTCTTCCGCGCTGCCGTCTTCTTCGCCGGGGCCTCGGGCTCCGACTCGGACTCCGCCGGGGCGGACGGGGCGTCCGCCACGACGGTCTCGGCCGTACCCGCGGGGGAACCCGCGGGAGCGGTCGCCTTGCGCGTCGCCCGGCGACGGGCACGCGGCGGGGCCGGCTCGGCGGCCGCCTCCGTCACGGGCTCGGCCACCGGTGCGGGAGCGGCCACAGCCTTGGGCGCCTCCGTTACGACGACCTCGGCGACCTCCTCCGCAGGCTTGGGCGCACCGGCCGGGGCCGACGCCTTGCGGGTCGCCCTGCGGCGGCCGCGGGCCGGGGCGGCCTCGACGGCAGCCTCGGGCTCGGGCTCGACCACGGGAGCGGCAGCAGCAGCGGCAGCGGGCGCCACGACCGGCTCGGGCTTCGCCTCAACCACCGGCTCGGGCTCGACGACCGGCTCGGCCGCCATCTTCGGCGTACCGGCCGGAGCAGACACCTTGCGGGTCGCCCTGCGGCGGCCACGGCCACGGCCTGCGGCCGCCTCCGCCTCGGCGGCGCTGCTGTACAGCTCCTCGTCCGGGGCGAACGGCTCGGGAAGCGCGACGGGCTCCGCCACCTCGGCGGCCAGCTCGGCCTCCGTCTCGTGCTCGTGCTCGTCCGTCTCGTGCTCGTACGTGTGGTCGTTGTGGTCGTTGTGGTCCGTGTGGTCCGAACCGCCCCTGCCACCACGCTTCTTGGAGCGCTTGCCGCCACCGCCGCCCGAGGACGTCGGCTGCTCCATGTGCACGATGACACCGCGCCCGTTGCAGTGGACACAGGTCTCGGAGAAGGACTCCAGCAGACCCTGGCCGACCCGCTTGCGCGTCATCTGGACCAGGCCAAGCGAGGTGACCTCGGCCACCTGGTGCTTGGTGCGGTCGCGTCCCAGGCACTCCAGGAGGCGGCGCAGCACCAGATCGCGGTTGGACTCCAGGACCATGTCGATGAAGTCGATGACGACGATGCCGCCCAGGTCGCGCAGCCGCAGCTGGCGCACGATCTCCTCGGCCGCTTCGAGGTTGTTCTTCGTCACGGTCTCTTCGAGGTTGCCGCCCTGACCGGTGAACTTGCCGGTGTTGACGTCGACGACGACCATCGCCTCGGTCTTGTCGATGACCAGCGAGCCGCCGCTCGGCAGATAGACCTTGCGGTCCAGCGCCTTCATCAGCTGCTCGTCGATCCGGTACGTCGCGAAGACGTCGACCTCCGACGTCCAGCGCGAGAGCCGGTCGGTGAGGTCGGGGGCGACATGGGCGACGTACCCGTAGATCGTCTCCCACGCCTCGTCGCCGCTGACGATGACCTTCGAGAAGTCCTCGTTGAAGATGTCGCGGACGACCCGGACGGTCATGTCGGGCTCGCCGTAGAGCAGGGTCGGCGCGTTGGACGCGCTGCCGCTCTTCGCCTTCCGCTCGATGTCCTCCCACTGCGCCTGCAGGCGCTCCACGTCACGGCGCAGCTCGTCCTCGCTGGCGCCTTCCGCGGCGGTACGGACGATGACGCCCGCGTCCTCGGGGACGATCTTCTTGAGGATGGTCTTCAGCCGCGAGCGCTCGGTGTCGGGCAGTTTGCGGCTGATCCCGGTCATCGAGCCCTCGGGCACATAGACCAGGTAGCGGCCGGGCAGCGAGACCTGGCTGGTGAGCCGGGCGCCCTTGTGACCGATCGGGTCCTTGGTGACCTGCACCAGAACCGACTGGCCCGACTTGAGCGCGGTCTCGATGCGGCGCGGCCCGTGGGCCATGCCGAGCGCCTCGAAGTTGACCTCACCGGCGTACAGGACGGCGTTGCGGCCCTTGCCGATGTCGACGAACGCGGCCTCCATCGACGGGAGCACGTTCTGGACCTTGCCCAGGTAGACGTTGCCGACGTACGAGGTCGACTGCTCCTTGTTGACGTAGTGCTCGACGAGGATGTTGTCCTCGAGCACGCCGATCTGGGTGCGCTCGCCGTGCTGGCGGACCACCATCACGCGCTCGACGGCCTCGCGGCGCGCCAGGAACTCCGCCTCGGTGATGATCGGCACCCGGCGGCGGCCCTGCTCGCGGCCCTCGCGGCGGCGCTGCTTCTTGGCCTCCATACGGGTCGAGCCCTTGATGGACTGGACCTCGTCGAAGCCGGTGCCCAGCTCGCGCTCGGCTCCTTCCGACTTCGCACGGCGTTCGCGCGGCTCGCGGACCTTGACGACCGTGCGCTCCGGGTCGTCCGTGCCCGACGTACCGTCGTCGCCCGACCCGTCACCACTGCGACGGCGGCGGCGCCGACGGCGACGGCTGCTGGCGGAGCCGGACGCGGAGTTGTCGTCCTCGTCCTCCTCGGCCTCTTCCTGCTCGGGGTCCTCGGACTCCGCGTCGGCATCGTCATCGTGCCGCTCGTCCGAGTCGGCCGACTCGCCCCGGCGACGGCGGCGGCCACCACGGCGGCGGCGGCGCGACGGGCGGTCGCCGTACTCGTCGGACTCCTCGGCGTCCTGGCCGTCCTCGGCCGCGATCTCGGCGTCCTCCTCGGACGTGTCCTCGGCCGCGGGCTCCTCCGCCGGGGCCGCCTCGACGACCTCGACGACCTCGACGGCCTTCTCGGCCTCGGCGGGCTCGCCACGGCGGCGACGGCGACGGCTGCTGCGCGACCCGGCCTGCTGCGGCGCGGGCTGCTCGGTCTCGGCGGGGACAACAGCCTCGACGACCGTCTCCTCCACCTCCACCTCTTCCTCGTCCTCGACCGCTACGGGGCCGGCGGCAGCGGCGGCAGCGGCGGACTCCACGGTCTGGAACATCGGCTCGGTGAAGACCGGGGCCTGGAACACCGCCACCGCGGGGCGCTGGGCCCTGCGGCGCGAGCGCCCGTTCTCCTCCGGCTGCTTCTCCTCCGCCTTCGCGGTGAACTGCGGGGCCTCTGCGCGACGGCGCTTACGGCTGCGCGAAGGAGAGTCGTTCTCCTCGGCGAGCACCTCGGCGACGGCCTCGGGCAGGCTCTCCCCGGCGCTCTCGGGCTGCGGGGCGGCGGCGGGCGCGGTGGCCCTGCGGCGGTTACGGCCACGGGGCGCGGGCTCGTCGCTCTCGACAGCCTCCGCGGCCACGGGGGTCTCGACAGCGGCAGGGGGCGCGGCGTCAGCCGCTCCGGTGGAGCCGGTGCTTGCACCGGAGGCCTTCGGCGCACCGGCAGGCGCGGTCGCCTTGCGCGTGGCACGGCGGCGTGCGGGAGCGGGGGCGGCGGCCTCGGCAGGCTCCGCCTCTTCGGCCACAGCGGCCTGTACGGGGGCCACCACGATCTCCGCGGCGGCGGGGGACGCGGCTTCAGCAGTCTTCGGCGCACCGGCGGGCGCACTCGCCGACCGGGTGGCACGGCGGCGGCCACGCGCCGGAGCGGCGACCTCGGCCGGCTCCGGCTCGGCGACGACGTCCTGCGTCACCGTCTCGACGGCCGCGGCGACCTCAGCGGGCTCCACTGCCTCCAGAGCCCGGGGCGCACCGGCGGGCGCACTGGCCGAACGGGTCGCACGACGGCGGCCACGTGCCGGAGCAGCGGTCTCGGCCTCGGCGGGCGCGCTCTCCACAGCCTTCTGCGGTTCGTCAGCGGGTACGGCGGCCACAGCGGCCTCAGCCGACGGCGCACCGGCCGGCGAGGAGGCACGGCGGCGCGTACGGCCACGGGGTGCGGGCTCGTCGCCCACGACAGCCTCCACCTCCGCGGCCACAGGGGTCTCTACAGCCTCTACGGCCTTGGGCGCACCGGAGGGCGCGCTCGCCTTGCGGGTCGCGCGGCGGCGTACAGCGGGTGCGGACGCCTCGGGGGCCTCGGCCGCGGTACCCTCCGCAGCCGGTATGGCCGGGCTCTCCGGCTGGGCCGAATCGGTGGCCCCACCGACCGGCGGACCGGCCGGGCGCGACGCCGCACGGCGCCGTCGGCGCGGCGGCAGCTTGTCGCCGGGTGAGTTCTGGTCTTCGGTTGCTCCGGCGTTGCCGGATTCTTCTCGCTCGAGCATGCGGGCGGTTCTCCCGTCACGCTCCCGGGCGCCGCGTCTTTGTCCGGTCCGCCGCGGTCCGCATGATGTTCGCGGTTCCGCTCGTCCGGGGCGCGGGCGCCGCACGGGAGCTGATGTCTGGCTCGCCGGTTCCCTACGCAATGTACGTACGGCCTGGCGAAAGTCTCCTGGTCAATGCGCTGCCCGACCCAGGTGGCTCCCGGATACAAGGGCTGCGCTGCAACGACTGTCCTTACGCGGCGGGACCTTCCGGCGCCGTCGCGGCGGCAGTCCCGGCGGCCGTGGGTAGAGCGGCCGGGGCAGCCTCGCGGTCAGGCGCGAGCGGGTCGGTCACCGTGCCGGACTCCTCGTCGAAGAGCCCCTGCGCCAGCCGGGTCACCGCTGCGGGGACCGGCGGCGCCAGGTCGGCCACAGCGTGAAGACCGGACAGGACGTCGTCAGGTCGCACGGCAGGTGTCACGTGCCGAACAACCAGCCGCAGTATCGCACAGGGCTCACCCCCGGGCATATCAGGCTGTGGACGAACGGCCTGCAGATCCGCTACGGCACCCCGCGCGTCGAAGGTCCGTACGCCGTTCTTCGTGCGCCGCTGGACCTCGACCGACTCCGCCGCGTTGAAGGCCGCAACAGCCTTCTCCGCGTCCTCGAAGGCGACGCCGTTCAACGTCATTTCCCATACGGACGCGGTCAGCCGGTCGGCGAGACCCGACGTCCGTGCCTCGACCGCGTCGATGATGTCGAGGCCGACCGGCATCGACTCGTCGAGCAGCGCTCGCAGTTGCTCCGGATCCCGCACCTGGGTCAGGGCGATCTCCAGGAATTCGGCCTCGCTGCCGGTGCCGGTGGGTGCGGCATTGGCGTAACTGACCTTGGGGTGCGGGGTGAAACCCGCCGAGTACGCCATGGGCACGGCGGCCCGGCGCAGCGCCCGCTCGAAAGCGCGCTGGAAGTCACGGTGGCTGGTGAACCGGAGGCGGCCGCGCTTGGTGTAGCGCAGTCGGATGCGCTGCACCGCGGGAGCGGGCGGCGGGCCTTCGGGCTGTCGCTTGCCCAGTGGTTCTTCTCCTCGGTGCGGGGCGGAGGCGAGAGGCGCACCGCCCTACGGCGTGGTTCCCGGGGCACCCGACACCCGGTTCACCCCTGCTTGGCCGTGTTCCGGCCGAACGGGGAGATCTCAGGTTCCGGTGCCGCCTCGGGGACAGTCGTGTTACTAGCCAGAGTACGCGCCCGGGCCCGTACTGGTTCCCGGACCTCCGCCTGGGCCTGCCCGCCGAACAGCGCCCACCACACCTCGCGCCTGGTCTCCCTGACGGTCACCCGTGCGGACCGCAGCGCCGCCCGCACCCCGCGCCCCACCTCGGCGGCCGCCCTGCCCGCCGGGGCGAGCACATACGCGTAGCTCCACCGCCAGGCCGCCCGCACGGGCCGCCCCACCAGGTTCCACCCGAGCCACTTCAGCCCGCGCCCGACGGCCCGCGAGATGTACCCGGCGATCCGCCAGCAGACCCCGACCGCGTCGACGATCTCCCGGCCGACGACGCGCAGGGCCCGGCCCACCGGCACCAGGACGTACCGCCACAGGCCGATGAACGGGCACGCCACCAGCCACCAGGCGAGCGCGGCGATCACCATGCCCAGGGGCTTGAGCAGGAAGCGGTACGTCTGCGCGCCCAGCCAGCCGATGACCGCCCCGAGACCGAGCACGGCCCAGGTGACGGCATGCCCGACGGGCGTCAGGATCCACCGGTACGCCCAGACCGCGGGCACCACGATCCCGTAATGGACGAACCAGGCGAACGCGATCCCTGTCCAGCGGACCAGCGCGGCGATGCCGTGCCCGAGAGGCGTCAGCACCCAGCGGTAGAGCCGGCGCGCCGGGATCCCGATCAGGGTCCGCCCGAACCAGCCCAGCGCGATGCCCGTCCAGCGGACGAGGGCGGCGATGCCGCACCCGAAGGGTGTCAGCACCCAGCGGTACAGCAGGCGCACGGGCGGTACGACGACGTAGCGCCACAGCGCCACCCACGGCCAGACGAACACGGCCATGGCCAGGAAGCCCAGCGCCCGCCCGAGTGGCGCCAGCAGATAGCGGTAGAGCTGCCGTCCCGTCCAGGACAGCGCGTCCCACACCATCCGCACCGGCAGCACCACGACCAGCACCACGATCCGCACCGGAATGCGGATCGCCGCGGTCAGACAGCCCTCGGGCTCGGGCCCGCGTTCCAGTTCCACTGTGTCCTCCCCGTCTCCCCAGACGCCCCGGCCCGGCCGCGGAGTTCCGCGGCCGGGCCGGTAATTGCCGTGATGCAGAAGCTACTTGACGACGGTCAGCGGCAGCAGTGTCTTGCCCGTCGGACCGATCTGGATACTCGTATCCATCTGCGGGCACACCCCGCAGTCGAAGCACGGCGTCCAGCGGCAGTCCTCGACCTCGGTCTCGTCGAGCGAGTCCTGCCAGTCGTCCCAGAGCCATTCCTTGTCGAGACCGGAGTCCAGGTGGTCCCAGGGCAGGACCTCCTCGTACGTCCGCTCACGCGTCGTGTACCAGTCGACGTCCAGGCCGAAGTCCGGCAGCGTCTTCTCGGCGGCCTGCATCCAGCGGTCGTAGGAGAAGTACTCGCGCCAGCCGTCGAAGCGGCCGCCGCCCTCGTAGACGGCGCGGATGACGGAGCCCATACGGCGGTCGCCGCGCGAGAGCATGCCCTCGACGATGCCGGGCTTGCCGTCGTGGTAGCGGAAGCCGATCGAGCGGCCGTACTTCTTGTCGTTGCGCAGCTTGTCGCGGAGCTTGGCGAGACGGGCGTCCGTCTCCTCCGCGCTCAGCTGCGGCGCCCACTGGAAGGGCGTGTGCGGCTTGGGTACGAAGCCGCCGATGGAGACGGTGCAGCGGATGTCGTTGCCCGCGACCTCACGGCCCTTGGCGATGACATTGGCCGCCATGTCGGCGATCTGCAGGACGTCTTCGTCGGTCTCGGTGGGGAGGCCGACCATGAAGTACAGCTTGACCTGGCGCCAGCCGTTTCCGTAGGCCGCCGCGACGGTACGGATCAGGTCGTCTTCCGAGACCATCTTGTTGATGACCTTGCGGATGCGCTCCGAGCCGCCTTCGGGGGCGAAGGTGAGGCCGGAGCGGCGGCCGTTACGGGTGAGCTCGTTGGCGAGGTCGATGTTGAAGGCGTCCACGCGGGTGGACGGCAGCGACAGACCGACCTTGTCCTCGGTGTAGCGGTCGGCGAGGCCCTTGGCGACCTCGGCGATCTCGCTGTGGTCCGCGGACGACAGCGAGAGCAGCCCGACCTCCTCGAAACCGGTCGCCTTGAGACCCCGCTCGACCATCTCGCCGATGCCGGTGATGCTTCGCTCCCGTACGGGGCGCGTGATCATGCCGGCCTGGCAGAAACGGCAGCCGCGGGTGCAGCCGCGGAAGATCTCTACGGACATCCGCTCGTGGACGGTCTCCGCGAGCGGGACGAGCGGCTGCTTGGGGTACGGCCACTCGTCCAGGTCCATGACAGTGTGCTTGGAGACCCGCCACGGGACCCCGGAGCGATTGGGTACGACACGGCCGATACGCCCGTCCGGCAGGTACTCGACGTCGTAGAAGGCGGGAACGTACACCCCGCCGGTCCTCGCGAGCCGGAAGAGGACCTCCTCACGGCCGCCGGGGCGTCCCTCCGCCTTCCAGGCGCGGACGATGTCGGTGATCTGCAGGACGGCCTGCTCGCCGTCGCCGATGACGGCGCAGTCGATGAACTCGGCGACCGGCTCGGGGTTGAAGGCGGCGTGGCCTCCGGCGAGCACGATCGGGTCGTCGAGACCGCGGTCCTTGGCGGCGAGGGGGATGCCCGCGAGGTCGAGGGCGGTGAGCATGTTGGTGTAGCCGAGCTCGGTGGAGAAGGAGAGCCCGAAGACGTCGAAAGCCTTCACCGGGCGGTGCGCGTCCACCGTGAACTGCGGGACCTTGTGCTCGCGCATCAGCGCTTCCAGGTCCGGCCACACGCTGTACGTGCGCTCGGCGAGGACGCCCTCGCGCTCGTTCAGCACCTCGTAGAGGATCATGACGCCCTGGTTGGGCAGCCCTACCTCGTACGCGTCCGGGTACATGAGCGCCCAGCGGACGTCGCACTCGTCCCAGTTCTTGACGGTGGAGTTCAGCTCACCGCCGACGTACTGAATGGGCTTCTGCACATGCGGGAGCAGAGCTTCGAGCTGTGGGAAGACCGATTCGGCAGACATGCGGCGACTCTCCGTGGGCTGACAGGGGTGACCCTCAAGCCTATCGCGGCCTGGGACACCCCTCGCACGGCGTTCAGGAGACCCCTGCGCCCGCCGCCTTCGCCCACACCCTCGGCAGCTCCCGCTCACGCTCCGCCGCCGCTGCCTCCTCCTGCCCGTACAGCAGGCCCCAGGTGAAGGCCGTCTCGCCCGCCGCGTGCGCCTGGACCGCCAGGGCGCGCAGGGCGTCTCGGGCCACGACACTGTCCTGGTGGTCGCCGAGGACCGTCTGGACGGCCTTCATGCGCCGGGCGAACCGTTTCGCGGGTTCCCCCAGGGCGGGGGTCGCCGCCTCTCCCGCGTACCTGGCGCGCTTGGCGGCCTTGCGGGCCTCGTGCATCGCCAGGTCGCGCTCCTCGCCCGGGGGCAGGGTGAGTGCGTGCTCGACGCGGGTGGCGAGGCGGGCGTGGACCTTCAGGACCGCCTTGGGGAGCGCCGTGGCCGCGGGACGCGCGGCGGCGGGCAGGAGCGGGGGTGCCGTGAGGAGCGCGTCGAGGGTCTCCAGGAGAGCCAGATAGCGGCGGCCGTCGAGCACCGCGAGGGTGTGGCGGCGCGATCCGCTGCGGCGGGCCACGGTCCAGATGCGGAGGCGGCTGCGGACGGGGCCGAGCAGGAGGGTCCTGGGGACGGCGGCGATACGGGCGGTGAGGCGCTCGGTGAGCACCTCCTGATCGCGGTCCACGCCCAGCTCGGCGGCGAGCCACTTGAGCTCCTCGCCGACCGGGTCGGTGACGGCGCGGTCGATGATCTTCCCGTACGTACGGAAGGCGCTGCGCAGTCGGCGGGTCGCGACGCGCAACTGGTGGACGGAGTCCGGGAGTTCGCGCCGTACGGCCGGGTCGTACGCGACGATCGCGTCGACCTGGGCGCGCAGATACGCCAGGACGTGCCGGCCCGCGGTGTGCTCCGCGGGCCGGCACGTCCTGG
>NZ_JAFLRJ010000883.1 GCF_017315755.1 Streptomyces beijiangensis
AGGCGGCGACCGTGGTCGCCGTACCGGAGCCGAAACCGCCGATGACGGCGCCCGCCAGGACGAGCGGCACGGAGGCGGTGGCCGCGGCGGTCCCGTACCCGATGAGCATCAGCAGCAGACCCGTGCGGGCGAGCCGGTGCGGCCCGATGCGCTCGACCCGGGAGGCGAGGAGGAAGCCGGCCAGGGCGGAGGCGAGGAGCAGCGTGCTGCCCATCAACCCGGCCTGGGTCGGGGCGAGTCGGAGGGACGCGCCGAGGCGGGCCACGGTGGTGGGGAGGAGGTACGCGGCGAGGTAGCCGGCGGTGAAGAGAGCGACGAGCGGCCATACGGGGGTGGCGGCTGCGCGCGGGCGCGGAGGCACGGGCTGTTCCTGAATGAGGGCGCGGCAAAGGGGGGTACTGCGGGGAGGGGTACGACTCAAC
>NZ_JAFLRJ010000884.1 GCF_017315755.1 Streptomyces beijiangensis
GTACGGGCCGGGGCGGCGGGGTGGTGGTGTCGTCGCCGCAGGGGCGGTGGTCATGTGGGCGAGGGCCTGCTCGGCCTCCGGGAGCGTACGGGCGAAGACGGTGACGCAGTCCAGGCTCGCGCAGGCCGGGACGACGCCCTCGGTGGGGACCAGGCCGTAGGTCGGCTTCAGGCCGACGATGCCGTTGAAGGCGGCGGGGACGCGGCCCGAGCCCGCGGTGTCGGTGCCTAGGGCGAAGTCGACGATGCCGAGTGCCACGGCTACGGCCGAACCGGAGCTGGAGCCGCCGCTGATGCGGGTGGGGTCGATGGCGTTGCGTACGGCGCCGTAGGGGGAGCGGGTGCCGACCAGGCCGGTGGCGAACTGGTCAAGGTTCGTCGTGCCGATGAGCAGGGCTCCGGCTGCTTTGAGTGCGGCTACGACGGGGGCGTCCTGGGGTGGGGTGTACGCGTACGAAGGGCAGCCTGCGGTGGTGGGGAGGCCCGCCACGTCGATGTTGCCCTTCACCGCGAAGAGGCGGCCCGCCAGGGGGAGTTCGGGGTCCAGGGTGGCCGCCTCCGCCTCCAGGTCGGCCTG
>NZ_JAFLRJ010000885.1 GCF_017315755.1 Streptomyces beijiangensis
CAAGACTAGTGGGGTGCAGCCCTGATCAATCGGGTGGCGGACCACCCCCACCCATCAGGTATCGTTTACGTCGTTGCCCCGGAGCGCCGCAAGGCGGACCGGTACGACAACCCTTGGCGATGTGCCCGAGTGGCCAAAGGGAGCAGACTGTAAATCTGCCGGCTCAGCCTACCCAGGTTCGAACCCTGGCGTCGCCACAGGAAACAGCCCCTGACCA
>NZ_JAFLRJ010000886.1 GCF_017315755.1 Streptomyces beijiangensis
CGCGGCGGTGCGGACGTGGAGGTGCGTGAGGTTCATCCGGCTACCGAAGCAGCGGGGCGAGCACCGTCCGACCCGGCGCGGGTCGCCGCCCGGCCTCGTACGCCCGTACAGGCCCCTACGCTCTGGCCCCGGCGCCCGGTTGTCGAACATAGGATCAGTGGCTTAAGCGCCCGTACGGACGACGGAGGACCGGGACTCATGACCGCGCCGCCCGAAGGCTATGCACCGCACCCTCACATCGGCGGACGCACCGCCGCCCTGCGCGCGCTCGCCGCATGGCGCATGGAATGGCCGGGCGCACCGAGGGTTGTTCTGGTCACCGGCGGTCCCGGGAGCGGGAGTTCACGGCTGGTCACCGGGTTTCTGATGCTCTGCGATCCGGAGTACCGCAAGCGGCTTCCGCTGGATGCGATGGATCCGTCCACCGTGCCGCCCGATCTGCCCGCGCCC
>NZ_JAFLRJ010000887.1 GCF_017315755.1 Streptomyces beijiangensis
GCCGCCCGCTTCGTCACCACTGCCATGATCACCGGCAGCAGGATCTCGATCCCGCGTACCACCGTCGCCGCCGGGAGGCCCGTCTTCTTCGCCACCGCGTTCGCGACCGGGCGGCTCATCTTGGCGAGCAGGCCGCCCATCATCGCGCCGCCCAGCCCGCCGCCCAGCGTGGCCACGCCCTGCAGCTGCGGTTCGGGCTCGGGGGCCGGGGTGTCCGC
>NZ_JAFLRJ010000888.1 GCF_017315755.1 Streptomyces beijiangensis
GCCTCCTCGCCGACGAGCTCGCCGCCCGCCGCCTCCGGGTCTCCGCAGGGACCGTCTTCACCGGCCTGCACCACGGCCCCGCCGTCTGGGACGCCACCTGGCAACACGTCGCGGACGTCGCCGCGCTCGCCCAGGCCACCGGCGCGCGGCACCTCGTCGTCATTCCCTCCTTCTGGCGCGACGACAAGACCGGCGAGGTACGGGAGGACCGCACCCTCACTCCCGCCCAGTGGCGCGAACTCACCACCCAGACCGAGCGTCTCGGCCGTGAGGTGCAGGACCGTTTCTGCCTGCGCATCGTCGTCCACCCGCACGCCGACACACACATCGA
>NZ_JAFLRJ010000889.1 GCF_017315755.1 Streptomyces beijiangensis
GCACGCCGACACACACATCGACACCGAGGAGAACGTCACTCGATTCCTCGACGCGACCGATCCCGCCCATGTCTCGCTCTGCCTGGACACCGGCCACTACGCCTACTGCGGCGGCGACAGCGTGCAGCTGATCAAGACGTATGGGGAGCGCATCGGCTATCTCCACCTGAAGCAGGTGGACCCCGCCGTGCTGGCCCGGGTGCGGGC
>NZ_JAFLRJ010000890.1 GCF_017315755.1 Streptomyces beijiangensis
CCTGGATGTGTTGGCGGTACGGCCGGCCGCGCGACGCCGGGGCGTCGGTTCCGCTCTGTGGGCGGCGGTGCGCGAGGAGCTGGCGGCGGCCGGCCGTACCGCCAACACATCCAGGAAAGCGGTGTGTTCATTGCCCGGCTCGTCCGAGAGGAGCACGGAGGCCACCCCGTCGAAGTCACCCGCCACCCGGTGCGTGGCGCGCCCGCGCATCGCCCCGATCCGCAGCCGGCCCGCCGTCTCGGCGGGGCCCTGGACGGGGACCCCCGCAGGGAGATCGTGGGACTGGGCTTCGGTGACGGTGCGGTGCCAGGCGGCTATGTCGGCGCCGGACAGCGGCGTGGAGAGACTGGTGATCGACATACGGGCGAGCGTAGACCCGGCCCCCACCCGGGGGCCGGGCTTTTCCCCTACGCCGCCGCCGCGTTCTCCGTAACCGTGACCTTGCCCTTGCGGATCGTGGCCAGCCGCGGCGCCCGCCGCGCGAGCGCGGTGTCGTGCGTGACCATGATGAAGGTCAGGCCGTGCTCCTTCCACAGCCCTTCCAGTACGTCCATGATCTCGTCCCGCATCCCCTCGTCGAGGTTGCCGGTGGGCTCGTCGGCGA
>NZ_JAFLRJ010000891.1 GCF_017315755.1 Streptomyces beijiangensis
GCTCCGGCCGTTGTGACGTGTACGCGCGTACGTACTAGAGCGCGAGGCCCGTGAAGACCATGACCCGCTCGTAGGTGTAGTCCGCCATCGCGTACGCGACACCCTCGCGGCCCACACCGGACTGCTTGGCGCCGCCGTACGGCATCTGGTCGGCACGGTACGAAGGGACGTCGCCGACGATCACGCCGCCGACCTCCAGCGCGCTGTGGGCGCGGAAGGCCGTCTGCAGGTCATGGGTGAACACCCCTGCCTGGAGGCCGTACTTGGAGTCGTTGACGGCCGCGAAGGCCTCCGCCTCACCGTCGACCTTCTTCACCGAGAGGACCGGTCCGAAGACCTCTTCGCCGGCGAGCGTGGTGTCGGCAGGGAGGTCCGCGAGGACGGTCGGCGCGTACGCCGCACCGTCGCGCTTGCCGCCCGCGAGCAGCTTGGCGCCGGCCTTGACGGCCTCGTCGACCCAGGACTCGACGCGCACGGCCGCGGCCTCGCTGACGAGCGGGCCGACGTCGGTGGCGGCGTCCGACGGGTCGCCGGTGACCTGGGCCTCGACGGCCGCGACGATCTTCGGGACGAGCCGGTCGTAGACGGCGGCGTCCGCGATCACGCGCTGCACGGAGATGCAGGACTGGCCGCCCTGGTAGTTCGAGAAGGTCGCGATACGGGTCGCGGCCCAGTCGAGGTCCTTCTCCGACGCCCAGTCGCCGAGGACGACGGCCGCACCGTTGCCGCCGAGCTCCAGGGTGATGTGCTTGCGCGGGACCGAGTCCATGATCGCGAAGCCGACCGTCTCGGAGCCCGTGAAGGAGATGACCGGCAGGCGCTCGTCCTGGACGAGGGCGGGCATCTTGTCGTTGGCGACCGGAAGGATCGACCAGGAGCCCGCGGGGAGGTCCGTCTCGGCGAGCAGGTCGCCGATGATCAGGCCGGAGAGCGGGGTGGCCGGGGCCGGCTTGAGGATGATCGGGGCGCCGACGGCGATCGCCGGGGCGATCTTGTGGGCGCAGAGGTTGAGCGGGAAGTTGAAGGGCGCGATACCCAGTACCGTGCCGCGCGGGAAGCGGCGGGTCAGGGCGAGCCGGCCCACGCCGCCGGCGTCGGTGTCCAGGCGCTGGGCCTCGCCGCCGTTGTAGCGGCGGGCCTCCTCGGCGGCGAACCGGAACACGGAGACGGCACGGCCGACCTCGCCGCGGGCCCACTTGATGGGCTTGCCGTTCTCGGCGGAGATCAGCTGGGCGATCTCCTCGGTGCGCTCGACGAGGCGGCGCGAGACGTGGTCGAGGGCGGCGGCGCGCACATGCGCGGGGGTCGCGGCGAACTCGTCGCGCACGGCGTGCGCGGCTGCCACGGCCTCCTCGACCTGGGCGTCGGTCGGCAC
>NZ_JAFLRJ010000892.1 GCF_017315755.1 Streptomyces beijiangensis
GGCTGCGGGGGCCGCAAGGGCTGAGGACGGCATCTGGGCAGGACACTCACCCAAGCGGTAGAACCTAGCCATGCCACGTTTCGAGATCACACCGATAGGCACAGTCCGGAACAACCGTACGGACGTCCAGCACACGGACAACTGGGGTGCCGTCCACAGTACGATCACCGTCGACGAGCGCTTCGGCGACGCGTGCCTGCAGGGTCTGGAGGGCTTCTCCCACGTGGAGGTCCTCTTCGTCTTCGACCAGTTCCCGGAACCGGAACACGATGACTACCGCGAACCCCGCCCCTACCGCGGCCG
>NZ_JAFLRJ010000091.1 GCF_017315755.1 Streptomyces beijiangensis
CCCCTCCCCGGGGCTCCGCCCCGGACCCCGGTCCTCAATCGCCGGACGGGCTGATTTTCCCCGCCTGGGCTTCATCGCGCGGGCACATCCCGAGCAAATCGAGCCCACGCCAGGCAAATTCAAGCCCGTCCGGCGATTGAGGACAAGCGGGGCCCGGGGTGCTCGCCCCGGGCCGACCTGTCGGCCTACTTGGCAGCGTTCGCCGCCGCGACCAGCGCCGCCTTGTCCACCGCGCCGACGTAGACCTTGCCGTCGTCCGTCATCAGCGCGTTGATCAGTCGCGTATGGAACACCGTGCCCGACCCGAACGTCCCCGACACCTTGTCGCCCAGCGAGTCCAGGAACTTCTGCGCGTCAGGACCGGCCCCGCCCTTGCCCTTCTCCGCAGGACCACCGGCGTCCAGGCCCTTGCCGCCCGTGTCGAACGCCGCGATCGACGTCCAGCCCTTGCCGATCACCTTCATGCCGTTGTCGTGGCCCTTGCCCTTGTCCAGGCCCTTGTCCAGGCCCTTCCCCAGGTCCGCGCCGCTCTCCGCCTTCGGCGTGTCCCCCTCCGTCACCTTCGCGCCCTTGGGCGGTGTGAAGTTGAACGTCGAGGCCGACGGCTTCGAGAAGTCCACCTTGGTGAAGCCCGCGTCGACCACCGCCTTGCCGCCCCCGCTCGGGATGAGCGTGAACTTCAGCGGTGTGCCGTTCTTCGCGTCGACCGCGACCCGGATCGACCCGACCGTCGTGCCCGACTGCTTGGGCTTGATGAGGAGTTGGTACGCGTCCCGGCCGGCTACCTGCGCCGTACCGTCCACCGTCACCGACGTCGTCGCGTCCGCGGCCTTCAGCGCCTCGTCGGCCAGGGCCTTCGGGGTCATGTCGGCGCCCGCGCTCTTCTCGGGCTTCGCCGTGGACTTCCCCGTGGACTTCCCCGTCGTCGCGTGGAACGCCTCGTTGGACTTGGAGTCGTAGCCCCAGATCTGCGAGCCGTTGTGGATCAGGCTGTACTCGGCCGCGTTCTCCAGGATGGAGACCTTCTGCCGGTCGGGGCCGTCGGCGGCGACACGCAAGGTGTGCGTACCGGTGGCGAGTTCGGTCAGCTTCGAAGTCGGCGAGGCCGAGCCGCCCTCGCCCCCGCCGGATGCGCCGCCCGGTGCGAAGGAGCTCGTCATGCCGCCCAGCGACGGCAGACCCAGGTCCGTGCTGACCTTGACCGTGCCGGACAGCTGCTGGGTGTCCGACGCGGCGATCTTCGCGATGAGTTCCTGTGCGGTGATCTTCGGCAGATCGGGGTCACCCGAGCTGGCGAGCGCCGGGACGAGGCCGATGGTCGCCGCCGCCACTCCGGCGATCGCGACCGGGACGAGATAGCGTGCCGCCTTCCGGCGCCCCGCCACCAGATCCCTGGCCTCTTCCGTGGCCTCTGCGCTGTCGTTCGGTGCCATGTGTGCCCTCCGTGGTCGGCGGCGCTCCGTCCGGTTGCACTCGTCCACCCCTCGCCGCCATTCTCACCTGAATTGGTGTGGTGTGGTGCTCCCTATCCGACCAAATCGGCCACGGGAAAGCGTCAGACCCCGGGAGCAACTCCGCGTACTGCTATGGGATGACACGGAGAGGCCGGCGCTCCCCCGTCCCGTAGGGGTCGCGCCGGCCCGTGCCCCGGTCCGGTTACCGCGGGACGAAGACGTAGTCCGCGAAGTACGGAACGCCCACGACCGCCCCCGGGTCGCATGTGCCCGTCGGCGCGACGCCGCCCACCGTGTTCAGCCGGAAGATCTCGGCCGTACGGGAGAGCAGGCCGTTCGCGCTGCCCGCCTGGGCCGCCTTGAGGTCCAGCTCCGCGATGTTCCGCTCCCCGTTGGGCGTCTTGCTGATCACCGCGCCGGTGACGGCGCTGCCGTCCTGGGCGTGCCAGGACGGGACGCCCGAGTTGGGCGCGGTGAAGAAGTGCTGGATGTCCCCGGCGAGCGTGGCCCGTACATCGCGCTGCAGGAAGGCGAACTTCCCGTCGTCGCCCTTCTTGCACTCGTAGATCTGCTGTCCCTGGACCACCGAGGCCTGGAAGCCGGCCGTGGCGTTCAGGAAGTCGGACGTCCGGGTGACCGCGTGCAGCTGGCCGCGGACGGCCCCGCCGGGGAACTCCTCGGTGTGCAGGTTGGCGTAGAAGCTCGCCGGGTCGGTCTTGAGCGCGTCCAGCAGCTTCGCGTCCGTGACCTGGACCGTGCCGGTGACCCGCTGGTCGCGTGAGTGCGCGAGCAGCCCGCTGAAGTCGATCTTCACGTCGCCGTTGGTCCCGCGGGCGCCCTGGTGGATGTGGAGCATGGTCGGCCGGCCGGTGGCCCGCCAGTTCACGGTGACCGAGACCTGGTCGCCCTTGACCTGGATCAACTCCAGCGCTGTCCCGTCCGGGTCGCCGACGGCGGGCTTGTCCTTCACCGGGATCTCGTTGGCACCGCGCATCGAGGCGACGAAGAGGGCACCGCCGCTGCTGCCGGTGTCGCTCTCCACGGCGACCGCCGCGCCGTGTCCCTGATGCCCCGCGTGCCCCGCGTTGCCTGCGTTCCCGCTGTCCGCCGAGGCCGGCAGAACGGCGAAGGCGATGCCCGCCGCTGCGGCGACGGCGGTCGTACCGATAACGATGACCTTGGTCCGCTTCATCACAAAATCTCCCCGTACCTGCGCCGACGCCCCCTGCGTCAGCTTCTGTGCATGGGTACGGATCCAATCTCACCCTGGACTCAATCCAATATTGTGACCTGGCTCACAGTGAATGGACAGGCCCCGGAATCCGTACTTCCCAGTGAGAGCAGTACGGCACCACTAAGGGGGAAACGCCATGCTCACCAGCAGGAACAGCCGTCGCATCGGCATCTACGCCGTCACCGCGGTCGCCGGATTCGCCCTCGCAGCCACCGGCTGCGACAGCGGATCGGGCTCCGGTTCCACGCCCAAGACCCCGACGACCTCCTCGTCGTCCTCGTCGTCCTCGTCTTCCTCGTCCTCGACCGACCTCTCCACAGCCAAGGTGGACAAGGTCGGCACGGTCGTCACCAACGCCAAGGGGTTCGTGCTCTACCGCTTCGACAAGGACACCGCGAAGCCACCGGCATCGAACTGCACGGGCGACTGCGCCGCCCTGTGGCCGCCCGCCGTCGCCACCGGCTCCTCGGCCACCGTCCAGGGCGTCGACAAGTCCCTCGTCGGTACGGTCACGCGCGCCGACGGCACCAAGCAGCTGACCCTCGCGGGCTGGCCGCTCTACACGTACGCCAAGGACGACAGGCCGCGCGAGGCGCACGGCCAGGGCGTGGGCGGCACCTGGTTCGCCGCGACCCCGACGGGCGCCAAGGCGCAGGACGGGGGCGACAGCTCAAGCAGCGGCGGAGGCGGCTACTAGAGCCACCAGGGCAAACAGGCCGGCGTCAGCCGACGCGGTGCACCACGACACCGCACAGCTCCTCCAGGGAGGTCTTGGCGTAGCCCTCGGGCAGGGGCGCGAGCGTCGCCCGCGCCTCTTCCGCGTAGCGCACCGCGTCCTGGCGGGCCCGCTCCAGAGCCGGGTGGGCCCGCAGTCGCAGCACCGCGTCGCGCAGCCGTACGTCGTCGCTCAGATCTCCGTCGAGCAGTTCGACCAGCGCCAGGTCATCGGGGCGGCCGTACGTCACGGCCTGGGCGCGCAGATACAGCACCGGCAGCGTCGGGATGCCCTCGCGCAGGTCCGTGCCCGGCGTCTTGCCCGACTCCTGGGTGTCGCTGGCGATGTCCAGGACGTCGTCGGCCAGCTGGAAGGCGATGCCGAGCCGCTCCCCGTACTGGGTGAGGATGTCCACGACGCCCTCGTCGGCGCCGGCCATCATCGCCCCGAAGCGCCCGGAGACGGCGATCAGTGAGCCGGTCTTGCCGGACAGCACGTCCATGTAGTGGTCGACCGGGTCGCGGCCGTCGCGCGGCCCCGCGGTCTCCAGGATCTGACCGGTGACCAGCCGCTCGAAGGCCTCGGACTGGATCCGTACGGCCTCGGGGCCGAGGTCGGCCAGTATGTGCGAGGCGCGTGCGAAGAGGAAGTCGCCGGTCAGGACGGCGAGCGAGTTGCCCCAGCGGGAGTTGGCGCTGGCCACCCCGCGGCGTACGTCAGCCTCGTCCATCACGTCGTCGTGGTACAGCGTCGCCAGATGCGTCAGCTCGACGACGACGGCCGAGGGGACCACACCCGGTGCGTAGGGGTCGCCGAACTGCGAGGCCAGCATCACCAGCAGGGGGCGGAAGCGTTTGCCGCCCGCCCGCAGGAGGTGCTGGGCGGATTCCGTGATGAAGGGGACCTCGCTCTTGGTGGCCTCGAGCAGTCCCGCCTCGACAGCCGTCAATCCGGCCTGGACATCGGCCTCAAGTGCCTGGTCCCGCACGCTCAGTCCGAACGACCCGACGACGGTCACGAGGGGATCTCCTGTCTGCTGACGATCACACGGATTGTCGATGTGTCGCTGCCATCACTCAAGTCAGCGTATCCGGTCGCTGTTCGATCACAGAGGGCACCTGCCCGCCCTGCCCGAGCGCACTCGGATAGTGCCCGGTATGTTCTGGAAAAGCTGCTACTACGAGGAGTGGGGCTTTTGTCCGGAACCGATACGGCACCGCCGCCGCCGACAGCGCCGCAACCGGGTCCCCAGCCGGGTGACGACCACTCCTTCTTCGGTCAGCCCCGCGGTCTGATGACCCTTTCGGGTCTCGAAATCTGGGAACGTTTCTCGTTCCTCGGGATGCAGGCCATTCTCGTCCTCTACTTCACGGCTGCCGTCAGCGAGGACGGCATGGGGATGGACCCCGGGACCGCCGCCTCCGTTTCGGCGGCGTACGGAACCATGGTCTACCTGGTCTCCGTGGCGGGCGGCTGGCTCGCCGACCGCATCCTCGGTTCCTATCGCGCGGTCCTGTGGGGCGGCATCCTCATCGCCTGCGGCCACTACACCATGGCGGTCCCGACCAACGGGGCCACCTGGATCGGCCTCGGCCTGATCTCGCTGGGCACCGGCCTGCTGAAGCCCAATGTCTCCACCCTGGTCGGCAAGCTCTACCGCACCGCCGACGAGCGCAGGGACGCCGGTTTCGCCCTCTACTACATGTGCATCAACATCGGCGCCTTCCTCGGCCCGCTGATCACCGGCTGGCTTGGCGACCACAAGGGCTGGCACTGGGGCTTCTCGGCGGCCGCGATCGGGATGACGCTGGGTCTGATCCAGTACGTACTCGGCCGGAAGACCATCGCCGGGCGCAAGGACCACGCCGAGCAGGCGCTGGAGCCCGAGAAGATGCGCCGCACGGTCCGCATGATCATCGCCGGGGTCCTCGCGGTGGCCGCGCTCTGCACGGTCCTCGGCCTGGCCGGCATCCTGACGATCGACCGCTCGGTCGACGTCCTCACCGTCATCTCGGTCGTCATGCCGGTCATCTACTTCACGGTGATGTTCCGCAGCCCCAAGGTCACGAGCGAGGAGCGCGGGCGGCTGCGCCCGTACATCGTCCTCTTCATGTCCTCGGTCGTCTTCAACTTCATCCTCTTCCAGGCGTACTCGACGATGATGCTGATCGCCGCGTCCAACGCCCAGACGGTGATCTTCGGCTTCCACTTCCCGGCCAGCTGGTACGCCTCCGCCCTCGGCGCCTTCGAGGTGGCGCTCGCGCCGGTGGTCGCCGCCCTCTGGGTCAGGATGGGCAAGCGCCAGCCGCACGCCTCCAACAAGATCGCCTTCGGCACGATCCTCGGTGGTCTGTCCTTCCTGATCATGGTCCCGGCCACCATCGGCCGCACCGGCGACGCCTGGATGATGTCGGTCTGGTGGATCGTCGGCTCGTACTTCCTGCTCGGGCTCGGCGACATCCTCCTGGAGACCTCCGGGATGTCGGCCACCACGAAGCTCGCCCCCAAGGCCTTCGCCAGCCAGACGATGGCGCTCTGGTTCCTCTCCCTGGCCCTCGCCAACGGCATCCAGGCCCAGGTCGTCAAGCTCTACGGCCATGTCTCGAACCCCGCGTACTTCGGCGTCAACGGCGCGATCGCGGTGGCCACCGGCCTCGCGGTGATCGCGGCCGCGCCCTGGCTGAAGCGCACCATGCACCCCGTCCACTGACAGGTGGTAACCGATGCGGATACGCACGGAGTTCCCGTACGAGACCCGGCGCGACGACGTCTGGATCCCGCTCCCCGACGGCACGCACCTCTACGCGAGGATCTGGCGGCCGGCCGGGTCGGGCGCCGAGCCCGTGCCCGCGCTGCTCGAATACCTCCCGTACCGCCTGAGCGACTGGACCGCGCCGCGCGACTGGCAGCGCCACCCCTGGTACGCGGGCCACGGCTACGCCTCCGTGCGGGTGGATGTGCGCGGGCACGGGAACTCGCTCGGGATGCCCGGCGACGAGTACGACGCGCAGGAGCTGGCGGACGGGGTAGCGGTCGTCGAGTGGCTCGCCGAGCAGCCCTGGTGCACCGGCAAGGTGGGCATGTTCGGCATCTCCTGGGGCGGCTTCAACTCACTCCAGATCGCGGCCCTGGCCCCCGAACCGCTGAAGGCGATCGTCACGGTCTGCTCGGCTGACGACCGCTACGACAACGACGTGCACTACATGGGCGGCTCGGTGCTCGCCGTCGACATGCACGCCTGGGCGGCGACCATGCTCGCCTTCGTCTCGCGCCCGCCGGACCCGGCGCAGGTCGGCGACGCCTGGCGGGAGATGTGGCTGAAGCGACTTGAGACGGTGGACCCGTTCATCCATACGTGGCTGGCCCATCAGACGCGTGACGACTACTGGAGGCGCGGCAGCGTCTGCGAGGACTACTCGTCGATCAAGGCGTCGGTGCTCGCGGTGGGCGGCTGGCACGACCCGTACCGGGACACGGTGCTGCGTCTTGTGGAGCATCTGGACCCCGCGCGGGTACGCGGCCTGATCGGCCCGTGGTCGCACCAGTACCCGGACCGGGGGCTGCCGCCAGGACCGGCGATCGGCTTCCTCCAGGAGACCCTGCGCTGGTGGGACCACTGGCTGAAGGACGAGGAGACGGGCGTGATGGCGGAGCCCCTCCTCCGCTCCTGGATCAGCAAATCGCACCCCCCGGCGACGACGTACCCCGCACTCCCCGGCCGCTGGGTCGGCGACACCTCCTGGCCGTCCCCGCACGTCACACCGGAGAGATACGGCTTCCAGGGCGACCCGGTGAAGGTCGACTCACCCCAGCAGACGGGGCTGGACGCCGGCCGCTTCTTCCCCTTCGGCAACGACTCCGACCTGCCCCCCGACCAGCGCGACGAGGACGCCAAGTCGACGTGCTTCGAGTTCCCTGTCCGGTACGCACCGATCGAGATCCTGGGCCGCCCGAGGGTGACACTCACGATCCGCTCGGACGCACCCACGGGACAGATCGTCGCGCGCCTGTGCGATGTGGCGACGGACGGCTCGTCGACCCTGGTGACCAGGGGCGCCCTGAACCTCTCCGCCCGGCACGGCCGCGACAAGGCCGTCCCCTGGACGCCCGGCGCCACGGAGGAGGTCACCTTCGAGCTCAACGGCATCGGCCACACCTTCCCGCCAGGACACCGGATCCGCCTGGCGGTCTCCTCGTCGTACTGGCCCTGGATCTGGCCCCAGCCGGACGCGGAGGGCTTCACGCTCGACCCGGCGGCCAGCTCCCTCGAACTCCCCGTCCGCGCCCCCACGACGGACGACCGCATCGCCTTCGAGGAGCCGGAACAGTCCGAGCCGCTGGCCGTGGTCTTCCCGGAGAACCCGGACCAGCGCCCGGAACGCCTGATCATCCGCGATGTGGCGGCGGGCGACTGGCGCCTTGAGGTGGACCCGCGCTACGGCGGCACCCGGATCTACCCGGACGGCCTGGAGTTCACCGAGGACGCCCTGGAGACGTACGAGATCAACGAGGACGACCCCCTGTCGGCCCGTACGAAATCCGAGTGGACGGTGGGCCTGCGCCGCCCCGACCTGTCCTGGGACGTCAGGGTGGAGACGCGCTCCGAAATCAGCTGCGACGCCCAGGACTTCATCACGTCGAACGAGGTGACCTGCAAGGAGGGCGGCGAGGTGGTCTTCCACCGGACCTGGGAGAAACGGATCCCGCGCACGGCGGGGTGAGGCCTCTCAGCCCACCGGCTCCAGTTGCGGGGTCTGCGCCGGGGTTCCGGAGGCGGTGGCAGCAGCGCGACGTGCCCGCATTCCGCCCACCATGACCCCCGCGAGTCCGAGCACGGCCCACGCCCCGAGCGTCAGGGCGGGGACCAGGGCCGCGCTGCTGTCGAAGTACGCGACGGAGCGCAGCAGGGTCGCGGCCGCGCCCGGCGGCAGCAACTGGCCGATCATTCCCGCCGGTTCGGGCAGCAGCTGAGGGGCGCTGCCGGCTCCGGAGAACGCGTTGCCGACGAGCATGGTCAGCAGGGCGCCGATCCCGATGCCCCTGGTGCCCAGGAGCGCGGCCAGGCCCGCCACAAGTGCGCCGATCGACAGTACGGCCAGACCCAGCACACCGGCCTCGGCCCACCACGATCCGGCGAAGACCCCGAGCCAGCTGTCCGTGACGGCCGCGGCGGCCAGTCCCACCAGCGCGGAGGCGGCCACGAGGACGGCCGCGGCCCGTATGCCGCGCAGCCGGAAGAGCGTGACGATCACTCCGGCGGCCATGCCCGCCATGGCGAGCGGCAGGATGCTGGAGGTCAGGGCGGTTCCGCGGGGGTCAGCGGCGGGCGGGGACACCACGTCGGCGACCGGTATCGCGGTGCTGCCGGCCGGGGCGAGTTCGGCCGCGGCCTTCTGGAGGAGCTGGGCGACCACAGGGCTGGCTGCCGACGCGGTCAGCAGGTGCGGGCCCTGCGCGGTGACGACGACCGCGCCGTACACGTCCCGGTGCTTGATCGCGGCGCGGGCCGCGGCGTCGTCGGCGTAACGGTGCACCTCGAAGGCGCTCCCCTGCCGGTCGAGCTTCTGCTGGAGCCCGGCGGTGGCCGCCGGGGTCCCGGCGAGTCCGATCGGCACGTCGCGCGGTGCGGTCCTGGCGGCGGGCCAGGCGAAGAGGCAGAGGACGGCGGCGGCGATCAACGGGATCAGGACGAGCGCGGTGATCATTGTGCGGCGGGAGGGCGGTGTGGTGGGCATGTCGGCTTCACTCCATAGCGAAGGATCGTTCGTTTTTGATGACAGGACTCTGCCTCCCGACCCCGGATGTTGTCAAGAACGAACGTTCGCTTTACGGTAGGTCCATGGCTCGCGTATCCCAGGAACACCTCGATGCCCGCCGCGCCCAGATTCTCGACGGCGCGGCCCGCTGCTTTGCCCGCAACGGCTTCCACGCCACGTCCATGCAGGACGTGCTCCAGGAGGTCGGGCTCTCGGCCGGGGCGGTCTACCGCTACTTCCGCGGCAAGGACGAGATCATCGTCGCCATCGCCACCGAGGTGGTGCGCTCGGTGTCCGAGGGGTACGCAGAGGCCGCGGCACTGAACCCGGCGCCCTCGCCGGACGAGCTGATCGGCATGGTGATGCGGAGCGTCCTCGGCCTGCAGTCGCCACCGAACGACACCGGTGCACGCCACCATGCCCACCTGGTCATCCAGGTCTGGGCCGAGACCCTGCGCAACCGGGAGCTGGCCGACATCCTGCGCGAGACCTTCGCGGAGATGCGAGTGCACTGGGTGAAGGTCGTCGAGGCGTACCAGAAGCAGGGGTTGATGCGGGACGACGTCCCCGCCGAACATGTGGCCCGGACCATGATCGCCCTGGCGCAGGGGTTCGTCGCTCAGGCGGCGCTGCTCGGCGAGGCCCCCATCGAGGAGATCGAGGGCGGCCTGCGTGCACTGATGTCCATGCACGCCACGGGCTGAGCACCGAAGATGGCGTACATGACGAGCGCCAGCAGAAGAGCCGAGTTCTTTGTCGACGTCGAGCAGTACCGCAGCCTGTATCCCCGGACCACGGGTGACGAGCGGCAGTTGCTCGGTGACTTTCTCGCCGCGCAGCGCACAACGCTGGAGACGAAGTGCACCGGCCTGGAGAAGGAGCTCGCCCTGCGCTCCGTCGAGCCCTCCACGCTCTCGCTGCTCGGTCTCGTACGGCACATGGCGGGCGTGGAGCGCCGGTGGTTCCGGCAGGCGCTGGCCGGGCAGGACGTCCCGCGGCTCTTCCACACGGAGGAGAACCCCGACGAGGACTTCGACGGCGCGGTCGCCGATCCCGGCGTCGTCGCCGAGGCCTGGGAGGCGTGGCGCGCCGAAGTGGCCTTCGCCGAACGGTTCGTGGAGGACGCGCCCGACCTGGACGTCGAGGGGCGCAACCCGTGGCTCGGGACGGTGTCGCTGCGCTGGGTCCTCCTCCACATGATCGAGGAGTACGCACGGCACAACGGCCACGCCGACCTGCTCAGGGAGCGGATCGACGGGGCCAAGGGGCTTTGAAGGGGCTTTGAAGGGGCTTCAGGCGGGCAGCACTTGGCCGATGACGTGGCGGCCGTTGTCCGCCATCGCCGGGTTGGTGTCCCGGTAGTACGGCAGCATGATCAGCGACATCGACAGGGCCCAGCCGCGCCCGCGCAGCCAGGTCGCGTCGTCGGGCCCGAGCGCGTCACGGAACGCGGTGCGGGCGTCGGGCGGGAGAAGGTTCCAGGCGGGGATCAGATCGGCGGCCGGGTCGCCCACACCCATCGTGCCGAAGTCGATGACACCCGTGAGGCGGCCGTCGGCGGTCAGCAGATTGCCGGGCATCAGGTCGGAGTGCAGCCAGACGGGCGCACCCGTCCAGTCGGGGGCATGGAGCGACTCCTCCCAGGCGGCCGTGGCCGCCGCCGCGTCGACCATGCCGAGGCGGTCGAGCTCGGCGATCGCGGCGCGGGTCTCGGCGTCGACCTCGGAGAGCGGCCCGCCACGGTACGCGGGCGGGCCGCCGGCGGGATCGATCCGCTGGAGAGCGGCGACGAACTCGGCCAGCTCCTTGGCGAGTTGACCGGGGTCGGTGAGCCGGTCGACGACGGGGTTGGCACCGTCGAGCCAGCTACAGACGGTCCAGGGCCAGGGATAGCCATCGCCGGGCACCCCCTTGCCGAGGACGGCGGGGATGCCGGTCGGCAACTGCGGGGCGAGGTAAGGCAGCCACCGGTGCTCGGTCGCGACATCAGGGACCCCGGACGCGATGCGAGGCAGCCGTACGGCCATGTCGTCACCGAGCCGGTAGACCGCGTTGACCGTCCCGGAGGAGGGGAACCGCTCGACCGGGAGCTGCGCCCACTGCGGGAACTGGGCTGCGAGCAGACGTCGTACGAGGGCGGTGTCGATGTCCGCCTCGTCGGCGTGCATCTTCGGTGCGGACAATGGGAGGCCTTTCTCAGCGGGCGGCGCGGCTGCCGGCCGAGGTGCTTACGAACGGCCGAGGTACATACGAGCGGGTCGGGGTGGCGCCCGGCAAGTCATTTGTCGCCGCTGTCGAAGCGGGCGCGTTCCATCTCGTCGTCGGTCTCGGTGAGCAGGACGCCGAAGCCGCCCATGATCGAGCGGCACTCCCTGCGGAGGCGGGACAGGGCGTCCCTGATCCGGCCCGGGCGGCCGGCGTCGAGTGCCTCGACCGCCTCACGGAGCAGGTGGGGGACGGTGGGAGCCCGGTCGCCGGGCCAGAACGTCGCCAGGCCCGGTACGGAGAGTTCCGCCGCGGGCGTGTCGATGTTCGACGCGATCGGTGTGGACTTGAGGATCATCCCGGCGGGCATGCGCTCGTGCCAGCTCACCATGGTCGATCCGAAGACGCGGACGGGGATGCCCCTGGCCCGCAGATGGGCGGCGGTCGACAGACCATAGGGCCCCGCCCCGATGACAGCTACCGGACGAATCATGTGCAGTCCCCTCCCCAGGGTGTCGGCCCACGGCCGGCCCTCAACTGCTGTTGCCATTTGCCTACTTGACGGTCGCACCGCGGCGCGTGGTGGAACGCCACAGCTGGTACAGATGCTTGAAGCCCGGCCCGGCCCGACGCGTCGCGCCGCCATGGTGATCAGCGGCCGGACGTCGTCCGTCGCGAACCACGCGAGCTCCGTCCCGCTCGCCCGTTCCGGCGCGTGCGGGGTGCTGTATCCGCTGCGCCGGTACGCGGCCGGCGCGGGCAGGTCGATGTTCTCGACGAGATAGCGGTGCCCCGCCCGCTGCTCCCACTCTGGCACCTTGCGTCCGGTCAGATGCAGATGCTGGGCCCGTACGACATCCACCCCCGCCTCGTTCTCGAAGAGGCGGAACTGCGCCCCCCATCCTCGGATTGAAGTCGAGCAGCTTGTACTGCCCGTCGCGCCGGTCGAACCGGAGGTCCAGGTCGACGACCCCGCTGAAACCGATCTGCTTGATGAACTGCGCGGCCAGGGCAGAAAGTTCCGGATTGTCGACGACATACGCAAGTGCGGTCATTCCGGCATGCGGCGGCCAGGACCGCACCTTGACCCCGGTGAACAGCGCCAGCGGCTCGGCCTCCGACCCGAAGTAGGCGTGCACGATCCAGTCCTCGGCGTCCTCGCGCGGCAGGTACTCCTGGAGGATCACCCCCGAGTGCCCCCCAGCGCTTGGCGAGGGTCAGCAGATGGCCGGCGTCCGGGATGCGGGTCGTGTCGATGACGGCCGGCTGCCGCCTCCGTACGAACGCCTCACGGTTCTTGGCGACGACAGGGAAGCGGGCGTGCGCCGCGAACTCCTCGATGTCGGCGTACGAATCCGGGAAAGAGGCCGCCGGCGAGGCCACCCCGTGCTCGACGCACAGCTCGTGCGGCCCCTGCTTGCTGGCGAGCCGGCGCGGGAGCGAGGGCTCCACGCGCGGGAAGAGGAAGGGACCCGCCAGTACGTCCTGGTGCTCGGCGATCAGGACCGCCGCTTCTTCGTCGGTCGGGATCAGGACCGTCGGCCTGCCGATGCGGCGGCCGATCCTCAGCAGCCCGTCGACCAACTGCCCGGGCTCCTCCTTGCCGGTGGTCGGCCAGACGAACGCCCGCTCCAGGTACCGTGATTGGGCCGCCGGTGTCCACCGGTCCTCGGTCACCGCGTACATCGGCACGCCGGGACGCCCGAGACTGCGGATCGCACCGACTCCACCGTGGTGCAGCGGATAGTTCCCAATCTTCACGATCAGACCGGGCACGTCCCGATCCGGCGTGAACAGAGCGTTACGGCTCGCCACGTGTTCCCGCTCAGGCCCCAGGCCCCACCCCGGCCGTTCCCCAAGTGGACGCTACGGGGGGAATCGTCTATTCCGGCGTGTAATTTCCGGACATTACGAACTCTTTAGACCCTGACGCCGCAACCATTGCCCACGTAACGTGTCTGACAACGAGATCCGGAAAGCGAGGCAGTACCCCATGCCCGAGCAGAGCCCGCTCGACCTGCTCGAAGGTGATCCCTTCGGCCCGCACAACCTCCCGTACGGGGTCTTCTCGACCGCCGATTCTCCGGACCGCCGACGGGTCGGCGTGCGTATAGGGGAGTACGTCCTGGACGCGGGCGCGGCCGCCCTGGCGCTGGGATCCCCGTATGCGAAGCTCCTCGACCGGCCTTCGCTCAACCCCCTTCTCGCGGCGGGCCGCACGGCCTGGCGCGACGTGCGGCGCGCGCTCACCGCGTGGGTCACGGTGCCCGCGCACCGGCCGGACATCGAGCCGCTGCTGCACACGCTGCCGTCGGTGACGCTCCATCTCCCGTACGAGGTCGCCGACTACGTCGACTTCTACGCGAGCGAGCACCACGCCACCAACGTCGGCAAGATCTTCCGGCCGGACGGCGACGCGCTGACCCCCAACTGGAAGCACCTGCCGATCGGTTACCACGGCCGGTCGGGCACCGTGGTGGCCTCCGGAGCCGAGGTGGTACGCCCCTCCGGGCAGCGCAAGGCCCCGTCCGACCCGGCGCCGGTCTTCGGCCCCTCGGTCAAGCTGGACATCGAGGCGGAGGTCGGCTTCGTCGTCGGCGTACCGTCGGAGCAGGGACGCCCGGTGCCGCTCTCCGCCTTCCGCGACCACGTCTTCGGTGTGCAGCTGCTCAACGACTGGTCGGCGCGCGACCTCCAGGCCTGGGAGTACGTGCCGCTCGGCCCCTTCCTCGGCAAGTCCTTCGCCACCTCGGTCTCGGCGTGGGTCACCCCGCTGGAGGCGCTGGACGCGGCCCGGGTGGCACCCCCGGCACGGGACTTCGAGCTGCTCCCCTATCTGGACGACTCCGGCGAGGACGACCCGGGCGGCCTGGACCTGCACCTCACGGTCGACCTGAACGGCGAGACGGTCTCCGCTCCCCCGTTCTCGACGATGTACTGGACCGCGGCCCAGATGCTGGCCCATATGACGGTCAACGGCGCCTCGCTCCGCACGGGCGACCTCTACGGCTCGGGGACGGTCAGCGGTCCCGCGCAGGAACAGCGCGGCTCCCTCCTCGAACTCACCTGGAACGGCACCGAGCCCATCGGACTTCCCTCGGGCAAGCGGACGTTCCTGGAGGACGGCGACGTGGTCACGATGACGGCCTGGGCCCCGGGCCCGGACGGAACCAAGGTGGGCCTGGGCGAGGTCACCGGCCGGATCGCACCCGCGGTGTCATGAACCCGGCCCCGGACCTCACGCTCCCCGAGGAACTGCTGCTGCTCGCCCTCGACCCGGTCCGGGGCAAGCCACGCTGCCGGAACCGCTTCCTGGAGTACGGCATGGCGGGCGCGGCCCTCGCGGAGCTGGAGCTCCAGGGCCGGATAGTGGAGGAGCGCGGGCGAGTGGCGGTGGTCATGCCGCTCCCGCCCGAGGACCGCAGGCTGGCCAGGGTGCTGGCCATGCTCCCGCCGCCCGGCAAGAGCCGCTTCTCCGGTGCTGCCGGCACCCGGCGCTGGGTGCGCCACGAGGGCCGCACTGTCGAAGGCCTCTACCTGGACGACCTGGTGGAGCACGGTGTGCTCCGCCGGGAGAAGCGACGCGCGCTGGGAATCTTCCCGTACGTCCGCCACCCGGCGGGCGCCGCCGGGTGGTCGGCCCTGGTCAGAACACGCTTCGCCCAGGCCGAGGCGGCGTCCTTCCCGGACCGCCGCAGCCGGCTGCTGGCGTCGTTCGCCCTGGCCGTCGATCTGACCGACGCCTTTCCCGGCAGCGGCTGGCGCGCCCGCTCGGCGCTGCGTTCGCGCATCCGCGGCGAGTGGGCCCCGGATGCGGTTCTCCGCAACGTACGGCAGGACAAGTCCAGCGAGAGCAGCAACTGATCCCCTGGGCGGTCAGCCTTCGAAGTCCTCCGGCGGCTCGAAGTCCCCGAAGTCCTCCGGCGGCTCGAAGTCCCCCGACCCGCTCCTGCCGCTACTGATGGTGCTGGTGCTGGTGCTGCTGGTGCTGGTGCTGATGCCGCTGTCCGGCACAGTCCCCGTGAACTCTCCGACCACCCCCAGCACGCCTTCCCCGTACGTCGCCAGCTTCTTCTCCCCGAGGCCGCCGATCGTGCCGAGCGACTCCAGCGAACCGGGACGCAGCGTCGCGATCTCGCGCAGCGTCGCATCGTGGAAGATCACATACGCCGGTACGCCCAGCTCCTTGGCCTGCGCCCCGCGCCATGCGCGCAGCGCCTCGAAGACCGGCACCGCCGCCTCGGGCAGATCGGCGACCGCCGCCTTCGGCTTCCGCTCCGACCGGTCGCCGCGCACACGGGCCGGCCGCTCGGCCTCCTTGCGCAGCCGCACTTCCCGCTCCCGGCCCAGGACCTGTCCACTGGTGTCCGTCAGTACGAGCGTGCCGTACTCCCCCTCGACCGCGATCAGCCCCTGGGCGAGCAACTGCCGCACCACGCCCCGCCATTGGGTGTCCGACAGGTCTTCCCCGATACCGAAGACGGACAGCTGATCGTGGTCGAACTGAATGACCTTCGCCGTCTTCTTCCCCATCAGGATGTCGATGATCTGACCCGCCCCGAACTTCTGCCGCCGCTCCCGCTCCAGACGCACCACCGTGGAGAGCACCTTCTGCGCCGGGACCGTCCCGTCCCAGGTCTCGGGCGGGGTCAGGCAGGTGTCGCAGTTCCCGCAGGACGAGGCGACCTCCTTCTGCCCGAAGTAGGCGAGCAGTTGGGCCCGCCTGCATCCGGCCGTCTCGCAGAGCGCGAGCATCGACTCCAGATGGGCGGCGGCGCGGCGCTGGAACGCCTCGTCCCCGTCCCCGCTCTGGATCATCTTCCGCAGCTGGACGACATCCTGGAGCCCGTACGTCATCCAGGCCGTGGACGGGAGCCCGTCGCGCCCCGCGCGGCCGGTCTCCTGGTAGTACCCCTCGACCGACTTCGGCAGGTCCAGGTGGGCCACGAAGCGCACGTCGGGCTTGTCGATGCCCATCCCGAAGGCGATGGTCGCGACGACGACCAGGCCCTCCTCCCGCAGGAAGCGCGACTGGTGGACGGCGCGCGTGCCCGAGTCGAGCCCTGCGTGGTACGGCACGGCCTCGATCCCGTTCTTGCAGAGGAACTCGGCGGTCTTGTCCACGGAGGCCCGGGAGAGGCAGTACACGATGCCCGCGTCGCCCGCGTGCTCCTCCTTCAGGAAGGCGAGCAACTGCTTCTTGGGATCGGCCTTGGCCACGACCCGGTACTGGATGTTCGGCCGGTCGAAGCCCGCTTCGAAGTGCCGGGCGTCCGGCATCCCGAGCCGCTGGGTGATCTCCTGGTGCGTGGCCCGCGTCGCGGTGGCCGTGAGCGCGATCCGGGGGACATCGGGCCACCGCTCGCCCAGCAGCGAGAGCGCCAGATAATCCGGCCGGAAGTCGTGACCCCACTGGGCGACACAGTGCGCCTCGTCGATCGCGAAGAGCGAGATCTTGGCCCGGGAGAGCAGATCCAGCGTCGACGAGACGCGCAGCCGCTCCGGTGCCAGATACAGCAGATCGAGTTCACCGGAGAGGAGCTCGGCCTCCACCGTCCGCCGCTGGTCGAAGTCGAGCGTGGAGTTGATGAACCCGGCGCGCACACCGAGCGCCCGCAGTGCGTCCACCTGGTCCTGCATCAGGGCGATCAGGGGCGAGACGACCACGCCCGTACCGGGCCTGACCAGCGCCGGGATCTGGTAGCAGAGGGACTTGCCGCCACCGGTCGGCATCAGGACAACGGCGTCTCCGCCGCCGATCACCTGCTCGATGACCGCTTCCTGCTCACCCCGGAAGGCGTCGTACCCGAAGACCCGGTGCAGGGTCTGCAGCGCCTCGCTCTGCGTATCCATCGCCGTGCCCATCGCTCTGTCCCCCGTCGTGCTCTTACTGCCGTCCGTCACTCCAGCCACCATAGGGGCCGCCACTGACAGCGCGGACCCGATTTGTATCAAGTGGTTGACACAATCTCCGGACCGACTCATCTTGTACTCACTGCTTGATACAAGACCCGGGGGTCCCGCATGCTCGACACCGTCCGTCTCAGAGCCGTCGCCTGCGTCCGCAGCGAGCGGTTCGCGCGCTGGGCCGGAATCGGCGCGGGAGTCCTCGCGGCAGGACGGATGCACAATCTCGGGGACCTCAACACCGGAATCCTGTACGCCATCCCGGCCTTCGGACTCTGCACCGTCGCCGGCACACTCCTCGGCGACGCGCTGACGCCCCGCCCTCAGGAGGCGGTACGGACCGCGGTGCTCACCCCGCGCCGGGTGCGCGACTACCTGCCGCGGCGCATGACGGCGGCACTGCTGTTCCAGGCGGTCTTCCTCGTCGTCCTGCTGGCCGCGGCAGCCGCGGTCGCGTCCCCGGGGCACCTGGGCTTCGAGGGCGAGCAGCTCAGCTTCTCCTGCGGCGACCACACCGAGGCCGCAGGCCCCTGGCCCGGCCTCCACTACGGCCTCCCGATACTCGCCACCCTCGCCGTCGGAACGGCCGCCTGCGGCTGGTCGCTGCTGCGGATCGCACGCCGCCCCGGCGACGAGCAGGCCCGCCGGGACCGGTCGCTGGCGATCACCGCGGCCTGGGGCCTGCTGGTGTCGACGCCGCTGATGGGCGTGGCGTCCAGCGCCTCCGGCGCACTGATGGACCTGACCTGCGACGGCGCGCCCGGACAGGTCGCCACCTACCTGATCTGGCCCATGGCCCTGGTCGCGCTGGTCTCCACGGCCTGGTGCTTCTTCACCGTCGTCTCGCCGAGGGCGGCGGTCCGCCGATGACCACCGGACCGGTCCTGCGGGTGGACACCGCGGGCCACATCCCCCCGTACGAGCAGATCCGCGCCCAGCTCACCGCACTCATCGCCTCGGGCCGTCTCCCCGAGGGCGAGCGGCTGCCGACCGTACGCCAGCTCGCCTCCGATCTGGGCCTGGCCCCCGGCACCGTCGCCCGCGCCTACCGCGAGCTGGAGGCCACGGGCCTGATCCGCACCCGTCGCGGCGCGGGCACCCGGGTCGCCGCCCCGCCCGAGGGTCCCCCGCGGCCCGATCCTGCCCGGCTCGGCGCTCTGGTCCGTGACTTCACCTCGGCCGCACGGGACCTGGGTGCGGACGACGCCACCATTCTCGAAGCGGTACGGAAAGCACTGGGCCCGGCACCTCAGTGAGATGCCGGGCCCAGGGTCACGCCTGCCTGCCTAATTGCCTGCCTACTGGTCTGCCTACCGGACGAAGACGCTCGCCTGGTTCGCCAGGTCCAGGAAGTACTGCGGCGCGACACCGAGAACCAGCGTCACCGCCACACCCACCCCGATCGTCGTCATCGTCAGCGGGGACGGGACGGCGACCGTGGGGCCGTCCGCCTTCGGCTCGCTGAAGAACATCAGGACGATGACCCGGATGTAGAAGAACGCGGCGACCGCGGACGAGAGCACACCGACCACGACCAGCGGTCCCGCACCGCCTTCGGCCGCCGCCTTGAAGACCGCGAACTTGCCCGCGAAGCCGGAGGTCAGCGGGATACCGGCGAAGGCGAGCAGGAAGATCGCGAAGACCGCGGCGACCAGTGGCGAACGCCGCCCGAGACCGGCCCACTTGGACAGATGCGTCGCCTCTCCGCCCGCGTCGCGCACCAGCGTGACGACGGCGAAGGCGCCGATCGTCACGAAGGAGTAGCCGCCGAGGTAGAAGAGGACGGCCGAGACACCGTCCGGGGTCGTCGCGATGACACCGGCCAGGATGAACCCGGCGTGCGCGATCGAGGAGTACGCGAGGAGCCGCTTGATGTCCGTCTGGGTGATCGCGACGATCGCGCCGCCCAGCATGGTGACGATCGCCACCGCCCACATCACCGGCCGCCAGTCCCAGCGCAGGCCCGGCAGGACGACGTACAGCAGACGGAGCAGCGCGCCGAACGCGGCCACCTTCGTCGCCGCCGCCATGAAGCCGGTGACCGGGGTCGGTGCGCCCTGATAGACGTCCGGGGTCCACATGTGGAACGGGACCGCGCCGACCTTGAAGAGCAGGCCGGCCAGGATCATCGCGGCGCCGATGAGCAGCAGTGCGTCATTGCCCATCGTGTCGGCGAGCGCCGGGTCGATGGTCGAGACGCTGCCCTCGACGACCGCTGCGATCTTGGCGTACGAGACGGATCCCGCGTAGCCGTAGAGCAGGGCGATCCCGAAGAGCAGGAAGGCCGACGAGAAGGCGCCGAGCAGGAAGTACTTCACCGCTGCCTCCTGCGACATCAGCCGCTTGCGGCGGGCGACGGCGCACAGGAGGTAGAGCGGGAGGGAGAAGACTTCCAGAGCGATGAAGAGCGTCAGGAGGTCGTTGGCCGCCGGGAAGACCAGCATGCCGCCGACCGCGAAGAGCGCGAGCGGGAACACCTCGGTGGTGGTGAACCCGGCTTTGACCGCGGACTGTTCGCTCTCACTGCCGGGGACGGACGCGGCCTGCGCCGCGAAGGAGTCCACCCGGTTGCCGTGCGCCTCGGGGTCGAGGCGCCGCTCGGCGAAGGTGAAGATCGAAACCAGCGAGGCCAGCAGGATGGTGCCCTGCAGGAAGAGTGCCGGTCCGTCGACCGCGACGGCGCCCATCGCCGCGATGTGCGCCTTGGTCGATCCGTACCCGCCGGCCGCCAGCGCGACGATCGCCGCGAAGGAGGCCACGAGCGCGACGACCGCCAGGAACACCTGGGCGTAGTAACGGCCCTTGCGCGGAACGAATGCCTCGACCAGAACGCCCAGGCAGGCCGCCCCCAGCACGATCAGCACGGGCGAGAGCTGTGCGTACTCGATATGGGGCGTCGGGATCTTGGCGGTGGAATCCGCTCCCATTGTCCACAGGCTGTGGACGGATGCTGCGCTCACTTGACGGCCTCCACCTGGGGCTTCGGGTCGTGCTTCTGTACGTCGGACATCGTGTGCTGCACGGCGGGGTTGATGATCTCCGTCAGCGGCTTGGGATAGACGCCGAGGAAGACGAGGAGCGCGATCAGCGGCACCACGACAGCCAGTTCACGGACCTTGAGGTCCGGCATGCCCCGCACCGACTCCTTGACCGGTCCCGTCATCGTCCGCTGATAGAGGACCAGGACGTACAGCGCGGCCAGGACGATGCCGACCGTCGCGATGATCCCGACCACCGGGTACGCGGAGAACACGCCGACCAGGACCAGGAATTCACTGACGAACGGGGCGAGCCCGGGAAGGGAGAGCGTCGCCAGACCGCCGATCAGGAAGGTTCCGGCGAGCACCGGGGCGACCTTCTGGACACCGCCGTAGTCGGAGATGAGCCGCGAGCCGCGCCGCGAGATCAGGAAGCCTGCCACCAGCATCAGTGCGGCGGTCGAGATCCCGTGGTTGACCATGTACAGCGTCGCGCCCGACTGCCCCTGGGTGGTCATCGCGAAGATGCCCAGAATGATGAAGCCGAAGTGCGAGATCGACGCGTACGCGATCAGACGCTTGATGTCGCGCTGGCCGACCGCGAGCAGTGCGCCGTAGACGATGCTGATCAGCGCGAGCACCAGGATCACCGGGGTGGCCCACTTGCTGGCCTCAGGGAAGAGCTGGAGGCAGAAGCGGAGCATCGCGAACGTGCCGACCTTGTCGACAACTGCCGTGATCAGTACGGCTACCGGGGCTGTCGCCTCGCCCATCGCGTTCGGCAGCCAGGTGTGCAGCGGCCAGAGCGGCGCCTTCACCGCGAAGGCGAAGAAGAAGCCGAGGAAGAGGAGCCGTTCGGTGTTGGTCGCCATGTCGAGCGAGCCGTTGGCACGGGCGGCCGCAATCTCGCTGAGCGAGAAGGTGCCCGCGACCACATAGAGCCCGATCACCGCGGCCAGCATGATGAGGCCGCCGACCAGGTTGTAGAGGAGGAACTTGACGGCTGCGTACGAGCGCTGGGTCGCCGCTGCCTCGTCGCCGCCCGCGTGGGCCCGGTCCCCGAAGCCGCCGATGAGGAAGTACATCGGGATGAGCATGGCTTCGAAGAGGATGTAGAAGAGGAAGACGTCGGTCGCCTCGAAGGAGAGGATCACCATCGCCTCGACGGCCAGGATCAGGGCGAAGAAGCCCTGCGTCGGCCGCCATCGCGAATTGTGGGTCTCCAGGGGGTCGGCGTCGTGCCAGCCGGCCAGGATCACGAACGGCATCAGCAGTGCGGTCAGCGCGATGAGCGCGACCCCGATCCCGTCCACGCCCAGTTCGTACCGGACGCCGAAGTCCGCGATCCAGGCATGCGATTCGGTCAGCTGATAGCGGGCGCCGCCCGGCTCGAACCGTACGAGCTGGATGGCGCCGAGCACCAGCGTGCCGAGCGAGACGAGCAGCGCGAGCCACTTGGCCGCGGTGCGCCGTGCGGCCGGCACCGCGGCGGTGGCGATGGCGCCCACCGCCGGCAGCGCGGCTGTTGCGGTCAGAAGGGGAAACGACATCGTGATCAGACCGCCCTCATCAGCAGGGTCGCGGCGATGATGATCGCCGCACCGCCGAACATCGAGACCGCGTACGTACGGGCGTAGCCGTTCTGCAGTTTGCGCAGCCGGCCCGAGAGCCCGCCGACCGAGGCGGCCGTGCCGTTGACGACTCCGTCGACCAGCGTGTGGTCGACGTACACCAGCGAACGTGTCAGGTGCTCGCCGCCGCGGACCAGGACCACATGGTTGAAGTCGTCCTGGAGAAGATCGCGCCGGGCCGCCCGGGTGAGCAGCGAACCGCGCGGGGCGACTGCGGGGACGGGACGTCGTCCGTACACCGCCCAGGCGATGCCGACTCCGATGACCAGCACGACCATGGTGGCCGCGGTGACGGTCATCGCGCTGACCGGAGAATCACCCTCCGCATGGCCGGTGACCGGCTCCAGCCACTTCAGGAAGCGGTCGCCGACACCGAAGATGCCACCGGCGAAGACCGACCCGAAGGCCAGGACGATCATGGGGATCGTCATGGACCGGGGCGACTCGTGCGGGTGTGGCTGGTTGCCGTCCGCGTCGTTCTCCCAGCGCTTCTCGCCGAAGAAGGTCATCAGCATCACGCGGGTCATGTAGAAGGCCGTGATCGCGGCGCCCAGCAGTGCGACACCGCCCAGGATCCAGCCCTCCGTGCCGCCCTTGGCGAAGGCTGCCTCGATGATCTTGTCCTTGGAGAAGAAGCCGGACAGACCAGGGAAGCCGATGATCGCCAGATAGCCGAGCCCGAAAGTGGCGAACGTGATCGGCATGTACTTCCGCAGCGCCCCGTACTTCCTCATGTCCACCTCGTCGTTCATGCCGTGCATGACCGATCCGGCGCCGAGGAAGAGTCCGGCCTTGAAGAAGCCGTGCGTGACCAGGTGCATGATCGCGAAGACATAGCCGATCGGGCCGAGGCCCGCCGCCAGGATCATGTAGCCGATCTGCGACATCGTCGATCCGGCCAGGGCCTTCTTGATGTCGTCCTTCGCACAACCGACGATCGCACCGAAGAGGAGCGTCACCGCGCCCACCACGGTCACCGCGGTCTGCGCGTCCGGTGCGGCATTGAAGATCACGCCGGACCGGACGATCAGATAGACGCCCGCCGTCACCATCGTCGCCGCGTGGATCAGGGCCGAGACCGGGGTCGGGCCCTCCATCGCGTCACCGAGCCAGGACTGCAGCGGCACCTGGGCCGACTTGCCGCAGGCCGCGAGCAGCAGCATCAGGCCGATGGCCGTCAGCTTGCCCTCGCTCGCGTCCGTCGCCGACGGCAGCACCGAGCCGAAGGCGAAGGTCCCGAAGGTGGTGAACATCAGCATGATCGCGATCGACAGGCCCATGTCGCCGACCCGGTTGACCAGGAAGGCCTTCTTGGCCGCCGTGGCCGCGCTGGGCTTGTGCTGCCAGAAGCCGATCAGCAGGTACGAGGCGAGGCCGACGCCCTCCCAGCCGACGTACAGCAGCAGGTAGTTGTCGGCGATGACCAGCAGGAGCATGGCCGCGACGAAGAGGTTCAGGTAGCCGAAGAAGCGGCGGCGCCGCTCGTCGTGCTCCATGTAGCCGATCGAATAGATGTGGATCAGCGTGCCCACACCGGAGATCAGCAGGACGAACGTCATCGAGAGCTGGTCGAGCTGGAAGCCCACGTCGGCCTGGAAGCCCTCGACCGGCACCCAGCTGAACAGGTGCTGGGTGAAGGTGCGTTCCTCGGCCCCCTTCCCCAGCATGTCCACGAAGAGTACGGCCCCGATGACGAAGGACGCGGCCGCGAGGACCGTACCCAGCAGATGGCCGATACGGTCGAGCCGCCGGCCGCCGCACAGCAGGACCACCGCTCCGAGCAAAGGCGCCGCAACCAGCAGCGCAATCAAGTTCTCCACTGTTCAGCGACCCCTTACAGCTTCATCAGGCTGGCATCGTCGACCGAGGCCGAGTGACGGGCACGGAAGAGCGACACGATGATCGCGAGCCCGACCACGACCTCGGCGGCGGCGACAACCATCGTGAAGAACGCGATGATCTGGCCGTCGAGGTTGCCGTGCATACGGGAGAAGGCGACGAACGCGAGGTTGCAGGCGTTGAGCATCAGCTCCACGCACATGAAGACCACGATCGCGTTCCGCCGGATCAGCACCCCGGCCGCACCGATGGTGAACAACAGTGAGGCGAGGTACAGGTAGTTGACCGGGTTCACTTGGCCGCCTCCTCTTCTTCCCGGGGGCTGCTGTCATGGCCGCGTCCGAGGCGGTCCTCCGAGCGCTGCTCCAGCGCCTTGAGATCGGCGAGCGCCTCGCTCGACACATCCCGGATCTGACCGCGCTGGCGCAGCGTCTGCATGACGGTGAGCTCCGACGGCGTGCCGTCGGGGAGCAGTCCTGCGACGTCCACCGCGTTGTGCCGGGCGTACACGCCGGGGGCGGGCAGCGGCGGCAGATGGCTGGAGCGCGTACGCGCCTCGGACATCTCCCGCTGGGTCGCGGCCCGTTCGGTGCGCTCGCGGTGCGTGAGCACCATCGCGCCGACGGCGGCCGTGATCAGCAGGGCGCCGGTGATCTCGAAGGCGAAGACGTACTTGGTGAAGATGAGGGTCGCCAGGCCCTGTACGTTCCCAGCGGCGTTGGCCTGGCCCAGGCCGTTGAAGTGCGTGAGCGAGGCGTTCCCGATCCCCGCGATCAGCAGCACTCCGAAGCCGAGCCCGCAGGCGACCGCCAGCCAGCGCTGGCCCTTGATGGTCTCCTGCAGCGAATCCGCGGCCGTGACACCGACCAGCATGACGACGAAGAGAAAGAGCATCATGATCGCGCCGGTGTAGACGACGATCTGGACGATGCCCAGGAAGTACGCACCGTTGGCGAGGTAGAAGACCGCCAGGATGATCATGGTTCCGGCGAGACAGAGCGCGCTGTGAACGGCCCTCCTCATCAGGACCGTGGAGAGCGCGCCGATGACGGCGACCGTGCCGAGCACCCAGAACTGCAAGGCCTCGCCTGTCGAGGTGGTGGTCGCAGCCGCAGCCAGGCCGGTCATGCCTCCACCCCCTCTTCGGCGGGCTCCGTCGCCGACTCGCCCTTGGAGACGGCCACTTGGCGCACCGTGCCGGGAGCGGCTTCCGTCACCAGACCCCGGTAGTAGTCCTGCTCGTCCGTCCCGGGGAAGATCGAGTGCGGCGACTCGACCATGCCCTCGTCCAGACCGGCGAGCAGCTGCTCCTTGGTGTAGATCAGGCTCTCGCGGCTGCTGTCGGCCAGTTCGAACTCGTTCGTCATCGTCAGCGCCCGGGTCGGGCAGGCTTCGATGCAGAGTCCGCAGAGGATGCAGCGGGCGTAGTTGATCTGGTAGACGCGGCCGTACCGCTCACCCGGGGAGTAACGCTCCTCCTCGGTGTTGTCCGCGCCCTCCACATAGATCGCGTCCGCCGGACAGGCCCAGGCGCACAGCTCGCACCCGATGCACTTCTCCAGTCCGTCCGGATGCCGGTTGAGCTGGTGCCGCCCGTGGAAGCGCGGCGCCGTCGTCTTCTCCTGCTCCGGATACTGCTCGGTCAGCCGCTTCTTGAACATGGCCTTGAAGGTCACGCCGAAGCCGGCCACAGGGTTCTGCCAGGGGGAAGATCCGTCAGGCATCGTCCGCCTCCTTTCCGTCACTCACAGTGTCGCCCCCACCACTGACAATCAACTCCCGCTCCCTGCGCGGGCGCCGCCTGGGCACCGGTGGAAGACTCTGGCCGGGCAGCGGCGGTACGGGGAATCCGCCCGCCATCGGGTCGAACGCGGCGTCGGACGCGGCCTCTTCGGCCACCTCGCTCCGCTCCTTCTTGTCGCGGAAGATGTCCACGACGAAGGAGAGCAGCAGGATCGCCACGACCGCCCCGCCGACGTACAGCACGATCTGGTTGAAGGCGTAGTCCTCGTTGCGCAGCGCCCGCACGGTGGCGACCAGCATCAGCCACACCACCGAGACCGGGATGAGCACCTTCCAGCCCAGCTTCATCAACTGGTCGTAGCGCACACGCGGCAGCGTGCCGCGGAGCCAGATGAAGAAGAAGAGCAGCAGCTGCACCTTGATGACGAACCAGAGCATCGGCCACCAGCCGTGGTTCGCACCCTCCCAGTACGTGGAGATCGGCGCCGGCGCCCGCCAGCCGCCCAGGAAGAGGGTGGCCGAGACGGCGGAGACGGTGACCATGTTGACGTACTCGGCCAGCATGAACATCGCGAACTTGATCGACGAGTACTCGGTGTTGAAGCCGCCGACCAGGTCGCCCTCGGACTCCGGCATGTCGAACGGGGCGCGGTTGGTCTCACCGATCATCGTGATGATGTAGATGATGAAGGAGACCGGCAGCAGGATGATGAACCAGCGGTCCTTCTGCGCATCGACGATCGCCGACGTCGACATCGACCCCGAGTAGAGGAAGACCGAGGCGAAGGCGGCGCCCATCGCGATCTCGTACGAGATCATCTGCGCGCAGGAGCGGAGGCCGCCGAGCAGCGGGTACGTCGACCCGGACGACCAGCCGGCGAGCACGATGCCGTAGATGCCGACCGAGGCGACCGCGAGGATGTAGAGCATCGCGATCGGAAGGTCGGTGAGCTGCATCGTGGTGCGCTGGCCGAAGATCGACACTTCGTTGCCGGCCGGTCCGAAGGGGATCACCGCGATCGCCATGAAGGCCGGGATCGCGGCGATGATCGGAGCAAGGACGTAGACGACCTTGTCCGCCCGCTTGACGATCACGTCTTCCTTCAGCATCAGCTTGATGCCGTCGGCGAGCGACTGGAGCATGCCCCAGGGACCGTGCCGGTTGGGGCCGATCCGCAGCTGCATCCAGGCGACGACCTTGCGCTCCCACACGATGGAGAAGAGCACGGTGATCATCAGGAACGCGAAGCAGAAGACGGCCTTGACGACGACGAGCCACCAGGGGTCGCGGCCGAACATGGAGAGATCTTCTGCCGCGAGGTAGTAGTGGGTCATACCTCCACCTCTGTGGCGGTCGCGGGTGCGGCGGGGGCGGCAGGTGCGGCGGAAAGTCTGACCAGATCACCCGGGCGGGCCCCGACATCCGTGGGCACGCCCCCGCCCACCGAGTTGAGCGGGACCCAGACCACGCGGTCGGGCATGTCCGTCACCTGCAGCGGGAGTTGGAGAGCGCCCGCGGGTCCTGTGACGGCGAGGAGATCGCCGTCCTTGACCCCGGTCTCGGCCGCCGTGACGGCGGAGAGGCGGGCGACCGCCGTATGACGGGTGCCTGCCAGGGCCTCGTCGCCGTCCTGGAGCCTTCCCTGGTCGAGAAGGAGACGGTGACCTGCGAGAACGGCCTCGCCCTCGGAGGGGCGTGGCAGTTGCAGGGCCGACTCGATCGGGTCGTCGGCGTGCCGGCCTTCCCAGGCGCCCAGGCGGTCCATCTCGGTACGTACGGACTTGATGTCCGGCAGCGCGAAGTGGACGTCCAGGGCGTCGGCCAGCATGTGCAGGACACGCGAGTCCGCGGGGGCCAGCCGGCGCGTCATCTGCTCCGGCTTGAGCGCGGCCTCGAACATCCGCGCCCTGCCCTCCCAGTTGAGGAAGGTGCCGGGCTTCTCGGCGACCGCGGCCACCGGGAAGACGACGTCGGCGCGGTCGGTGACCTCGCTGGACCGCAGCTCCAGGGAGACCAGGAAGCCGACCTCGTCGAGCGCCTGGAGCGCCCGCTTCGGGTCCGGCAGGTCCGCCGTCTCGACGCCTGCGACGAGCAGGGCGCTCAGCTCGCCGGAGGTGGCGGCCTCGAGGATCTGACCGGTGTCGCGTCCGTAGCGGTGCGGCAGTTCGCGCACCCCCCAGGCCGACGCGACTTCCTCGCGGGCCCGCGGATCGGTGGCCGGGCGGCCACCGGGCAGCAGCGACGGGATCGCACCCGCCTCCACCGCGCCGCGCTCGCCGGCCCGCCGCGGGATCCACACCAGGGTGGCGCCGGTGGCGGCGGCAGTACGTACTGCCGCGGTCAGCGCTCCGGGGACGGCGGCCAGCCGCTCGCCCACGACGATCACCGCGCCCCCGGTCCGCAGGGCCTCCGCCGCCTTCTGGCCTTCGGCGTCGAGTCCGACGCCGCCGGACAGGGCGTCCAGCCACTCGGTCTCGGTGCCGGGTGCGGCGGGGAGCAGTACGCCACCCGCCTTCTCCAGTCCGCGCGTTGCGTGCGAGGCGAGGGAGAAGGTGCGCTGGCCGTGCTTGCGGTGCGCCTTGCGCAGCCGCAGGAAGACGCCGGGCGCCTCCTCCTCGGACTCGAACCCGACCAGGAGGACCGCGGGGGCCTTTTCGAGCGTCGTGTACGTGAGCCCGCTGCCGTCCAGGTCCCGTCCGCGGCCCGCGACCCGGGCGGCCAGGAAGTCGGCCTCCTCGGCGGAGTGGGCGCGGGCACGGAAGTCGACGTCATTGGTGTCGAGGGCGATCCGCGCGAACTTGGCGTAGGCGTAGGCGTCCTCGACCGTGAGGCGGCCCCCGGTGAGGACGCCGGTGCGGCCCCTCGCGGCGGAGAGTCCGCGGGCGGCGGCCTCCAGTGCCTCGGGCCAGCTCGCCGGCTCCAGGACGCCTTCGGAGTTGCGTACCAGCGGAGTGGTCAGCCGGTCGGGGCGCTGTGCGTAACGGAAGCCGAAACGTCCCTTGTCGCACATCCACTCCTCGTTGACCTCGGGGTCGTTGGCGGCGAGCCGCCGCAGGACCTTGCCGCGCCGGTGGTCGGTGCGGGTCGCGCAGCCGCCCGCGCAGTGCTCGCAGACGGAGGGCGAGGAGACCAGGTCGAAGGGGCGCGAGCGGAAGCGGTACGCCGCCGAGGTGAGCGCGCCGACCGGGCAGATCTGGATGGTGTTGCCGGAGAAGTACGACTCGAAGGGGTCGCCCTCGCCGGTGCCGACCTGCTGGAGCGCGCCGCGCTCGATCAGCTCGATCATCGGGTCGCCCGCGACCTGGTTGGAGAAGCGGGTGCAGCGGGCGCAGAGCACGCAGCGCTCGCGGTCGAGGAGGACCTGGGTGGAGATCGGGACGGGCTTCTCGAACGTCCGCTTCTTGCCGTCGAAGCGGGAGTCGGCGCCGCCGTGGGACATCGCCTGGTTCTGCAGGGGGCACTCGCCGCCCTTGTCGCAGACCGGGCAGTCCAGCGGGTGGTTGATGAGGAGGAGTTCCATCACCCCGCGCTGGGCCTTTTCGGCGACCTGCGAGGTGATCTGCGACTTGACGACCATGCCGTCGGTGCAGGTGATGGTGCAGGAAGCCATCGGCTTGCGCTGGCCCTCGACCTCGACGATGCACTGGCGGCAGGCGCCTACGGGGTCGAGGAGGGGGTGGTCGCAGAAGCGCGGGATCTCGATGCCGAGGAGCTCGGCGGCACGGATAACCAGGGTCCCCTTGGGGACGGAGATCTCGATGCCGTCGATCGTCAGCGAGACGAGGTCTTCCGGCGGTACCGCCGCCTCGCCGCCTCCGGAGGAGCGCTTGCCCGCGGCGGAGCCGCTCGTGGGATTCAGCACGGTCATGCGTTCACCTCCGTGGTGCGGGCGGACCGGTCGGCCCAGACGGTCGACTTGGCCGGGTCGAAGGGGCAGCCCTTGCCGGTGATGTGCTGCTCGTACTCCTCGCGGAAGTACTTGAGCGAGGAGAAGATCGGCGACGCGGCGCCGTCCCCGAGCGCGCAGAACGACTTGCCGTTGATGTTGTCGGCGATGTCGTTGAGCTTGTCGAGGTCGGAGAGCTGCCCCTTGCCCGCCTCGATGTCACGGAGCAACTGGACGAGCCAGTACGTTCCTTCGCGGCAGGGCGTGCACTTGCCGCAGGACTCGTGGGCGTAGAACTCGGTCCAGCGGGTGACGGCACGCACCACGCACGTCGTCTCGTCGAAGCACTGGAGCGCCTTGGTGCCGAGCATCGAACCTGCCGCGCCCACACCCTCGTAGTCGAGGGCCACGTCGAGGTGTTCCTCGGTGAACATCGGGGTCGAAGACCCGCCCGGTGTCCAGAACTTGAGGCGGTGGCCTTCGCGGATTCCGCCGCTCATGTCGAGGAGCTGGCGCAGGGTGATGCCGAGGGGTGCCTCGTACTGACCGGGGTTGGTGACATGCCCGCTCAGCGAATAGAGCGTGAAGCCGGGGGACTTCTCGCTCCCCATCGATTTGAACCAGTCCTTGCCTTTGGTCAGGATTGCGGGAACCGAGGCGATGGACTCCACGTTATTGACAACAGTGGGGCATGCATAAAGGCCCGCGACGGCAGGGAAAGGAGGACGGAGTCGCGGCTGGCCACGGCGGCCTTCGAGCGAGTCGAGCAGTGCGGTCTCTTCACCACAGATGTACGCGCCCGCGCCCGCGTGCACGGTGATCTCCAGGTTGAGCCCGCTGCCCAGGATGTTCTCGCCGAGGTAGCCCGCCGCGTAGGCCTCACGGACGGCCTCGTGCAACCGCCGCAGTACGGGGACGACTTCACCGCGCAGATAAATGAATGCGTGGCTCGACCGGATCGCGTAACACGCGATGATCATGCCCTCGATGAGGCTGTGCGGATTGGCGAAGAGGAGCGGGATGTCCTTGCAGGTCCCGGGCTCCGATTCGTCAGCGTTGACAACTAGATAGTGCGGCTTTCCATCGCCCTGCGGAATGAACTGCCATTTCATTCCGGTGGGGAAGCCTGCGCCGCCACGGCCGCGCAGTCCCGAGTCCTTCACGTACGCGATGAGGTCGTCGGGCGCCATGGCGAGGGCCTTCTTCAGGCCCTCGTACCCGTCGTGACGCTTGTAGGTCTCCAGGGTCCAGGAGTTGGGCTGGTCCCAGAAGGCCGAGAGGACGGGCGCGAGCAGCTTCTCCGGGCTGCTTCCGTTCCCGTTTCCTTCGATCTCGGTGGCCACGGTCATCACTCCCCCTCCTCGGCGACAGGTCCGGCCGGGTTCGCCGGGTCGGAGGCCGAGGTCTCTTGCGGTGCGTCATGCGAGCTGAGGTGCTCGGCACCGGGCTGTGGCGGTGCGTCCTGCGGGGCTTCGCCGCGCGGAGCCACGACCCGGGGCGCCGGGGTCTCGCCCTTGGCCAGACGCAGACCGATCAGTGAGGCGTGGCCCGCGCCGCCGGTCGCCTCGACGGCGCCGGGGCGCTCGTCGGGGAATCCGGCCAGGATCCGGGCGGTCTCCTTGTACGTACAGAGAGGAGCGCCCCGGGTGGGTTCGACCTGGCGGCCCGCCTGCAGGTCGTCGACGAGCTGCTTGGCGGAGGCGGGGGTCTGGTCGTCGAAGAACTCCCAGTTGACCATCACCACCGGCGCGAAGTCGCAGGCCGCGTTGCACTCGATGTGCTCGAGCGTGACCTTGCCGTCCGCAGTGGTCTCGTTGTTGCCGACGCCGAGGTGCTCCTTGAGCTCCTCGAAGATCTCGTCGCCGCCCATGACCGCGCAGAGGGTGTTGGTGCACACCCCGACCTGGTAGTCGCCGGAGGGCTTCCGGCGGTACATGGAGTAGAAGGTGGAGACGGCGGTGACCTCGGCGGTGGTCAGGCCCAGCTGACCGGCGCAGAAGCGGACACCGGTCCGCGTGACGTACCCCTCCTCCGACTGCACGAGGTGCAGCAACGGCAGCAGGGCACTGCGGCTGTCGGGATAGCGGGCGATGACTTCCTTGGCGTCCGCTTCGAGCCTGGCGCGCACATCGGCCGGGTACTCGGGGGCAGGGAGCTGGGGCATGCCCAGTGAGACATCCGTCATTACCGGTCGACGCCTCCCATCACAGGGTCGATGGAGGCGACGGCGACGATGACGTCGGCGACCTGGCCGCCCTCGCACATCGCCGCCATGGCCTGCAGATTGGTGAAGGACGGGTCGCGGAAGTGGACCCGGTACGGGCGGGTGCCGCCGTCGGAGACGACATGCACGCCGAGTTCGCCCTTGGGGGACTCGACCGCTGCGTACGCCTGTCCGGCGGGGACCCGGAAGCCCTCGGTCACCAGCTTGAAGTGGTGGATCAGGGACTCCATGGAGGTGCCCATGATCTGCTTGATGTGATCGAGGGAGTTGCCGAGTCCGTCAGGGCCGAGCGCGAGCTGCGCGGGCCAGGCGATCTTCTTGTCGGCGACCATGACCGGGCCCGGCTCGAGGCGGTCCAGGCACTGCTCGACGATCCGCAGCGACTGGCGCATCTCTTCCAGCCGGATCAGGAAGCGGCCGTAGGAGTCGCAGCTGTCGGCGGTCGGGACCTCGAAGTCGTAGGTCTCGTAGCCGCAGTACGGGTCGGTCTTGCGCAGGTCGTGCGGGAGTCCGGCCGAGCGCAGGACAGGTCCTGTCGCTCCCAGGGCCATGGCGCCGGCCAGGTCCAGATAGCCGACGTCCTGCATACGGGCCTTGAAGATCGGGTTCCCGGTGGCGAGCTTGTCGTACTCGGGGAGGTTCTTGCGCATCGTCTTCACGAACTCGCGCAGCTGGTCCACAGCGCCCGGGGGCAGGTCCTGGGCCAGTCCTCCGGGACGGACGAAGGCGTGGTTCATCCGCAGGCCGGTGATCAGCTCGAAGATGTCGAGGATCAGTTCACGGTCCCGGAAGCCGTAGATCATGATCGTCGTGGCTCCCAGCTCCATGCCGCCGGTGGCGATGCACACCAGGTGGGAGGAGAGCCTGTTGAGCTCCATCAGGAGCACGCGGATGGCCGTCGCGCGGTCGGGGATGTCGTCGGTGATGCCGAGGAGCTTCTCGACGCCGAGGCAGTAGGCCGTCTCGTTGAAGAAGGGCGTCAGATAGTCCATGCGCGTGACGAACGTGGTGCCCTGCGTCCAGTTCCGGAATTCGAGGTTCTTCTCGATGCCGGTGTGGAGATAGCCGATGCCGCAGCGGGCCTCGGTGACGGTCTCGCCGTCGATCTCCAGGATCAGGCGGAGCACGCCGTGGGTGGACGGGTGCTGGGGGCCCATGTTGACGACGATGCGCTCGTCGTCGGCCTTGGCCGCCGCCTGGACGACCTCGTCCCAGTCGCCGCCGGTGACTGTATATACAGTCCCCTCGGTCGTCTCGCGTGCGGAAGCATGTGAAGTAGACATCAGCTGTAAGACCTCCGCTGGTCCGGAGCCGGGATCTGGGCGCCCTTGTACTCGACGGCGATGCCGCCCAGGGGGTAGTCCTTGCGCTGCGGGTGGCCCGGCCAGTCGTCCGGCATCATGATCCGGGTGAGAGCCGGGTGACCCTCGAAGATCAGCCCGAAGAAGTCGTAGGTCTCGCGCTCGTGCCAGTCGTTGGTCGGGTAGACCGCGACCAGGGACGGGACGCGGGGGTCCGTGTCCGGCGCGGAGACCTCCAGCCGGATCAGCCGACCGTGGGTGAGCGAGCGCAAGTGGTAGACGGCGTGCAGCTCGCGGCCCTTGTCTTCGAGGAAGTGGACGCCGGAGACGCCCGTACAGAGCTCGAAGCGCAGTGCCGGATCGTCGCGCAGGGTGCGCGCCACGGTCAGCAGGTGCTCGCGGGCGATGTGGAAAGTGAGTTCGCCGCGGTCGACGACCGTCTTCTCGATGGCGTTCTCGGGGACGAGTCCCTGTTCTTCGAGGGCGCCTTCGAGTTCGTCGGCCACCTCGTCGAAGTAGGAGCCGTAGGGCCTGGCGGTGGCCCCGGGCAGGGCCACGGTCCGGACGAGGCCGCCGTAGCCGGAGGTGTCGCCGCCGTTGTTGGCGCCGAACATTCCCTTCCGTACGCGGATGACCTCACCGGAGTCGTCGCGCTGGGCCGGGACGCCGTTGGCGTTCTGCTCAGTTGCGTCGGTCACCGCAGCAGCCCCTTCATCTCGATCAGCGGGAGCGCCTTCAGGGCCGCTTCCTCCGCCTCGCGTGCAGCCTCCACCTGATTGACCCCGAGCTTGGAGCTCTGAATCTTCTGGTGGAGCTTGAGGATCGCGTCGATCAACATCTCGGGACGCGGCGGGCAACCGGGCAAATAGATATCTACCGGTACAATGTGGTCAACACCCTGAACAATTGCGTAATTGTTGAACATACCGCCCGAAGAGGCGCAAACCCCCATGGAGATAACCCACTTGGGGTTCGGCATCTGGTCATAGACCTGCCGCAGGACGGGCGCCATCTTCTGACTGACCCGCCCTGCCACGATCATCAGGTCCGCCTGCCGCGGCGATCCGCGGAAGACCTCCATGCCGAATCGGGCGAGGTCGTACCGCCCGGCACCCGTCGTCATCATCTCGATGGCGCAACAGGCCAGGCCGAAGGTGGCAGGGAAGACGGAGGACTTCCGTACCCAGCCAGCGGCCTGTTCGACAGTGGTCAGCAGGAAACCGCTCGGCAGCTTCTCTTCGAGTCCCATTGGTGTGCCCCTCAGCCCCTCAGTCCCATTCCAGCCCGCCGCGCCGCCATACATACGCATAGGCGACGAAGACGGTGAGCACGAAGAGCAGCATCTCCACGAGCCCGAAAATCCCCAGGGAGTCGAAGGTGACCGCCCAGGGATAGAGGAAGACGATCTCGATGTCGAAGACGATGAACAACATCGCCGTCAGGTAGTACTTGATGGGAAAGCGGCCGCCTCCGGCCGGTGTTGGCGTCGGTTCGATACCGCACTCGTACGCCTCGAGCTTCGCCCGGTTGTAGCGCTTGGGACCGACCAGCGTGGCCGTGACCACGGAGAAGATCGCAAAGCCCGCCCCGAGAGCGCCGAGCACGAGGATGGGCGCGTAGGCATTCACGCTCCTCGCTCCTTCCAGTCGTCCTTGACCGTTGGACCGCAACGGGCTCTCGCGTCCCGCCCACTCGACGAAGATCGCGAATATGTGAAGCAGGTCACAAGCCCGGCTGCCCCGCATCCTATGCCTGCCGGTCTGTGATCTGCGACACGGGTTACAACAACGCCTTTGTGATCTCCACCACCTGACGAAGGATCATGAAGTCGGATGAGCGGTGATCTTCATACGCGAAGCGCCTGAGTGATCACTAGTCGTGACATCTGGGAGTGTTGCCGCTGGTCGGAGGCGTGCGGCTCTATCAAGTGATGGCCACTGCAGGCAAATTGGCGATGGACCGCGACGGGTGGTAGAAGCCCCGGACTCACCCGCGCGAGGGAGTCCGGGCGACGAAGGTGGACGCGCGAGTGTGTTCGCGAGTTCACAGGCGGCTGACGGACGGTCATCCGGTGACCTGCGTCACACGAATAAGGGCGTCATGAAACGGGGCTTGGCCAACCGTGTGAACGGATGGTAAGCACCGGGCAATTCGGGCGTATTACAGAAACCCCTGTTCACGGCGGGGATCGGGCATGCCCGAATTGCCCGTTACGGCGTCAATAAGGGCCGTCAGGAGGCGGATTGGGCCGCTCCGGACGTAACTGTGGCGCAACACACGTTTCTTGATGGCAACCGCAAACCCCTGATAGCCGTAGTTCTCATGTCCCACACCGCTCACATACCCAGCCACCGGAAGCCCCGCCGAAACGCCGCGACGGCAGCGGTCCGCGCCGGAGTTACCGGTGGCGTCCTCACTGCCATCGCCGTAGCCGGCGCCGCTCTCCCGGCGAACGCTGCCGAGCCGGTGACCGAGACCATCGAGATGCCCGTTCTCACCTCCGGTCTCGCTCCCGCCGCAGCCGCTTCCGCCGACGCCACCCAGCAGGCCGCCGCAGAGCTCCAGCAGCAGGCCCAGCAGGACGCCGCAGCCAAGGACGCGGCCAAGGACGCCAAGAAGGCCAAGGACGTCGCTGACGCCAAGGCCAAGGCCGAAGCCAAGAAGAAGGCCGAAGCGAAGGCCAAGGCGAAGGCCGCGGCCGAGGAGCGCGCCTCGCGTTCCTCCGCGCGCACCACGCTCTCCGCCTCCACCACGTCTTCCTCTTCCTCCTCTTCTTCCTCGGTCTCCACCGCGGGCCTGTCCGGCTCCGCCGCGTCGATCGTCAGCTTCGTGAAGTCCCACATCGGCGACGCCTACGTCTCCGGCGGCACGGGCTCCAGCTCCTGGGACTGCTCCGGCCTCGTCCAGGCCGCGTACAAGTCCGTCAATGTCGACCTGCCCCGCGTCTCGCAGGACCAGTCGACCGTCGGCACCCAGGTCTCGCTGTCCAACCTGCAGGCCGGCGACATCCTCTACTGGGGTTCGGCAGGCAGCGCCTACCACGTCGCGATCTACGTCGGCGGCGGCAACTTCGTCGGCGCGCAGAACTCCAGCACCGGTGTCGTCGAGCGCCCGCTCGACTACGACCAGCCGACCGGCGCGGTCCGCGTTCTCTGAGCACCACCTGATCTGTACGGAAATGCCCGAAGGGCCCGTATCCCCCGCTCGGGGTACGGGCCCTTCGGTATGCGGCAGAGGGCAGGAAACAGGCCGCTGGCCGGCGTACAGCCCGGGGCGCGACTTGCCCCCCGGCACGGACCTGGCGTGGCCGCTCAGGCCTTCGGAGCCACCTTCGAGAGGCCGTTGATGATCCGGTCCGCCGCGTCGCCGCCCGTCGGGTCGGTCAGGTTCGCCAGCATCTTCAGCGTGAACTTCATCAGCACCGGGTGCGTCAGACCGCGCTGTGCCGCGATCTTCATGACCTTCGGGTTGCCGATCAGCTTCACGAAAGCGCGGCCCAGCGTGTAGTACCCGCCGTAGGTCTCCTTGAGAATCTTCGGGTAGCTCTGCAGCGCCAGTTCGCGCTGCGCGTCGGTCGCCCGGGCGTGCGCCTGGACGATCACATCGGCGGCGATCTGCCCTGATTCCATGGCGTATGCGATGCCCTCCCCGTTGAAGGGGTTCACCAGACCGCCCGCGTCACCGACCAGCAGCAGGCCCTTGGTGTAGTGCGGCTGGCGGTTGAAGGCCATCGGCAGGGCGGCGCCGCGGATCGGCATCGTCATGTTCTCGGGTACGTAACCCCACTCCGCCGGCATCGAGGCGCACCAGGCCTTCAGCACCTCGCGCCAGTCCAGCTCCTTGAAGGCGGACGAGGAGTTGAGAATTCCGAGGCCGACGTTGGAGGTGCCGTCGCCCATGCCGAAGATCCAGCCGTAGCCGGGCAGCAGCCGGTCCTGCTCGCCGCGCCGGTCCCACAGCTCCAGCCAGGACTCCAGGTAGTCGTCGTCATGGCGGGGCGAGGTGAAGTACGTACGGACCGCGACGCCCATCGGGCGGTCCTCGCGGCGGTGCAGGCCCATCGCGACCGACAGACGCGTGGAGTTGCCGTCGGCGGCGACCACGAGCGGCGCGTGGAAGGTGACGGGCGTCTTCTCCTCGCCCATCTTGGCGTGGACGCCGGTGATGCGGCCCGTGCGGTCGTCGATGATCGGGGCGCCGACGTTGCAGCGCTCGTGCAGCCGGGCGCCTGCCTTCTGCGCCTGCCGTGCCAGCTGCTCGTCGAAGTCGTCGCGCTTGCGCACCAGACCGTAGTCGGGGAAGGAGGCGAGCTCCGGCCAGTCCAGCTGGAGGCGCACACCGCCGCCGATGATGCGCAGGCCCTTGTTGCGCAGCCAGCCCGCCTCCTCGGAGATGTCGATCCCCATCGAGACGAGCTGCTTGGTGGCGCGCGGGGTGAGGCCGTCGCCGCAGACCTTCTCGCGCGGGAAGGCGGTCTTCTCCAGGAGAAGTACGTCGAGGCCGGCCTTGGCCAGGTAGTACGCAGTGGTGGAGCCGGCTGGGCCTGCCCCGACGACGATCACATCTGCACTGTGTTCGGAGAGGGGCTCGGTCACGGCGGGTTCTCCCGAAGACTCGAATTCGCGTGCCGATCGGCACCGGTCATGGGCAGTCTATGGGGGTCCCGTGATCGGAATTCCGAAGGGTGAGTACGAAGTGACCCAGTCTGCCGCTCTGCCTGCCGTAGCGCTGCGTGTACCGACCGAGGAGGACGCCTTCGCCTGGCACCGGCTCTTCGCCGATCCGGAGGTGATGGAGTTCCACGGCGGAAAGAACGCCGAGCTCTCCGTGTACGAGGAACTGACCGCCCGCCAGCGCAGGCACGACGCCGAACACGGCTTCTGTCTCTGGACGATGGTCGACGCGGAGGGCACGGCCGTGGGCTTCACCGGCGCCCAGCCGTGGCCGCACCCGGAGTTCGGCCCGGTGGGCGAGATCGAGATCGGCTGGCGGCTCGGCCGGCAGTACTGGGGGAAGGGGTACGTCACCGCCGCGGCCCGCACCACCCTGGAGCGGGTGCGGGACGCGGGGGTCGAACAGGTGCACGCGATGGTCAACGCCCGTAACGAGCGCTCCATCGCGGTGACGCGGCGGCTCGGCATGGACCTCGCGGAGACCTTCGTCCTGCCGAAGTCGCAGGAGCGGGGCCACCGTTACCTGCTGACCCTGTAGCTGTAACGCCTTAACGCCTTAACGCCTTCAGCTCTTGGTGCCACGGTGCAGCGCGACGATCCCGCCCGTCAGATTGCGCCAGGCCACGCCGGACCAGCCGGCCCGCTGCAGCTTCGCTGCGAGCTCCGGCTGGTCCGGCGTGGCCT
>NZ_JAFLRJ010000893.1 GCF_017315755.1 Streptomyces beijiangensis
CCGGACTCGTCATGGCTCTGGGTGCGGCCACCCCGGCGATCGCCGACTCCGGCGCCCAGGGCGAGGCCTCGAACTCCCCGGGCGTCCTTTCGGGCAACGTGGTGCAGGTCCCGATCCACGTGCCGGTCAACGCCTGTGGCAACAGCATCAACGTGATCGCTCTGCTCAACCCGGCGTTCGGAAACAGCTGCTCCAACAGCTGACACCGAGCCGGTCTGCACCGAGCAGGGGCGGCCCCCGGAGC
>NZ_JAFLRJ010000894.1 GCF_017315755.1 Streptomyces beijiangensis
CCGGTGGGTCTCCCAGGCATGTCGCGAGACGCTCGGCAGCCGACCAGCCAGAAAGGAGTTCAGCGCGATATGACGGTCATTCAGACGAGTGCTCCCGCGAGCCTCGACCGGACCCATTGGTTCCCGCCGGCGGGAGACGCACCCGCCACGGCCTGCGGTACGTCCCTGCGGACGCGCACGCTGGAGGCGACGGAGGCGCTGGCGCGGGCCAGC
>NZ_JAFLRJ010000895.1 GCF_017315755.1 Streptomyces beijiangensis
GGGGCCGGGCTGCGGGTCGTATCGCTCGAACACCGGGGCGCGTACCGGGTGATGGAGATGGGCCGCGAGTACGCGAGGGATCCGCTGACGCTGCTGGCGCTGCGGCTGAACGGAGCCGTTCTCACGCCCGACCACGGGTTCCCCGCGCGGATCATCGCGCCGAACCGGCCCGGTGTACTGCAGACCAAGTGGGTCACCCGGCTGGAGGTGCTGTGATGGTGCGTCAGATTGTGGGAGCGGTAGGACTGTTGGCGATCGGGCTCGGGGGCTGGCTGCTGGCCGGAGTGGGGGATCCGCTCGATGCGGCGGTGTGGCTGGCCGGTTCGNNGCCGTAGTGCGACGAACCGGCGGCCCTGCTCCTGCCATGCGCCGGCTCCGGTCCATCCGGTGGCGCGGGCATGGCCGAGGGCTGCCTGTACGCCGACGCGTGCCCAGGGAAAGTCCTCCGCGCCGCTTCCGCCGCGGCCGTCGTCGACCCTGACGAGAACCCGCTCGTCCACCTCGACCGGGGCGGCCTCCACCAGCAACAGGCCGTCCCGGGCCACGAGTTGGGCCGCGCGCAGGAGCAGGGCCCGCGGGTCGCCGCCGATGCCGATGTTGCCGTCGACGAGCAGGGCCGTGCCCCAGCGGCCCTCGCCCGGCAGCGTCTCGAAGACCGACCGGCAGAGGGCGGTTCCGCCTTCTCTGGTCGTACGGTCGACGGCTGCCGGGCTCACATCGATGCCGAGGACCCGGTGACCGAGCGCCGCGAGACCGGCGACCAGCCGTCCAGGACCGCAGCCGATGTCCAGGACCGAGCCCTCGCATCGGCCGAGTACGGACATGTCGGCGCGGTCCGCCTCCGCGCACCAGCGCTCCACCTCCAGGGGCAGCAGCCAGCCGTCGGCCCTGCGCAGGAAGAGCGGACCTCGGCCGGTGCGCAGGGCGTCCGCGTACGGGTCGGCCAGCCAGGCCCGCTGCTGCACGGGCTGCACGGGTTGCACGGGTTGTACGGGCTGTAGGGGCCGCACAGGGGCGCTCACGCGGCGGCGCCGAGCGCTGCGGCGAAACGGGTGTGGGGGAATTCGGCCGCCACCAGCCGGGCGTCGGCGTCGGTGTCGACGTCCCGCAGCGGCGGCAGGTCGCGGACCGTGAGCCCGGCGTCGGTCAGCCGCTTGCGCTGCACGGCGCCGGTGACCGGTGTCGACATGGGGACACCGCGGATCAGGTCCCCGCGTGGTTCGGCCAGGCCCAGCGCCCAGAAGCCGCCGTCGTACGCCGGACCGAACCAGGCGTCGCAGTCGTCCCAGCCGTCCAGTGCGGGGGCCAGCAGAGCGGGGGTGATCTGCGGGGTGTCCATGCCGACGAGCAGCGCGGGCCCCGTACAGAGTGCGAAGGCGGCGGCGAGGCGTTCGTCGAGGCCGCCCCCGCTCTGTGCGGCGACCTCGAAGCCCGGCGGCAGCCAGGCCCCGACGGCTCCGTCGAGCACCAGGATCCGGCGCTGTGCGGGGCAGTCGAGTACGGCGTGGAGGGTGTCGGTGAGCGCGGCCTCGGCCAGCCCGGCCGCCTGCTCGGGGGTCCAGGGCGGGGTGAGCCGCGTCTTGACGCGCCCCGGCACCGGCGCCTTGGCGATGATGAGCAGGGTGGTCACCGGGCGACCGCCCCGCCCAGCACCGCGCGCATGTCGGCGACGGCCTGCCAGGTGCCCAGCCAGGTGCCCGTGACCTTGGACTTTCCCGTACGCGGCAGGTACGGGACGTCGCTCTCGGCGATCCGCCAGCCGGCGTCGGCCGCCCGTACGACCATCTCCAGCGGATAGCCGCTGCGCCGGTCGGTGAGGCCCAGCGAGAGCAGCACCTCGCGCCGTGCGGCCCGCATCGGCCCGAGGTCGCGCAGCTGCACTCCGGTACGGGTGCGCAGCATCCGGGAGAGGGCGAGATTGCCTGCCCTGGCATGCAGCGGCCAGGCGCCGCGCCCCTGGGGGCGCCGCCGTCCGAGGGCCAGGTCGGCCTCCCCGTCGGTCACCTGTCG
>NZ_JAFLRJ010000896.1 GCF_017315755.1 Streptomyces beijiangensis
ACTTCGACGACACGGCGGCCGGCGAGGGTGGTCAGCGCGGTGCGGGACGCGTCGGCCGCCGTGTCGTCGAAGTCCGTGCGCCAGGCGAGCGGGAGGGTGGAGATGGAGCCTTCGGTGACGTCGTCGGGGAGCAGGGCCGCGAGGAGGTGGGCCAGATCCGTGGTGTGCGCGAGGCGTTCGGGGTCGGTCCAGTCGGGCTTGTACACGCGGTACTTGACCTCTTCGGCGCCGAATCCCTCGTAGGGGAAGCCGTTGAGGGTGACGACCTCCAGGCCGCGCTGGTCGAGTTCGGCGCGCAGTCCGCGCAGCGCGGCCGGGTCGGTGATCAGGGCCCTCGCGGCGTTCCTGGCGAGCCAGAGGCCGATGCCGAGGCGGTCGCGGCCGAGTCGTCTGCGTACGGGTTCGCAGTGGTCGCGGAGTTGGTCGCGTACGCCGTCGAGGGTCTCGGCGGGGTGGACGTTGGTGCAGTACGCGAGATGGACGGTCGAACCGTCGGGGTGCCGGAAGCGCATGGGTCAGGCACCTCCGCGGAGGATGGAGTTGCCTTCGTGGGTGGGCTGCCGGGGCTCGTCGACGTCCAGGCGCAGGCGTCCGCTGAGGCCGTAGAAGGCGACCGGATTGCGCCACAGGACCTGGTCGACGTCGTCCTCGCCGAAGCCCGCCTTCAGCATGGCGTCGCCGACCGCGCGGGTCTTGAGCGGGTCGCTCTTGCCCCAGTCTGCGGCCGAGTTGACCAGGACTTTCTCGGTTCCGTACGTCCGCAGGACCGCGACCATGCGGTCCTCGTCCATCTTGGTGTCGGGGTAGATGGAGAAACCGCGCCAGCAGCCGCTGTCAGTGGCGGCCTCTACGGTTGTCTCATTGAGGTGATCGAGCAGTACGCGGTCCGGGGGGAGGTCCGATTCATGGATCACGTCGATGGTGCGGTGCAGACCGGTGAGCTTGTCCCGGTGCGGGGTGTGGACCAGGGCGGGCAGCCCGTGGTCGGCGGCCAGTTGGAGCTGGGCGGCGAGAGCGGTGTCCTCGGCCGGGGTCATCGAGTCGTAGCCGATCTCGCCGACAGCGACGACATTGTCCTTGACGAGATAGCGGGGCAGCTCGTCGAGCACGGGGGTGCAGCGGGGGTCGTTCGCCTCTTTGGGGTTGAGGGCGAGCGTGCAGTGGTGGGCGATGCCGTACTGGGAGGCGCGGAAGGGCTCCCAGCCCAGGAGCGCGTCGAAGTAGTCGAAGAAGCTGGCCGGCGAGGTGCGGGGCTGGCCGAGCCAGAAGGACGGCTCGACGAGGGCGCGCACCCCCGCGTCGTACATCGCCTGATAGTCGTCGGTGGTGCGGGAGGTCATATGGATGTGCGGGTCGAAGATGCGCATCGGCGGGACTCCTACTCCGGGACGGTCAGGGCCAGGACTCGGTCGAGGTCGAGGGGGACCGCGCGGCCGGCCGCGGTGCGTTCGGCGGCGAAGTCGCGGAGCATCCTGGCGAGTTCGGTGTCGCCGTGGGCGCGGGCGGGAAGGGCCGCGACGGCGTCGACGGGGACTCCGGTGAACAGGCACTTGAGGAGGGCGTGCCGCCAGGCGTGCGGGTCGAGGTGGGTGGCGGCGTAGGGGCCGACGGCAGCGGCGATGATGCGGAGGTCGTTGGTGCGCAGGGCGTCCTCCACGAGGGGAAGCGCGGAAGGGCCGAGGCCGGGGAGGTACGGGAGGGCGAGCAGCACGTCCCTGCGTTCGACCGCCGAACCTTGCTGGTAGAGCCGGGTGAGGGTGGCCGTGTCGGCGCCGGCTTCGGCGAGGAGGAGGGCGCGGACGGTGCCCGCGTGCTCCTGGCTGCACTCGCGGGCCGCGGTCGCGAACCGCATCTCCCATACAGGGGCCGCCTGTTCGGCCTCGGCGAGCGCCTCGTCGAGCCAGGCTCTGGCCGCCCCGCCCAGCTGGGAGTCGAGTTCCTTGCGGGTCATCGGCATGACGGGGCCGCCTTGCGGAGGAAGTCCAGTGAGGTACGGGCCAGCTCGGAACCCGCGTGGGAGTGGCGGGGCAGCTCGACGACGGTGAGCCCCTGATAGCCGGTGTCGTCAAGGGCTTCGAGTACGGGCGGGAAGTCGATCTCGCCGTCTCCGAAGGGCAGGTGCTCGTGGACGCCGCGCCGCATGTCCTCGATCTGGACATGCCGCAGCCAGGGCGCCGCCTCGCGTATGCACTCGGCGGGTGAGGCCTCCTCCAGGCACTGGCAGTGGCCGATGTCGAGGGTGAGGCCGAGGGGCTCGGGGTCGCCGAGGGTGCGGCGCAGGTGGTGGAAGTCGGCGAGGGAAGAGAGGAGGTGGCCGGGTTCGGGTTCGACGGCGAGGGGGATCCCAGCGGCAGCCGCGGTGTCGATGACCGGGGTGAGCGCTTCGGCGAGGCGCTTCCAGGCGGTGTCGGGGTCGGTTCCTTCGGGGGTGACGCCGCTGAAGCAGTGCACGGCGTGGGCGCCCAGGTCGGCGGCGACCTGG
>NZ_JAFLRJ010000897.1 GCF_017315755.1 Streptomyces beijiangensis
GGTCAGGGCCCTGACCTTCGCGGACCGCAGCGTGAGCCCCGAGGTCGACACGGTCTCGCGCCAGACGACGGTGATCATCCTGGACGCGATGGGCCTGGAGAACCCGACCCCCGAGCAGCTCTCGGCGGTCCGGGTGATCGAGCACACCTGGCACTCGGCGCTGATCACGTGGCTGTCGGGCCGGGCGTCGATCGCCCAGGTGAAGATCGACATCGAGATGGTCTGCCGCCTGATAGACCTGACGGATCCGGACGCCCGCCCCAGGGCCTGATCC
>NZ_JAFLRJ010000898.1 GCF_017315755.1 Streptomyces beijiangensis
CCCCATAGGCCTCCGCGACAGCCGCCCGCCCCAACTCCACCAGCCACCCCGGGAGTTCGGCGACCCGCTCCCCATTCACATCACCGGCCACACGCACATAGCGGTACGGCTGCCAATGCCACCCCAGACACACCGTCTGCACCGACATGACGCCACCACCCGGCAGCGCGGTGTGCCGCATCGGCACCGGCCCCCGCGCCCACTCCCGGCACGCCCCGACCAACTCCCGCTGCCGCTCCACCGGAAGCCACCCGGGCACATGCACCGCCCCGGGCGCGACCTCGGCCCGCTCGCGTGGCATCGGGAAGAGCCCGGAGCTCACGCCACCAGCGCCCCTTCGAGCTCCAGCAGCGCCTGCTTCCGCTCCAGCCCGCCCGCGTACCCGCGCAGCGCTCCGTCGGCCCCGATCACCCGGTGGCACGG
>NZ_JAFLRJ010000899.1 GCF_017315755.1 Streptomyces beijiangensis
GCGGCGGCCCGGCAGCGGCCTCCGGACCTGGCGCTGGTCATCCCCATGGGCGGCGGGTCGCCGGCCTCGCTGAGTGAACGCGATCCCGATTTCGCGGTGCTGTCGGCCATGATGCGGCCGCAGAACGCGCATACGGAGCACGTGCCGGAGGGCTTCGAGCCCACCGTGCGGGCGACCGTGGTGTGGGGGCTGAGCGGGGTCGGCGGCTGGCCGCAGACCGACCGGGCGCCCGGCGGAGACACCGCGATCGAGCAGCAGGACCAGGTGATGGCGCCCGAGGACGCCTCGTCGGACACGGTCTGGGTCCGCTCGGACCCCTCGATCGTGAACGACGACGACATCCGCTGGCACCGGGTCCCTGCGGGGGTGCTCGACCTGCTGGACCGGCACCATCTGCTCGGCCCCGGCCGGCCGCCCGCCCGCCCCGATGAGGGCGGGGCGGACGGCTGGTGGTGGCTGATACCCGGGCTCGCCCTCGGGTACGGAGCGGC
>NZ_JAFLRJ010000900.1 GCF_017315755.1 Streptomyces beijiangensis
GTACGGCCGCCCGGGCGGCCGCGGCCGCACACGCAACGACGAGTACCGCGCCTATCGCGACCGCCGCGACTCCCAGAACCGCTTCGAGCGCCGCTACCGCCGGGAGCACAGGGGTTTCGGCACCGGGCAGGCGGGTGGCAGGCGGCAGGACGACCGCAAGTAATCTCCTCGCGGTGAATACCGAGCCCGAGCGCACGTTCCTGATCATCTCCGGCCTCCCCGCGAGCGGAAAGACCACCCTGGCCAACAGCCTTGCTCCGCAACTCGGTTGGCCCGTCATCGACAAGGACACCATCCTGGAGTCGCTCTACGACGCCCTGGGCGTGGGCGACGCCACCTGGCGCCACCGGCTCAGCCGCGCCGCGGACGACGTGCTCTTCGCGCTGGCCGAATCCCTTCCGTACGCGATCCTGGTGAACTGGTGGCACCACACCTCGGCCCCGCAACGTCTGGCCACCCTCAACGCCCGACTCATCGAGATCCACTGCGACATCGACCCCGCGACGGCGGCCCACCGCTTCCACGCACGCACCCGCCACCCGGGCCACCTGGACGCCGACCCCGCCCCTGAGGAACTCGCGGCCCGCATCGCCACGGTCAAGGCGACGTATCCGGGGCCGCTCCGACTGGGGGGCTTACTGCTGAGGGTCGATACGACGGGCCCGGTAAACACGACCGATGTCCTGCACCAACTCAAACTGCCGGCCCGTCCCATACGTCGTTTCTGAATAGCCCTG
>NZ_JAFLRJ010000901.1 GCF_017315755.1 Streptomyces beijiangensis
GCGGTAGGGGGACGGGTCGGTGGGCGCTCCCGGCACGGCGGCGTGCAGCGGATTGACCTGTACGAAGCCGGCGGAGTGCACCCGCCCCGACCAGGCGGCGAGCTCGGCCAGGTCGCCGAGGTCCCCCATGCCCCAGGAGCGGGCCGAGAGCAGGGAGTACAGCTGGACCAGGAAGCCGTGGCTGCGGTCGGGCGGCTGCGGTACGCGCTCGGGGGCGACGACCAGCGTGGCCTCGGCGTCGCGCCCGTCGGGAGCGCGGGCCCGTAACCGGTGGACGCCCAGCGGCAGTCGGCCGAGGTCGGCGTGGCTCAGGGCGGGGCCCTGTTCCGTCTCGATGTGCAGGGCGGTGCCTTCGGGCAGCCCGCGCAGCACCACGGACTCCGCCGCGCCCCGGACCACCAC